>NZ_FMBA01000002.1:0-62484 GCF_900094935.1 Gilliamella intestini
TGGAATGATGCAAAGGGGTTGGTTAAGGAAAAGCAATTGGAGAATTTATTTTGCTCATCGGACACGCATTTTGTTAAAATGAAAGCTGATGAGTAATATGTGTCTGTCAGATTAAGTTTGAGCTACTACATATTCCTCAAGGGGGTACATTGTCAGGAAGCTCCGCACCAGACCGTTGCCAGTCTCGCACTATCCCTAGACTACTGTTAGCCATATAACAGGTTGAACTCTCATTCTTGCTTATACTACTGCAATCCTGATTCAACAATGATAATAACAGCTTTTGCACTTATCACTACACACACTTCATCAATTTCAGCTTAAACTATATGCTGATTGGAATTCTCTCCTCTCCTTCTACGATTACAATAATATCTATTGCATCCTGTTGGAAAGTATCAGAATTTATCAGATGTGTTTAAATTGAATTGTCAAAAGAGAGTTAGTTTTCTATAATAGTTGATTTATCTCAACTAGATTATAGTACCAACTGTACCTTTGGTAGGTTATATACAGTATCCTTTCGGACACTGTATATAATGTCCTACTTAGATACTGTGTAGAGACACTTAGGGCTTTCAACCCTAAATGTCCACCTAAAATATTGATAAAAATCAATATTTTAGGCCTGGTAAGCACGACCTTGTCGCACTTATCGTTTGCTGAATTGTGGACGACGACGAGCTTTGCGTAGACCCACTTTTTTACGTTCAACTTGACGTGCATCACGAGTAACAAAACCTGCTTGACGTAATGCAGAGCGTAAAGTTTCGTCATATTCCATTAATGCACGAGTAATACCGTGACGAATCGCACCAGCTTGACCTGAAATACCACCACCTTTAACTGTGATGTAAAGATCAAGTTTGTCAGTCATTTCAACTAACTCTAATGGTTGCATAACAATCATACGAGCAGTATCACGACCAAAGTATTGCTCTAATGAACGTTTGTTAATAACAATGTTACCACTACCTGGTTTGATAAATACACGAGCAGCAGAACTTTTGCGGCGACCTGTACCGTAATATTGATTATCAGCCATCTTTTATCCCCCTTAAATATCTAACACTTGCGGTTGTTGTGCCGCATGATTGTGCTCATTACCAGCATAAACTTTAAGTTTACGGTACATTGCACGACCAAGAGGACCTTTCGGTAACATGCCTTTTACAGCAATTTCGATGACTTGTTCAGGATGACGTTCAATCATTTCTTTAAAAGTCGCTTCTTTAAGTCCACCGATGTAACCAGTATGACGATAATAGATCTTATCAGTACGTTTTTTGCCTGTTACAGCAACTTTTTCTGCATTGATAACGATAATATAATCACCTGTATCAACATGTGGTGTATATTCTGCTTTGTGTTTACCACGCAAACGGCTTGCGATTTCAGTAGCTAAACGACCTAACGTTTTACCTGCTGCATCAACAACATACCAGTCGCGTTTTACTGTTTCTGGTTTAGCTGAAAAAGTACTCATTCGTAATTATCCAATTTTAAATTAATCTCACGTTAATAAATCTTTTGATTTATTTACACTTTTTGATTGTATCAATTAGTCAACTCACCCCTTCGAGTGGTTATATTAATATCGACAACCGCAAACAACGTTGGGAAAACATTGTCGTAACGTGGGTTGCAATATTATACAGAAATAATACAAAAGCGCTAGAGTAAAAAAGAAAAAATCATAGCAAGAAAGAGTACTTACTGATAAACTAAAAAATAACATTGAATAACAAATTATTTTAATAAATGAGCAATACAATTCAACTTTCAGAAGAAGGTTATATTAGCAAAGGATTACATCGAAAGTGTTATCATTATCCTAATGATCCTAGTAAGTGTATCAAAGTAAATTATAATGTTGGTGCCGAAGAGGAAACAAATCGAGAAATATCCTATTATAAACACCTGATTAAACGCAATGTGTCATTTGATGCGCTAGCAAAATATTACGGCCCAGTTTCCACTAGTTATGGTAAAGGCCATGTTTTTGAACTTATACGAGATTATACTGGTGAAATAGCTATACCGCTTGAAAAATACCTCGCTGATAAAAAATTAACTAAGCAATATTATGATGATTTATTGCTAGCGTTAAAAACGCTAAAATCAGCTTTATTGAAAGACCGCATTATTACAATGACAATAAAAAGCAAAAATATTTTATTTCAACACTTAAGTGCTGAAAAAAGTCGTTTAGTTATTATTGATAATATTGGTAACTCAACCTTAATTCCTATTGCCAATTACATTCCATTTTTTGCTAAAGCTAAAATTGAACGAACTTGGCAACGTTTTTTAATATCAATAATTAAAGAAAATAGCAACAACCATTTGATCACTCGTTTAGTTGACGATCTGAATCAATAATTCGAAATTGTGCAATAGCTCCTTTCGTAATATCAGGTCTATTTTTCAAAGTAAATAGGCCATGATGTAGCTTAGCTATACGGTTAACAATACTTAACCCAAGCCCAATACCATTATGCTTACGATCCATACGAAAAAAAGCTTGTGTCAGCTGCTCACTTTTAGATTCATCAATCCCCTTACCTTCATCTTCCACCGTAATAACGATGTCTTTTTTATCTTGATAACAACTTACTACTATTTTAGTGTTCTCAGGACTGTAGCGATAACTATTTTCGACTAAATTACGAACTAATAGCCTTATTAAGGTTGCATCACCATTAAAAATAAGCGCTTTATCAATCAAATACCATTGAAGCTGTTGCTGTTTTTTTGAAATCAATTCTGTTAGTTCATCAGACAGAGGAATCATAATGTCATCATAAAAATTAATATGTTGATACTGTCCTACAGTAAACTTTTGACTAGCTCGAGCAAGCATTAATAGCTGCTCTACAGTACTGACTAATCGATCTATACGATCAATTAACTCTGTGCAATCAATATTATTTTTATTTTCTAACAATTCTAGATGCAAACGAATACCTGCTAAAGGTGTCCTCATTTCGTGCGCCACATCAGCAGTAAAAAGGCGTTCTTGAATTAATGTATTATTCAACCTAACAAAAAGGTTATTCAATACTGATGTAATCGATTTAATCTCCCCCATATTACTAATTGGCTCAATGGGTTTTAGGTTTTCTTCAGTACGTTGATTAAGATTTTTTTCCAAAATCTCGAGTGGTTTTGTGATTCGTTTGATGGCTTGGTAAGCTAAAAACAGTGTGACTAACATCATTGAGAAAGCAGAAAAAAATAAAACAAAAATGGCTTCTAACTCTTCTTTTTCAACAACTTCATCAATTTTATTTTGGCTCAGTGTTAAATTAACCAATACATCAATTTGCTCTTTACTTTCATGCCATAACCAAAGAACGGTAATAATCTGACAAAACAACATAATAAAACCTAAAGTAAAGAAAAGGTTCCAACGAATGCTGTAACGTATATTATTAAATGATTTTGAAATCATAGTTTAATTGTCTAATCTAAATTAATTAGCTTATCAATATTTATCATTAAGTTGATAACCATAGCCTCGTACTGTATGAATCAAATTTTTCCCTAATTTATTGCGTAACCCGTGTATATATACTTCAAGGACATTGGAACTAGGATCACTTTGCCAATCATAAAGATCGTTTTGCAATAAATCTCGGTGTACCTTTTCACCCGCTTTTAGCATCAATCGAGACAGTACAATAAACTCTTTGGGTGTTAATAGTACTTCTTGATTATTAAGCATTACGTTTTGATGCTTAATATCAATAGTAATGGGGCCATAACTAATAAGATTATCAGCAGATCCTTGATCTCGACGAATTAACGCTCTCACTCTGGCTAATAATTCGGTTAAGGAAAAAGGTTTGATTAAGTAATCATCAGCACCGTTATCTAAGCCTTCAACTCTATCTTCTATCGTATCGCGGGCTGTTAAAATCAGTACAGGGATTGATATGTTATTTTTTCGCCAACGGATCAACAGATCCAGACCATCACAATCTGGTAAGCCTAAATCTAAAATAATTAAACTAAATTGCCCAAATTGAATATAATCCTCCGCTTGTTTACCATTTGAAGCAATTTCACAGACATAACCACTTGATGTTATGCCATCGTATAGTCCTTTTTGTAGCAAACTATCATCTTCAACAATTAATATCTTCATTGATGATTAACCTTAATGTGGATGTTAAAACGACTCAAAATGCGCAACTGTTTATCATATATTTTATTTTGTATATCTACAGTTTAGTTAAATCGGTAATGATTATTATTTCTATATATATTCATTACCATAATTTCTCAAATCACTGTAAGCAAGGCTAGCAATTCCTACAATTAAACTACATTATCATTTAAAATTCATCATGTTACTCAAAATAGTAAAAGTGCCAACCTCAACAAATGATGCACAAAGGCGTGACTGACACCTTAAATCCCTACCGAAAGCTTTTTATAACTTTAATGCTTGTACACTTTGTACTAAATCAGCAAGCTGTGTAACTATTTGAATACCAGTATTAGCTTCATCTCCACCAAGCCTTTTGTTGCGCATAAAGTCGGCTTTAATTTGTTGCCAACGTTTACTTTGCTCTTTGGTTAATACATCACGAATTTCTGCTAATTTTAGTAAATTTTCTTCAGCGCCATTTGTAAGTAATTGTGCTTCACCAAGATAATGATCTTCAATGATTTGATTGAGTTCTTGATCATTCATTACCGAAGATATTTTTTCAGCAAGTTTATTCATGTTTCGATAACTGCCTTGTAATTTAAATGGTGGTTCAGTTCGGTATTTATCTGATTGCGCAGCACTAATAATATATTGTTGATTGACTTTAAATACGACTTCACGAACCGTCAATAAATGACGTAAGACGGCAACAATTTCACTAATTTCAGCTTGGCTATAAGCATAACTGAGCTCATTTGTATTTAATGGTTTACCTTTTGCATAATCAATAAATTTATACAGATCATTTAGATCACGCAATGCAAGTGGTGATAAAATTGAATTGGACGTTAAACAGTTTTCAATATAGCTTGATGCAAAAACTTCATCCATGCCCCCTAGTACTTCACCTAAGTTATAAATATCAGCACGGTTAGCTAACATGTCAGGAATTTTAAAAACTTCACCTGACTCGGTGTAAGGGTTACCAGCCATAATGACACAGAATTTTTTGCCTCGAAGATCATACGTTTTAGTTTTGCCTTTCCAAACCCCTTCAATACGCCTAGAACCATCGCAAAGTGAAATAAATTTTTGTAAAAATTCAGGGTTGGTATGTTGGATATCATCAAGATAAAGCATAACGTTATTACCCATTTCAAGTGCTAAGTTAAGCTTTTCAAGTTCTTGGCGAGCCGTCGCATTTGGTGCTTGATCAGGATCAAAAGATAACACGCTATGGCCTAATGCTGGTCCATTAATTTTCATAAAAATTAATCCCAGACGATTAGCCACATATTCCATCAAAGTGGTTTTACCATAACCAGGAGGTGAAATGAGTAATAATAATCCCATTAAATCAGTACGGCGACTTTCTCCGACGGTACCCATTTGTTTTGCTAAATTGTCACCAATGATTGGTAGATAGACTTGGTTAATGAGTTTATTACGTACAAATGAACTTAATGGTTTTGCTTTAAATTCTTCAAGGTGTAAATAGTTTCGCTGCTCTTCTAAAACTTCTTGACGAAGCGTTTGGTAATGCTGAAATTCAGGAATGATCACACGTGATTGTTTACGCATACGACTAAAGAAGTCATCTAGATTTATATTTAGCACCCCTTGTTTAATGCTTGGATGTTCACCTAATAGATCACTAACCGTAATATCCAAATCAATTTCGCTAACTGTAGTTGTTATGCTATTTTCTTTATCTAATATGCATTGCATAGTAGCTTCAGCAATATAAGCTGCGAATTTTTGGTACTGAGGTAGTGTACATAGTCCTTTAAACCAACTTTCAATTAAGTTCCAACGGTCGGCTAGGCGTGTCATTAGGTTTGTTTGCGATTGATTAAAATCCCCCCACATGTGGGATTGCTCTAGCTGTGTTTTTAATCCCTCAAACAATGTCAGGCTATATTTACTTAATGTAAATTGCTGTGGAGTTTGAGCTAATACATAACTTAAATATTCTGAAGCCTGCTTTATATGATAGTGTTCATGTTGTATTGGGTATTTTTGTAAAAATAAGTTTAGTTGATCTGATATTTCTGTACGTAGATTTTTTAAACCTTCTTCATGACCAAATAGTGAATAAATATCCATACAGGTTTTTGCGCGTTCAGGCCATAACTTAGCAATATCATTTTTGTGGTTATAATGCCAATAAAGCATAGCTAAACTACGTGCTAAAGGATTATAACGGAGTAGCCCTGCTATTTCACCAAGAGGAATGAGTTTTGTTAGAATTTTGGTAGCGTCATGATCATGAATACCTTTTTCATAACCTTCGCGGTATCGTATTGCAGCATAATCGCGAACTGTTTTACTTAAAAGCTCAGGTTGGCTTAATTGAGTTACCAAAAGAGCATAACTCAATTCATGCTCTTTTTTTAATGCTGAATTAATGATTGAATAAGCAAGATATTCTGCACGATAAACTGTAGGCGATTCGGATTCTAATGACATAGTCCAAAATGGCTTATAACTTTCTAGTTTAGGGTGCTCTATTTTTTCTTGATAATCGGTACCCGTTAGTTGTAAATATAGGTGGTTTTCTTTAGGTACAATAGTTAGATCAAGCTCTTGAGTATTAACACTAAACTTATGTCTTGGACCGAGTTTTATAACATTTCCACCTGATTCAAAAATCTCCGATTTATCACGTAAAGAGCGTATTGCTTGATCTCGTGCACTTTTAAAACGGGATTCGATATCATCAGCTTTTACATTATCAAACAGTGCCCTTAATTTTTCGACAATTTCACGAATCTTTTGGGCTAAAGGATCCGCTACAAAGAAAGCATTGAGTTCGGTTTGATCTGAAAACTTTGCCGTTCTTCTTGGGATGCTATCTAAAATTCGTTGTGCTGCGGTAAGCAGTGCTTCACTACGTCTGGTTCGGTCTTCTAATAGTGCCTGTTTGTGCGTTTCAAATGATTCTAGTATCTCTTCGCGTTTTGTTAAGATATCATTTAAAAATTCTTCATTTTCACTAAATTGATTTTCAAGTTCTTCTAATTGAACTAAAAGCCGAGAAAGTTCATCATCACATTTTTCAGGTGTTGTCGCTAGACCTAATGCATTAGCAATACTTTGATTAAATAGTTTGAATTGAGCGCCAAATTGGGCGACCATTTCAACACTAGAAAAATTTTTTCGTTTTTGATTAATTCTTGCTTTTGTTTGGTTTAGCTTAGCGTAAACTTCAGCGATAGACTCAATGATTTTAGTCTGTAATGTAACATCATCAAATTTTAATGATGCCATTAATTGGGATAGCATATCTAAATCATTAGACATATCATTAGCCATTTTTGTTGGCTCACTAAGTTTTACAGCTGATTCTGCTTTAGCAATATCATTTTCAATATCATCAATTTTTGATATAAATGGCTGTAAGGCTTGTTCACTACCTAAAAATTTTGCTGTAGCTAAAGAAACAATAGATTGGCGTTCTTTCAATTCATTTTCCATTATATCAATTTGATTTAAATCGATATAACGGTAAGTTCTTAACGTGACAAGGCTGCCTAATTGCATTTTGATTGCATTAAGCGCATCAACATATTCTTGAGTTTCTTTCCAACTATCAGGATAAAGTTTTGTTAACAGATCTTGTTGGTTTGAAATGGCTTCACGCATAGCACTGTCTGATTGCCGGCGTATGCTTTCAACTTTTTCATACTCATCTAGAACTAATTCACTTGTCTGTGAAATATTACGCAAAATGGGAAGAAAAGGTAAATTTTGTTCATCATTTAGCCAAAAATAAGTATCGAAAAGACGTTTAGTATCTTCAGCTAATTTACTATATAGTTGTGATGATACTGACTGATTATCAATTTCACGAGCAATAAAATAGAGATCTGAAATCCCTCTAACTAGCTCAGCATTACCAATTTTACCTAAAAAACTATTATTTGTTGGTTGTTTTGCTGCAAATTCATCACTATAAAATGGAGTTTGCCAAATTTGCATTGGGTGGACTCGAGTTGGTTCATTGCTTTCACCCTCAAAAACGACCATTCTACCATCTTCAAAAACTGCATAACCATGACCTAAAATAGGATTATCCAGTTTTCGTTCAATCATATTGTAGTTAAATAATGCTAAACGACCAGAAGTTGGATCATAAAATATGTATAAAACATCTTCACCATTGGGCGAACGCCTAATACGTCGAAAACGCATTCCTGACATTGATTGATCAAAGGTTTTATACTCACCATTTTGTAAATAGTAACCACCAGGAAAAATAATGCCATGATCATCTGGTAACTGAATACAAGCTTGACCTATAAAGTCAATTCTTTGAACTGATTGTGTTAATGTATTATAAACTAAATACCGCCACTTATCTTCGCGGTAAGGTAAGACCTTTAATAGAATTAATGATCCTACTTTAGCATACTCTATTTTAGCATCATTAACGGATTGATTTTTATCTATAACATCTTCGTGATAAATACCTAGGCCATCGTTGGTATTATTTTCACATTTTATGGTTAAATCACCGCCAATTGTTTCAACAAAAACAGTATCTAATATATTGATATGTGGGAATCGACCATTAACGATATTTTCACGCGTGGTTTCGATCCATTCAAAATCATAAGCAGGAGGCAAGGCAATATCACGCTCACCACGATTATCAATATAATTAATGGTTTTTTTATCACTTGAAATAGACCAACGAAAAACGCGAATATCACTAACTCGTTCACCAATTTGAAAACTAGCAAGTAACTTTCCATCCCGCTCTACAAGTTGTAATAATTGCGCATTTTTATAATAAGTATATAGCTCATTAAAATCTTGAACAAAACGATCAATATTTAAAAAGGTATTAGAAATATCAACAGGATCCGCTTCATAATTACCGTCACGTTCGTTTAGTTGATAAAGCGAAAAAACGTCTTCAATTTTGGTTTCTTTTTTTAAACCCATAAAAACGTTATATCCAAACAATAACCAATCACCAAAACGGACGATATCTCTTGCTATGCAATTATTTTCAGTTCTTATTCGAATACGGCTAATAATTGACATGTCACTTTTACCAAATTCAGAAAGTCTTTTTTGGTTTAGTGTTTCTACTTTTTGGTTAAGTTCCTGCCCAAGCGATGTTAAACGTTTGCGAAGAATTTCATAAGCGCCACCTTCGGCAACGGCTTTATCAAGTATTGTTTGTTGTTGATTTTCTTGTTCTATTTCTGCCATTTTAAACTCATTGATCATTATACAGAAAGGTCATTGTCTTCAGTAGAAATATTAAATCTACCGAAGACTGTTGATAGTCATAATTCGAATTAAGAATTATTAAGAAATATCAGATTATTGACCATTATTTTCTTGGTTGCTATCTGATGGTAAAAATTGTTTAGCTAGTGCTTTTAAGTCAGTATTTTTCAAAGTTTCTTTTAAATCAATATTTTTGTTACCTGATAAACGTGATAATACTGATTGTAATGCAGATTGCAAAACAGGACTTTGGTTCACAGTTCCTTCAATGGCTTTACCAACACTAATTGCCTTAGAAAAGCTATTAAAGAAGTTATCATTACCACCAACAATTTCGATATTTGCTTTACTAAATGCTGCAGCAAGCACATCGGCTTGTTCTCTGGCGATTTCTTTATTAGCAGCAATTGCAGCCATGGCTTGTTCAAAGCCTTTTTCAAGTGCCAAACGAAACTCTTCATGATGTTGAGATTGTTCGCTCATTGTTGCCATCGCTTGGAATTTTTCGACTAAACCATTTGCTTCTGCTGTTAAGCGTTCACGAATGACTAGTGCTTCTGCAAGTCCTTGCTCTTTTGTTGCAGCTGCTTTAGCAAAACCGATTCTTTCATCACCACGAGCTTGAGCAGATAGCTTTTCTTCAAGTACTTTAGCTTCAGTTAAGCCTTGTTTTTCGGTCGCTATTGCTTTCGCTTCAATGACCTTGGCTTCTGATAAGCCTTTTTCTTGATTACCTTTTGCTTCAGCAAGTAGGGTTTCTGCTGTAATATTAGCTTTTACTAACCCTTCTTTTTCTTCTGCTTCAGCTCGTGCTTTACGAACTTTAGCTTCAGCTAAACCAATTGCCGCTTCTTCTGCTTCAATACCTTGAGCTAATTGTTTTTTTGCTTCAGCTTGTTTAGCTGCAGCTTCAAGTTCTGCTTGTGCCATTGTGCTAATTTCAATTGCACGATGTTTAGATGATTGCTCATCTGCTTCTGCTTGCTTTACTTGCTTAACTAGTTCTTGTTCAGCTCTTGCTTCTGCCTCAATAATGGTTGTTTGTTTTTCACGATCAGCTTTAGATACTTCACGCACTTCCTTGATATTTTCTTCTTCAATTGCAACTGTTTTCTCAACCGCCACACGCTCACGAATAACATTAGCGATCTGTTTCTTTTCTTCTTCTAGAACTTTATCTTTTTCAATACGTTGTAATTCAACTTCACGTTCACGAGCAACAATTTCTAGTGAACGTGCTCTTTCGACTCGTTCTTCCTCAATAGCAATAGCTCGCAAACGATTTTGTTGTGCAACTTCAACTTCACGTAAACGGTTTTCTTCACGCACTTCAATTTCTTGTTGAGACTGAATCCTTGCTTGCTCAGCCTTTAAACGTTCTTCTTCTTGTACCTTTAATGTTTCTGCTTTTTCTCGAGCACGAATTGTTTCGATCTCACGATTTTGGCGAGCTTCAGCATCGGCTTGTTGACGCTCAAGTTCTAATTTTGCTTCAATAGTTTCGGTATCTTTTTTCTTTAATGCTAATTCAAGATCTCTTTCACGTTTGTTCGTTTCATCTTTATGAACGGCAGTAATAGAAGTAATTTTGTTTATCCCTTCAGCATCAAAAATATTATCTGGATCAAGTGATTTTATTGGAGTTTGTTCTAAATAATCAATAGCAACATCTTCTAACGCATAACCATTAAGATCCTTTCCGATAACATCAATAATACGTTCACGAAAATTCATACGATCTTCAAATAGCTTGGCTAATTCAAATTGCTTACCTACAGTTTTTAACGCTTCTGAGAATTTTGCGCTAAATAGCGAACTTACAGCTTTTTGATCTGATGCTCTATCTACACCAATTGATTTTGCAACTTTTAAAACATCTTCAGTAGTTTCATTAACACGAAGATAAAAAGCGACACAAATATCTGCTCGCAAATTATCTTTACAAATTAAACCATCTTTTCCTCGGCGTTCTACATCAAAAGTAATTAATGAAATTTTCATAAATTCTTTTTTATAAATTACAGGATAAACTAAAGCACCTGTAAAATGAACTTTAGGTTTTGAGGTCATATCATTAACGATAAGCGCTGTACCTTGAGGAACCTTAATATAAAAAGCTTTAAATAATAAGAAAAATCCCATTATAACTAAAAAGATAATTCCTACTGTTATAAGAAAAAATATTACTGTATCAGTATTTATAGACATAATTTACTATTCTCCAAAAAATTAATTCTAATTATCCGTTAAACTCTTCAATGCTAATGATTTCGTAACAATTATTGGTTGTATCATATCGCAGTAATACTGCTTTATCTCCACGTTTAAATTGATACGTTTTATTCCCTCTAACTTGTAAAATTAGTCCTGCTCCACCATCTTCATAAATTGCTTCTCCTTTTATTTCATTTACGATACTAGATCGTATTTCAACAATTTGTCCCAATAGCGACTTGTAATCATTAGTTATACTTAGTTTTTTAAATATAGGACGTATAGGTTTTATGACAAATGCAGTAAGGTAAACAGCGGCAATTAGCGCAATAACAAAAACGAATGCCCCAACAAAAAAATAAAATAAAATAAAATCATGTAAAGGTAAAATAAAGAGCCGAAAACAAAAATAAGTAATTGCCCATCCGAAAAAAGAAATTGAGGTGATAACTAATGTCATTGGCACTTCATTAAAACCAAACTTTAATAATAAACCACCAAATCCTGAAGAAGGCATATCAGCAGCTATATCATCTAAGTTAATTGCTATATCTAAGCAATCAATACTTAAAATACCAATTGCAGCAACTAACCAATACAGAACACAAAGTGTTAGTAAGGCGCTAAAGATAACAACGGGAAAAGAAAAAAATATCCCCCAGAAAAACTCCATTATATTTCCTTTACACTCATATTTTTTAAGCAGTTATTATAACTGGCTAGCTATTATTATATTTTTATTCGGTTATTTTAACTTAAAAAAATAAAACCTAAAAATTTAATTCGTTTGTTTTTCCTTTAATCTGGCTAAAATTGCTGCGGCATTTTGATTGCTCGATTTTATTCCTGCCTCCTCAAGTTTACGATCAAGTGAATCTTGATTTTCAGATACCGATAATTCTTTTTTTGCTTCGAGCGTTGCAGCCGTTTGTTCTTGACGTTTTTTGATTCGCTCTAAAGAATCTAAGGCTGTTTGTAATTTGGTTGTTGAATTACCATAACGTTGAGCAATTGCTGATTGTGCTTTTTGAACACTTTCTGTAGCTTTTACAATATCTACTTGTTGTTTTAGATTACAAATATTAATTTCTGTTTGTGATATTGTTTGGCGTAAATTTTTTACATTTTCAGCAAAATATATTGCTTGTTCTTTTTGATCTTTACATTTAGTTTCAAGAACAGAAAGCTTTTCAGCAACTTCTAAAGCTAAATTTTCATTATTATTTTCTAATGCTTTGATTGCATAATTTTCATACTCAGTAATTTCTGCTTGAGTTTTTTCAACTTCTTTATCTGCTAATTTTTGTTGAGCAAGTATGTTTGCCAATGATTCTTTAGCTTCTTTTAATTCAGCATCTGCATCACGAATTTCTTGATCCAATATGCGTAAAGCTTGCGTATCGATAATTGCTTCACCCGTTTCATTAACACCACCACGAAGTGCTGTAACAAGTTTCTTGAAGATAACCATTGTAAATCTCCTTGTTATCAATTTTGATTCAATTTGTTAAAGTTAATATGCTGTTCATAAGCTTCGGTAGCTTTAATAACATTATCCGATAAAGTTTCTAATTCATAAATAATGTTACTTAATAACGAAGAGGCACTCAATGCTCCGTACATAATATAATTTAATGAACCATCACCTGTTGTTTCTATCGCAATTGTTGATAATGGAAATAGTTTTCGAGTACACAATACTTCTTCATTAAATTGACTCGGTTGGGTAACGATATCAACAGGCCAAAGTAGCGCCTCAACAACTATTTGCAGATTTGAAACACTTAAAAATAAAGGAAGATCACCATATTTATGCATAGTGATATGCAAACAAGCATCAACCCCGTCGATAATTTCAACACTGGCAAAGCCTTGATTAAATAATTCTGAATCATGCAAAGCCTGATAAAGATCGGTAATTGACCAAACTTCATTTTTTTTCATTTCATTGTTTTCCTGTTTCTTATTAACACTTGTGCTATTTATTATTGGTAGACGAAATTGTTTTTCAATTTCAAGTAATCTAGTTGTATTTTCAGGTAAAATCCAAATTTCTTTTTTTATAAATCCTAGTTCACGTAAGCGTTGTCTATATTGTTGTTGATAAAATGCTGAGCTTTTAGGCTCTTTTGTCCTTTTCATAGATACTTGGTATTTAATGTAATCATTAATATGGTCTATATTAACATAAAATTATTACATGTAAATATCACATGTAATAATTTCATGTCTAGTTAAATATAGAAATAACTTACATTATTCACAATCATTTAAGCAACTATGATAATACATATACATAAAAAGCTTGCTTTTTACCGGGAAAGATAATTCTCTTAATCATGAAATGTAAATAACTTAGCATTTTCCTATATATTATTTAGAACAAAATAATCATAATTTTGGTAAAATCGAAACCGCAAAATCAAGCGAGGCGCAGATGATAAAATAAAAGACTATAACAAATAAAAAGATTTCTGTTGGATAAATCATACTACGATTATTAATTTGGGTTGCAATAAAAGTAAATTCCGCCACTCCAACAATATAGGCTAACGAAGTATCTTTAATCAGTGATACCCATTGATTTACAAAAGACGACAACATCATTTTAAGGGCTTGTGGTAATATGATAAATATAATAACTTGCTTTTTAGTTAAGCCTAATGAAAACGCCGCTTGCCATTGTTCTTTAGCCACAGCAATCATACCTGCATGAACTGAATGTCCAATGTATGCAGCGCCTATCAAGGATAAAGCAAATATTACCGTTGCAATTGCTGGCACATCTAAACTAAGTAACACAGGTAGAAGAAAGTAAGTCCAGAAAATAAGCATAATGACAGGAATAGCTCTTAAAAAACCAAGTATACCAACTAAAAAATAACGCATAACTCCTTTTAAGACAGTCAACCCGACTCCAGCAAGAATACCCAAAAAAGTTGAAAATATAATTGCGGCAAAACTCATTAACAGCGTTAAAAAAATTCCTCCGGGAAAATTTCCCCACATCATATAACTGAAATTGTGGTAAATAACCTCTAAACCTTTAAGCTCCATAAATGATTACACCTTACCTATTTGCAATCGTTTTGCTTGATAAATATTACCCAAAGTTCCAACAATCACTATCGCCAAAATATATAATAAAGTTGCAATAGCAAAATCTTGAAAGGTTTTTAATGATTCGGTTTCAACTTGACGCGATACATAAGAAAGCTCTAACACACCAATAGCCATTGTTAACGACGAATTTTTGATAATATTCATGTACTGACCAATCAAAGGCGGAAATGCAATACGAAAACTTTGTGGCAAAATAATAAATCGCATACTTTGCCACCAATTTAAACCTAATGCCAATGAAGCCTGTTCTTGTCCCCGCCTTACACCAGCTATACCTGCTCTAAATTCTTCGGCAATAAAAGCACTGGAATAACAAGTTAAACCAACTAAACCGATTATAAATTCAAATGACGGCATTTTCAGTGAAAAAAACAGCAACTGGATTTGCGGTTCGTCAAATAACCATAATTTAAATTCTATTGGTAATAAATTACCCACACCAAAATACCAAAAAAAGAGTTGAGGCAATAACGGAGAATAACGAAAAATTGCGTTATACCCCATTACTATAATTTGAATAATTTTAATTCGACTTTGTTGAGCAATAACCAGCAAAAAACCTAGTGATGTTGAAAATATGATGGTTAGCAATGAAATAGCTAACGTAACTAAAAAACCATCCCACAACCACCACAAATAACGAAGCTCAAGTAATTGCTCATACATAACTACTGACCTTTACCAATTTTAAAATCACCACGAGGCATCGCTGATGGAGTTTCAGGTCCAAACCAATGATTATAAATCGTTAATGCTTCACCATCTTTTTCTAGTGTTAACAAAATTTGATTCACTTTATCTTTTAAACGAGTTTCGCCTTTTGGTATACCAACAGCTTGATATTCTTGAGTAATACTAAATGGTGAAATTTCAAATACAGCTCGCTGTTCTTCTGGTAAATTCGCTAATAGACCGATTAATTTTGCATCATCTTGAGTAATTGCCTGCACAACACCATTACGTAATGCTGCAAACGCAAATGGTGTATCATCATAAGAAATTACTTTAGCTGTTGGATATTTTTCTCGCAATGTAATTTCCATGACTGTACCTTTATCGGCACCAATACGAATATTTTTCAAATCATCAGCTGATTTCAATACTCCTTTTTTTGCTACAAATTTCTGGCCAGTCGCAAAATAAGGAAGGCTAAAATCAACGGTTTTTGCTCTTTCATCAGTAACGGTAAAATTAGCTACAATTAAATCAGCTTTTTGGGATGTTAATAATGGAATTCGATTGGCTGGATTGGTTGGGACAAGATCAACTTTAACATTGAGTGCTTTACCGATTTCATTTGCATAATCAACGTCAAGACCAACAATTTTATTAGTCTTTTCGTCAATATAACCAAATGGCGGATTACTATCAAATACCGCTATTTTGATTTCCCCACGTTTTTCGATGTCATCAAGGCGGTCTGCGTAAGCTGAATTTACACCTAACATACTACTTATTAATGCGACCACTGTTAGTGATTTAGTCAACAATTTCATCCTGATTCTCCCTAATAAAGGTTATGTTATGTACCGTTAAAGTCTAGCAACAAAGAATCAAATAAATAAATAACAAATACTCACATGGTTATAACTTAAAGTTATATGTGACAATTTTCGATTAATAACACTAGGAAAACTAATACAAGCTAAAACAGCTTATATCACTATTTTGATTTATTTAACAATATTAATTTACCCTACTATCTCGCTATCAACAAAAAAATAAGCAATTTCTTTTTCAGCCGAGGTTAGAGAATCTGAGCCATGTACGGCATTTTCGGTCATACTGTCAGCAAAATCAGCTCGCAAAGTGCCAGCGGCTGCTTTAGATAAATCAGTTGGTCCCATCAATTCTCGATAACGTTTAATGGCATTATCGCCTTCCAGAATCTGAACAACTATCGGCCCAGATATCATAAATTTAACCAACTTATCAAAAAATGATTTACCTTGGTGCTCAGCATAAAATCCTTCTGCCTGTTCTTTGGTTAATCTAAGCATTTTTAAGGCAATAATGTTAAGTTTTGCTTGGCTAATACGGGTTTCAATTTCACCAATCAATTGTTTTTTAACGGCATTAGGTTTGATGATAGATAAGGTTCTTTCAATAGCCATAGGTTTGCTCCTTGTTGGTTTAGTCAAGTGTAAATGTCATTCGTAAAATTTGTCCACTTTGATCTAATAAAAATAGATGATGTAAACCTTTATGAGTAACTGTCAAAGCTACCTTTTGATCGCCATACGTTTTCTCAATAAGTTTACCATCCAAAAACCACCATTTTTCACCAACGCCACCTTGTGGAGTTAGATCGATAGTGACATCTTGCTGCCCTGGTAATCGTTTTACCAATTGCTTATCTTGCAATCCAATAATATTGAGTGGCAAAAAGATATCTTTACCAAACACTGGGCAATGATTATCAACTTCAGGAATTAGTGATTGCCGACGTTCTTTGGGTAGTAGCCAATTTTCTAAAGCTATTGGCCAAAGTGCAACCTGTTTTTTATGTGCATTGCTACAGTCTGCTGACACACGTTTGCCAGCATCATTTACCCAAATAGTTACCCACCCTGAACGATAAATATTATTATTAAGTGCCGTTAGCGTATCAAGTGTTGGTGGTATCATATTATTTAATATCCATGCATTTTTTTGACGATGGCAGTTTTCATCAGTTGCAGGTAACTTTTGTCCTGATGGCCAACAAATTTTTTCTAAGGTTACTGTTGTCGGTTTAGTTACTAAGGGAAGTGGACGATTTATTCGCCGCTCTTTATTTAATAATAACGTGTTAACTTGTTGTAGTATCGGCACCGCTGTAAGACTGCCATATTGACCAACAACGGGCGTTCCATCAGGACGACCGACCCAAATGCCAATCAAATAGCGAGGATTTACCCCAATTGCCCATGCATCACGATATCCATAGCTAGTGCCTGTTTTATAGGCAAGCTGATGATTATTAACTAGCATCTGTCTTGTGATCCATGCACTTCCATCGCTAATAAATGGCTTGCTTAGTAAGGGAGCTGCTTGCGTAAATCGCAAAGGGCTTACTTGCCCATGGCGAGCAAAGGCACTATATGCGCTAACTAAATTATCCATTCTTAACGACGCACCGCCCAATATATACGATATATTAGGATCATTACCTTTTGATTGAAGCGGTAAGCCAATACTAAACAGCTTGCCGGCAAATCGTTTTGGTCCATAAAGCTCAATTAACTCAACAGCAGGTAAGTTTAATGAATTCTTTAATGCATCTGAGGCGCTTATCGGTCCATAAAAATCTTCATCAAAATTTGTAGGTCGATAATCAGAACTGATTCTAGGTGTATCTTGCAATAACGATTCAGAATGAATCATGCCGTCATCAATCGCTAAAGCATACATAAAAGGCTTTAATGTCGATCCAGGAGATCGAAGCGAACTTATCATATCGACCTGACCGAATCGATCTTTATCGTTAAAATCAACCGATCCAACATAACCTTTTACTGACATATCCGTATGATCGACAACTAATATAGCTAGTGAGTTTTTGGCAGGTAACTGATTTTTACGATTAGCAGCAATATCTTCAAGGCTATACTGAAGAGAGAGATCAATATTTGATCGAATAATATCAACATCAGGATATTGTTGACTTAATCTTCGAGCTAATAAAGGAGCTAATTGTGGTTTTTTACGTGGATAAACCCATACTTCTTCTTTTCGAACTTGCTCTATAATATCAGGTGACCATACCTGATATTGGGCCAATCTTGCTAGAACTTTGTCGCGTGCTTGTTTGGCTCGTTCGGGGTACCTATCAGGACGCAAACGACTGGGTGCTTGTGGCAATACGGCCAATAAAACCGCCTCACTACGTGTTAACGCTTTAGGCTTTTTACCAAAATATGACCAACTAGCAGCTCCTAAGCCTTCGATTGTCCCGCCAAATGGGGCTCGATTAATATATAAAGTTAAAATTTCATCTTTTGTAAAATGTAATTCAAGTTGTAGTGTTCGAAATATTTGTTGTAACTTTCCTGCCATGGAGCGATCGTGTGGATAAAGCAATCTTGCAACCTGCATCGAAATAGTACTACCACCTGAAATAATTCTTTTATTGGTGATATTTTGCCAAGCTGCTCTCAATAAAGAGACAGGATTAATACCAAAATGATCATAAAAATGGCGGTCTTCATAATTTAATAACACATCAAGGTAATCATTGGGGACTTCATCTAATTTGATAGGATACCGCCAAATACCATTTTCATCAGCAAATCGCCACAGAGGTGTACCATCTTGCGCAAGAATTGTTTGTGTCGTTTTATTTTTTGTTATTGATAAAGGATAAAAGTAATCGGCAACAAAAAAGCTACCTAATAACAAAAGGATAGAAAAAAATAAGAAAGCCAGAATTTTAAGTAGGCGCTTTTTCATTTTGTCAAAAAGTTTCAGGTAACACTATGTTTCAGTATAAATTAATTAATCGCTAACAATTGTTAGCGGTTAATTAATTTGTTTACATTGTAAAAATCAAATTTAATTAATACATACTAGCTATTGTTGTTTAGGTTCATTGGGCTCTACATTACGCTCAACAATAGACATTAAGTCAATTGATTGACCAATTGCAAACCGATCGGGCCGATACATAGATTCAACATAAGGGTATGGAATCATATAATTACCTGCCGTCACTGCTCTAGCCAAATAAGCAACCTGCGATCGATAAGTACCATCGCTCACATAGTGATTAATATCAACAGCTGCAACATATCTATCATCACGGAATTCTTGATATTTAATATCATTGCTATCTTCATCTTTTAACAAATTGGCAAGTTCCGGTATTGCCTGTAAACTTACACTACTATTTGTGAGATTTTGATTTTCTAACTCAAGTCCAGCAGGTAAAAAATCAACAATTAACGCATCGTGAACTTCTTCTTTATGTGCTCGAACATCCAATAATACCACCACTAAATCACCCACTTTCAAGTGATCAGGTTGAATTTTGTTACCTTTCAAATCGTAATAAGAACGATTGATAGTTAAAATATTTTCATCACTCGTTGGTGTTGGCGCTTTCTTGCCATAACCTGAAACGGTGAATTTTATATAAAGTGGTTGTGCATTTTCTGGATTAGAAATCGTTAATCTATTGGCTAAATTATCAAAACCAAAAGAGCGTGATAAAGTCGAATCAACCTCATTTGACTGTTCGTTGATCACAACATTAAATTTATGTGAAGATTTATGTTGTTCTAATGACCAGCCAGCCACAAATAATGCGTTAAGTTCCTGAGTTGAAAAATAGCGAGTATCATCAAGCAAATCAGATAACTGAATTAAATAATCAGCTTGCTTATCAACACTTAAATTATTTTCTACCAATAAAGATAAAACTAATGCATTATCACGAATAGCACTACCATATTCGCCTAACCAAGAATAGCGATTATCATAATTTGTTGTAAATACTCGAGGCATCAAATTATTATAGATATTGTCAAAACCAGCCAGCTTAGCAGAAAGCGCTAACTGAGCAACAGGTAATGGTGACAATACCTTAAAATCACTCTCAGTGATCTGTTGATGCATTCGATTAATTTCATTACGCATAGGCACAGTGATTTTATTTTGCCTTGCCAACACAGCTAAAGCATAAGCTTTAGTTGCAAATTGCGTATAATAGCTTACTTGTGAATTTTCATAGTAGCTTTGTAAACTATTAAATGCATTGGCATCATAAGTATATTGGCTGATACGGGTAATTGCTGCATCAAGCGCTTTATTATTGACATTATAACCACGCTCACTTGCTTGGATTAAAAAATCAGTCGCATACACAGTTAACCAATATTCCTCGGCACTGTCTTTGCTCCATAAACCAAAACTACCATTATTACGTTGCATTGATAAAATACGCGAAATACCTAATTGCACTTTTTCACGTCGTTTGTCATCTGATTCAGTTTTAATCCCCAATGCAGAAAGCTGCTCTTGGTTTACATATAACGATGGCATTAAACCACTAATAGTTTGTTCTAAACAACCATATGGATAAGCAAATAACTCTTTAATATATTGAGCAATATTAAGTGGAGGCACATTTGATACAATTAATTTACCATCAACGGTATTGTCAATCATATCAACAATACTACCTTCTGGTAATGACCAACTTTCACCACCATTGATTGCTACAGAATAATACCGTGTGGTTGCGGCATAAGCAGGTCTAACGCCAATGTTCCAAGATCGTTTGATCTGATACTCAGAACCATCTTCTAACAAAATACCCTTAACATTAATGGTAACAGAACCTTTCCCATAACCATAATCGGCCATGATTGGCACTTGAATAATCTGTCTTTGCTTACTATTTAATGTTAATGTTGTTACTTTAGATGAATCTTGATGAACCAAACCATCAGTAGACACCTCGATCTGCATTGTTTGCGTTTTTTCGGTTAGATTATTTAAATCTAACGCCAAGTTAGCCTTATCGCCACCCGATAAAAAGCGCGGTGTCAATAATTCAGCAACGACTGGCGAGGCAACGAGCATAGTTTGTTCGGCCTTACCAAAACGGCTATCATCCCACGCTTGAGCCATTATGCGTAATTCGCCATTAAAATTAGGCAAAGTAAGATCAACAACGCCTTCACCGTCATCATTAAGGTTAATAGTTTGCAATTGTTGAGCCACAATATTGACATCATTTGATGCTTTTTTACCGTTAGCGCTAGCACCAAGCATTGCATCACCACCAAAGCTCACATTGACATTACGACCTTTACCTTCAATCAACTTACCATAAACATCATAAATATCGACGTTATAACGTTTACGACCTAAAAACGCACTATAAGGATCAGGGGTAACAAAGTTGGTAATATTCAACACGCCAGAATCCACAGCCGAAACCAACACCGTTACCTTACGATCTTTCTGGATTGATTTTTTATCCAATTTAATTTTTATTGGAATGGTTTTTTCAGGCTCTGTCTTTTTCGGTGCTTCGATATTGACATTTAATTGACGATCAGAAGTATCAATTGGTAGATAAAGCAAACCAATAGCTCGTTTAATTGTCTGCACCGCAGCATCGGTTGATGGACGAATAATCATCGCATTAATATAAATATCATGACGCCCCCAATCTTCAATTGGAATATCAACATCAAGACCATTATCATCAACGGTAATATTTTCCTCCCACAATATACCGTCATTAGTTTCAAGCGAGATATAACCCGATCCTGCAACAGGAGCCTGTACATGAACTTTAGCGGTATCACCAATTGAATAAGCTGTTTTATCAATACTTAACTTCACTTGATCGGGACGAACTGAATTAGTACCATTAGTATTGTCTTCCCAATTATAACCACTTCTAAAACGTATGCTACTTATCACATTACTTTTAGTATCAACCACCTCAATACGATAAAAACCATAATCATTGGTTTGATAAGAAACTTTAGCAATACCATTTTCAGCAATAGAAAGCGGTTGCTCTTGCAAAACAAATTCACTCGAATTGTACTCTTGATGCCATCCTGAATCGCTAGACCAGCTCCAATAGTAATTACGACGCTCACGAACAATCCTTGCCTTTAAATGGCTAGCAGCCAGCTTTTGTCCATCACGATTGACATAAGCCACTTCAAATTCAGCATTATCACCTTTATCAACCGTTGGGCTTTTTTCATATCGATCTGTCGACCAATCATAATAAGGCAATTGAGAAAACAACGCCCGCACAGCTGGCATTTGAACGCTTGGCCAAATCGCTTGGCTTGCATAACGAGTCACAGGGCGACCACCAGAATCAAGCAAACTTGCTTGTAAAACCACATTAACTGGCGAACTCAACTTACCCCAATCGCTAGTATCAATTCCAACTTGTGCATTACCATTTTTATCCAATGTCGTCTCAATATTATCTAGTTGTCTAGCTATATTATTGTCAGTCACATCACCAATTTTATAATCAGCAAGTTCAGGTATTGAATCAATTTTTTTAAGATAAATATTACCTTCTAAATTATTTCCTGCTGCTGGAGCACCGTAAAGATACCAACCTTTAACATCAAAATTGACACGTTTATCAAGCATAATAGGCTTATTGGATGCGGTCGTGATTTCCATCCCCATACGTTCTGGCAAAAAGTCTTCCACATTAAAATAAGCATAATGGTAACCAATATTACCTACATCAAAACGAAACGCCCATTTACCAGTTACCGCACTTGCTGGAATAAAATATTTCCATTGATACAAACCGCTTGAATCCGCATTTTCTTTAACCGTAAAATTGTCAACGACTAAATTATCGGGCGACATAACATCAACCACAATCGGTTGAGCAGGCAATGGCTGACCATCGGCATCACGCAAAAGTGCATTAAAATAGACTGTCTCTTTTGGACGATATAAATCACGAGAACCAAAAGCAAATAATTGATTTTGATAAGAAGGAGAGCCCGTTAAATTATATTCGCTTAAATTCAACGCACCATGTTCCAAATCAACCAAAGAAATTTGCTTGTCATCGCTTGCTGTCAGCAAGGCATATTTCATATCATCTGGCAACATTACTTCGGCATAACCGTTTTCATCGGTTTTTGTTGAAATCGTTCTACAGTCCTTATTACTATCGCGAACTCCTTTGCTACATAATACCGATATATCAATATCTGAAAGCGGTTTACCATCATCTAAAGTATGCGTCATGATCGTCAAATAACCATAATGATAATCACGCACCGAAACGCCGATATTACTAACGAAAAATAAAGACACAGGATTTGAATAATCATAGCTACCCGCTTTACTCATCACCGCAAAATAAGCACCCTCTTGTTGCAATGGTGAAATGGATGATAAATTAAGTAATACTGTTTCTTGCAAATTACGTTTTGGATTTAAATCAAAGCGAGACGTATAAACTAAATCAGCAAACTGTTGAAAATCCTTAGAGTCCCAACTTGACAATTGTTTAATAAAACCATAACTAGTAATAAAATCGGACAGCTTTTCAGGCTTAATTCTAAAAAAGTTAACATCAACCTTATCAACGTTAAGAGTAACTACAGGCAAACCGCTCATTGATTTGCTTGGCAACAAATAGCCACTACTAGCAAACCCAACCATTGGCTTACGATCTTGAGTTTTAATTTTAGTTTGATAGACCCAATCTAAATTACTGCCATTAATGCCTGTTAACATCTTATCAATGGTGAGTTCTAATTGACGATTTGGTTCAAGATAGCGATGTCTTAATTCTAATCCGTTATCCGACAACTCCCAAGCCCCGTCAACATTGCCTGTTTGGCGATCAACTAAACGAAGTAAATTAGAAAAATTGAGTTTAGGATTTAAAGGAACTGAAAAGGTAATAACTAAAGTACTTGAACCATCAAGAATGACTTCTGAACTATCAATAACAGTTAACTGTTTACCGCGGTACTTTTCAACTAATTCTGACGTGGGGTTAAAGGCTGGTTTTGATGATTCATTTTGTACGATATTACCGTCATCACTAGGATTGCTAATATCAGTTGCTGTATTATCAATCACTTTTGTTTCTGATTGCGTTGTCACCTGTTCAGCACTTGTATTTTGCTCAGCGTTTTTATTATCACAACCCGCTAATGCTAACAGCAGGCTAAATACAGCTAAATGTTTTACCAATCCCATCTTATTACCTCTACCTTATATTATTATGTGTGATTGTTGTTTTTAATTGTATCTTGGTCGCCTATTATGCACCGCAATTTACCTTTTGGTAAAGAAAGTTTGAGCGTATTTGGAGAATTTAAAAAATAAAATCAATGTTTTTTGTGAATTTCTTAAATAGGTTTTAATACTTATTAAAAGATTATTTTGGGGATCAGCTAGATTAACGTTAGATTAGACAACATCAAACTTGGATATTATGAAAAATTAATGTGTTTTCCATAAAACCTTCAAATAGAATATTGATTTTATTTTTCATTTAAATCAATTATTTATATATTTTCGTAGGTTTAATCAGTTCTAGTTGGTTTCGGGCGTTTTGGCTTTTGAATGAACAAAACAGTTATATTACAAAATATCCCTGTTTGGCGTGCTAATCTAGCTTAATTGTCAACACATTCTGGCGCCATAAAAAGGTTGCCATATTTATCTTGTAGTGTTATGGACCTTTCAGTCATTAGAGCGCAAGGTTTGCCAGGTCTTGCCTGCTAAACACCCTTCTTACGACTAGGGCTTTATTTTTTGGTTAATTACCCTTCGACCGTACACTAAAATTAAGAACAAAGTATAACCATTTAAAAAATAGTTAGCTAGTTTTTTGGCGATTTTTTGCAAAACTTTATTAAGAATGCTGTTACTTAAACTTTGAGTGAAAGTTTTAATCTGTTAAAAATTTTATTTTTTCGTGAAAAACAAAAAATAAATGCTATAACTAAATTTTTATAAATAATTTTTCAAAATTAAACATAAAACTCATCTAAAATAATTAATGAGTTTTATGTTTATTAAGGTAATTAAATAAAAGATTGATTATAATAATTAGTTGCTTTTAGGTATTGCAACTAACTTCTTTAGGATAAAATTCAGAATGACACCATAAAGTGGTAAAAAGAATAATCCGCAAATTAGAATTTTTAAACTATAGTCCATTAACGAAATTTCGATCCAATGATTGGCCATAAATTCATCGTTACTTTGATAAAATGCGATAGCAAAAAAGACAATAGTATCAATACCATTACCAAATATTGCCGATGCAGTTGGGGCAACCCACCATGATCTGTTTTTTCTTAAATAGTTAAAAACAGTAATATCCATTAGTTGACCAACTAAATAAGCGGCAAAACTTGCCAATGCAATTCGAAATACAAAGCTATTAAATTCCGTCAATGCTGATAATCCAACCCAATGGGTTTCAAAAAATAGTACCGAAATCAGGTATGAAAATAACAATGCGGGGATCATTACCACAAAAATAATTTTTCTGGCTAAACTTGCACCATAAATTCGAATAGTCAGATCGGTAGTTAAAAAGATAAACGGAAAAGTGAATGCCCCCCAAGTAGTTTGAAAACCAAAAATTTGGAATGGGATTTGGACTAAATAATTGCTTGAAGCAATAACCAATATGTGAAAAAAAGCCAACCAGTAAAGCGCTTTTTGCTTTTGTTTACGGGTAAAGCCTTTTTCTATTGATTCTGAATGAACATTTAAGTACATCTTTTTCCTTTTTAATGGGGTGAGAGAACCCAATGATGAATTAATTTATTTATCTTGAGCCATATATTCTTGTAAGCCCTTATTGCGCAGTAAACAACTTGGACACTTACCGCATCCCCCTTCTACACCGTAATAACAGGTATGGGTATGTTTTTGAACATAATCAAGATAACCTAGTTTATCAGCCATTTCCCACGTTTGCGCTTTAGTCAAATACATCAGTGGTGTGATGAGATTAAACGTATAGTCCATGGCTAAATTCATTGATACATTCATTGATTTAATAAAGACATCACGGCAATCTGGATAACCACTAAAATCGGTTTCACAAACTCCAATAATAATGTCAGAAATTCCTTGCTGCTTGGCATGACAGCCGGCTAAAAGTAAAAAAAGCATATTACGCCCATCAACAAAGGTATTGGGGTAATCGCCATCTTGAGCTGCTTTAATTTCTTGAGCGTCATCAATTAACGCATTATTTGTAGTTTGCTTGATAACTGATGTATCAATGACAGTTTGCTCAATGCCAAGATCATCAGCGATCCATTTGGCTTTTTCAAGCTCTATTGCGTGACGTTGACCATAATGAAAACTGATTGCCTGAACGTTTTCACGTCCATAATCAGCAATGGCTTGCAATAAGCAAGTGGTTGAGTCTTGCCCACCAGAAAATATAACTAGTGCTTTACGAGTTTGCATTAACTGTTCCTGTTAGGATAGATTAAATTAGCGATTATCCACTTTTTCTGGATACATGTCGTGATTGGCTAATCGATTAGCCGCAACTTGTTCCCAATGAGTACCTGATTTACCATAATTGGCATAAGGATCAATCGAAATACCACCTCGAGGAGTAAATTTTCCCCAGACTTCGATATATTTAGGATCCATTAATTTAATCAGATCTTTCATAATGATATTAATGCAATCTTCATGGTAATCGCCATGATTACGAAAGCTGAACAGATAGAGTTTTAACGATTTACTTTCGACCATTTTAATATTGGGCACGTACGAAATATAAATTGTCGCAAAATCAGGTTGCCCCGTAATAGGACAAAGGCTAGTAAATTCAGGGCAATTAAATTTAACAAAATAATCGTTATTTGGGTGTTTATTATCGAACGTTTCGAGTATTTCAGAACAATAGGTTGTTGGATAGCGAACAGACTGATCGCCTAGTAGTGTAATTTTACTCATTATTTTTCCTTAGTTTTTTAGCGTGGGAGGTTCACGAACCACGTAACAAGGCGCACACCATACTCTTTTTTAATAAAAAAGTCTAGTAAGGATAAGATATTATGCAAAAGACTAAATAACCCCCATCGAAAGTAATAAGTAATGGGAGTTATAATCAAAACGTCATTATAGAATCAGTGAATTAAGCTATTAGTTGGCTTATTTGTTTCAAGTTCTTTATAAAATTTAGCTAATTCAGCTTTAACTTCATTAAGTTCTTGTTCGGCATCAGCTAATTTTATTTGTTGATTGGTAATTTTTTGTTTATCTCCTTTTGTTTTTGCTTGATCCAATTCTTGGGTTCTTTTGGCAACTTTATATGTCTTTTCTTGGATTTTTTTCTTATATTTTTCTTCTAAATCATTATTTAAACAATGATTATTAATATCTTTTAATCTTTTTTGAAGACCTTCAACCTTGTGGGTATTGTTGTGATTTTTTGCTTGTTCAATTTCGACCTCAATAGCCTGTTTTTTACCTTCACAGGTGAGCCCTTCTACATGGTCAGAGGCATAAACGCCAATTGAAAATAAAATAGCCAAAGTGGTCATGCTTAATTTTGACACTGCTTGAATTACTGATTTCATATAAACTCCTATTAATTTATTTTCTTAACTGAATCAAATCAACTTTGTGATCTTTACCTTTAGTTAAAATTAAACTTGCCCTTTCTCTAGTTGGTAAAATGTTTTCAATTAGATTTAATTCGTTAATTTCACGCCAAAGGCGATTAGCAATATTGACTGCTTCTTGTTCTGGTAGCTGTGAATAATGGTTGAAATAAGAGTTAGGATCACTAAAAGCCCCTGCTCTAAATTTTAAGAATCGATTCACATACCAATTATGTAACAATGGTAAATCAGCATCAACATAAATTGAAAAATCGACATAATCAGACACAAAAACACGGTTATTAGCTTGGGTATAGTTTATAGTGCCTTGTAAGACATTTAATCCTTCAAGAATTAAAATATCAGGACAATCGATAACAATTTCTTCACCTTCGACAATGTCATAAACTAGATGAGAATAAACTGGCACTTTGACTTTATCTTGTCCTGATTTGACATCAGCAACAAAGTTAATGAGTTTTTTAATATCATAAGATTGTGGGAACCCTTTTTTATTCATAATTCCACGGTCCTCAAGCCATCTATTTGGATATAAAAAACCATCGGTTGTCACCAAAGCTACCTTGCGATGTTCCGGCCAACGGGTTAATAATGCTTGTAGCACTCGGGCGGTAGTGCTTTTACCTACAGCAACACTACCTGCAATGCCAATAATGTAAGGCGTCTTTTGGCTTTTACCTAAGAATTTAGATAAAACTGCTTGCCGATTAAAATTATTGCTGATGTAATAATTAAGCAATCTAGATAAAGGTAAATAAATTTCACTCACTTCATCCATGGATAAATCTTCATTAATACCTTGTAACGAGACTAATTCATCTGCAGTCAAAGTCATTGGTACAGTATTACGTAAACTAGCCCATTCTTGACGATTAAATTTCAGATAAGGGCTTAAGTGATTTTTCATTTTATATTGTTCTCTGATTCGATCTAACAAATTTATTTGGCTCAGATTATACATAAATTCCTTTTTTTACAATCTTAAATTAGTATGACTTCTTCATCATAGCTATATTTTGGACTTACTGATAAAATACGTTTGTAAAATGATTAACCCTAATATTAGACAGAGATTTTATGTTAAAAAATAAATCAAAACAGAAAGCTAAAAAAAGCCGTCAAGAGATTAATGAAGAATCTCGGGAACTAAAGCGTAAACGCAAACACAAAGGTTTACCAAGTGGCTCTCGCTTTAATAAGCTAGATAATAATAAAAATAAAAATTCGACAAAAACAACCAAAGATCCAAGAGTGGGTAGCAAAAAACCTATTTCTTTAATTATTGAAGATTCTAACAATATAGAAAAACCTGTTAAACAATCTAAACCAATTAAAACAATTTTATCGCCACAACAAGAATTAGAACAGTTAGAGAACGATCCAAAATTAGATATGTTACTTGATCTAGTCGAGCAAAATGTCAAACTCACTAAAGATCAACAAATTTATCTTGATAGCAAATTGAATCGTATCGATGAACTGATGCAAGAGCTTGGTTATACTGATGACGATTTTGATGAATTAGACGAAAAGAAAGAAGATATTGTTAGTTTATTAAAACGAAACTAATGATAGTAAAATATAATCGACAATCGTGATAGTATGTGTCTTGATATCAGTAGGAATATAATCTATTGGATTATATTCCTACTGATAATTTAAACTTAGAATCCATTATTTTTATTCAGTCAATTAATAATTAACAGTGAGCAAATCATAGTGCCAATATTAATTATGTTAAGTTTATATTTTGGGTTGTTGATTTGCACATTGTTATATTTAAATAAAACTAATCGAATCAAAATTAAAACCAAAATCAAGAACCAACAAAAAGCAATAGTAAAAATTTATAAAAATAACAATACTAAAGATAGACATAAGTGGAAGTAAAAAGCATGACTGATACGCAATTATGGGATCAAGCGTTAATTGAAAAATATAATTATTCTGGCCCAAGATATACCTCTTACCCTACTGCACTTGAATTTAACGAAAAATTTAACGAGCAGGAATTTTTATCGGCGGCAACTCGTTATCCCACAAAACCGCTGTCGCTTTATGTGCATATTCCATTTTGTCATAAGCTTTGTTATTTCTGTGGTTGTAATAAACTTATTACTCGCCAAACACAAAAAGTTACCAAATACCTTGATATTTTAGATATTGAAATTGCTGAACGTGCAAAATTATTTAAACATCGCACGGTAACACAAATGCACTGGGGGGGGGGGACACCGACTTTTTTAAACGATGCCGAAATTACTCGATTGATTAGCTCGTTAAAAAAGCATTTTAATTTTGTTGCTAATGCCGAACTATCCATCGAAATTGATCCGCGTGAAATTACACCGCAAACAATTGACCATTTAGCAAGTGTTGGTTTTAATAGGTTAAGTATGGGAATTCAAGATTTTAATCACGAAATCCAAAGCCTAATTAATCGTGAACAAGATGAAACGTTAATACGGTCCCTTATTAATCAAGCACGCAAAAATCATTTTCACTCAATTAGTTTAGATTTGATTTATGGCCTACCAAAACAAACCATTGAAAGTTTTGCCGAAACGCTTAATAAAGTGATTCAGATTTCTCCCGATCGTTTAAGTGTTTTTAATTATGCCCATTTACCAAGCCGTTTTGCTGCCCAACGAAAAATTAAAGATGATGATTTGCCTAATGCCAATCAAAAATTACAGATCCTACAAACAAGTATTAAAAAGTTAACCGAAGCTGGTTATCAATTTATCGGCATGGACCATTTTGCTAAGCCTTATGATGATTTAGCTATTGCTCAACAAGAAAATAAATTGCATCGTAATTTTCAGGGGTATACAACTCAAGGTGATACTGATTTACTTGGACTTGGTGTGTCGGCCATTAGTATGTTAGGTGATAGTTATGCGCAAAATCAGAAAGATCTAAAAATTTATCAAACTCAAGTTGAGCAAAAAGGGCATGGATTATGGAAAGGATTCACTTTAAACCGTGACGATAAAATTCGTCGTGATGTGATAAAACAGCTTATTTGCCATTTTCATTTAGATAAAAATGTTATTGAACAGCAATATCACATTCAATTTGATAGCTATTTTGCAGAAGATTTAAAACTGCTTAAACCATTGCAAAAAGACGGCTTAGTAGCAATTAATGAGCAAGTGATTGTAGTCCAACCTAAAGGGCATTTACTAATACGCAATATTTGTATGTGCTTTGATATTTATATGCGGAAAATAGCACGACAACAACAGTTTTCTAGAGTTATTTAATTTGAAGTCATTTTTCAAATTACTGTAAACAATGCGAGCAATGCCTAAAAAGTAAATTTTATGATAATATTTAGTCTAATTTAATGAAAAGAAAGTACTTTTAAATTCACAATTTTCAGTCTTTAAGCATGAAACTATTATTTTTAATAAGGAGTTGATCAAATGGGATTGATGAATAAATTAGTAGAAGTATTTCCAACTCGCCCTTTAAAAGTTATGAAACTAAAGCAAGAAGGCATATTACATCAAATAAAAACAATATTTGCGATAATATTTTGCTTTGCATTAGCTATGTTTATGGCCCTGAATCATTATCCTGGATTAATTGATGATTATAAAATATCACGGAATCCAGTTGTGGTTGACTATCATGCAGAAGTAAAATGTAATACAAGACGTATTATTGAGAATTGTTCAGTGAAAATTACCACTAATACAGGACAAGTTATTAAGCGAGCTCTCCCTGGTGGAATAAGCAAAAATACTCAAGTTGTAACTGTGGCTTCTGCCGATGATCCTTCACTAGTAACAATCAATTTAGCTATTGATAATATGCTGAGGGTATTTGTGATTACGACTGTTCTTACTCTTTTATTTATGTTGCCTGTATGGATGGGTTTAGTAACTATCTTAAGAATACATAAAATGAGAAAAGTTATCAATGAAATCAATGGACAAAGATTAACTCCTACTATTGTTCCGATTAAATTAACATCTTATGGTAAAACAATAACTGCTATATATCATGCAAAAAATGCACAAGGTGTAGATGTTAAATGTGTAGCCAATTTTAATAAAGAGTCTGACGGTGGACCAATCATTATAGGTGATGCGACTAGAGGTAAATGTAATGCTTTGGCCATAATCGGACAGAATAATTCTATTCCTATTATTCTTGATAAAAGCCTTACCCGTTGTGATTTTTCCTATAATGAAATGCAGGCATTAAAGGATGTACTATCTTAATACAGATATGACTCAATAATAAGGAAATCAGTTTAAGTCTAAATATTTACTTTTATAGATAGGGCGATGCTATCGCCCTATTTTTTGAAACGTGTAATATGTATTGCAACTTATTTTTTCTTTTAAAACAAAATAAACAAACTGTACTTATTAATGACTTGCTAGATAAACCTTAAATTTTGTCGTTTGGGCAATCACTTCAACACTTTTGAATGTCTCATCTAAGATAGTTTGATACGGTAAAAATGAATTTGCCACAATACATAAATAACCATTTAATTTTAGGTGTTTTTTTGCCTCTTTGATTAACTTATTAACAGCCGTGTAATCGGTCTGTTTGCCGTCATGAAAAGGTGGGTTAGAAACAATTAAATGATATTTATCATTCAGACTAGAAAAAACATCACTCGCCATAACAGTTGCATTCACGCTGTTACTGTTTAATGTTGCTTTACTTGATTCAATTGCTGCACTGCTTACATCGGATAACGTTAATGCAAGATCAGGGTATAATTTACCTAGCACTGTGGACAAAATGCCCGAACCACATCCCACATCTAATACATTACCTTTAATAATATCAGTACGATCCATTAATGCATTTAACAGTAATTCACTACCGGCATCTAACCCTTTTTGGCTAAAAACACCGGGTAAACTTTTGATTTCAATATTCTGATTTTCAATAGTTAAATGATAACTTAACCACCATTCATCAAGATCAAAAGCTAAACGGCTATCTGCCTGAAAATGATATAAGCCACAGCGCCTTGCACTATCGATTTTTTGAATTGTACCAAAATCACTCAATAAAGCTTCCACACTTTTTACACCGGTTCTATTTTCACCAATGATAAAAATATCACTGTCTTTTGGCATATTATGCAATAAATAAGAAAGCTGGAATTGTGCTTCACTTTTTGTTTTTGGCCAATAGTAAATCAACGTATTCATTCCAACGTAAAAATCCGCTTCGGGCAATAATGAAAAATAGGTGTGATTGCCTCGTGCACTAGCTTTTAGACGTAAATAAGTATGAAATTGTGTGCAATGAATCTTAACTTGATTTGCCGACATAATAGATGGATAACTATCCTGAATATCACCAGCTATCAACACATTTTTATCGTTAAAAAATGTATGGTGACGCTCAAGTACTTGACTTGCTGGAGTAAAAGCAGATGTTGCCATATTTCCTCAATGAAAAACCTTTATAAATTGATGCATTGATTATACAATTAACTATCTTTAATCTCTAATAAAAAACAGTAAGTCAATAATGACGCAACAAGATTGGTACCTAAAACAGTGCAATATAACTCAATACGTTTTGAGGAATGCTAATGTTTTCAAAGGTGAAATAGCGACACAAATAAGTGAAGACATTAGGTTGATTGTGGTTGCAGAACAAAAACCAATACAAAAAATCTATTATGATATTTTAAATGCTATCCATCTAACTGAAGAACAAGTATTGTTTTTAACTCCACAACAATTAATTATTCCTGCTGATGAAATTAAAACAGTACTTTGGTTTATTGATATTACCTTGGATGAGTCTTGGGTTAACCCATTAACTATTCAAACAACCAGTTTAGATCAGCTTGCAAAAGCACCACAACAAAAACGCCAACTATGGCAAAAACTATGTCAATATGAAAACTATTTCCACCCTGAACGAACATGATTTAATACAAACTTTTGAATTAGAACAGATTTGCCATGCTATTCCTTGGTCAAAACAGACATTCCTTTCAAACCAAGGTGAGCGTTATCTCAATTTTAAAATAACGATTGATAACCAAATAGTTGGATTTTGTATTTGCCAACATGTAGCAGATGAAGCAAATTTATTTAATATTGCAATACATCCCGATTTTAGAAAGCAAGGACTAGCAAGAGAGCTGCTCAACCATTTGATAGATGCGTTAATAACGATAAAATCGCCCTGCCCAATTTCAACGCTTTGGCTTGAAGTTAGACAATCAAATAGCCCTGCAATTGAGCTGTACCATACACTAGGTTTTAACCAAATAACGGTTCGAAAAAACTATTACCCAACAACCGATGGTCAACAAGAAGATGCTATCATTATGGCCTATACACTTGCTTTATAAACAAATAAAAGGAAATAACGATGCAACACACTAACGCACTGTTATTTGTCAATGGTGAACCACCAAAATTTTATCCAAATGATATAGATAGCTATACCTATATTGCTGCAACCGATGGCGCTTACCATAATTATTTATCAACATCATCAATCGAGCCTAATTTTATTATTGGTGATTTGGACAGTTATAACCCTAATAACACAATTCCGTCTAAAACCAAAATCATCCATACTCCCGATCAAAATAAAACTGATTTTGAAAAGGCTATTTTATTTTTAGCTAGTAAAGGAATAACAAAATTTGATATTTATGGTGCTTGTGGTCATGCTAGCGATCATTTTTTGGGAAATATTTCTATCGCAATTAAATATTACTATCAGTATAAAATGACTTTTTATGATAATTATTGCCGTTTTTTTCTTGCCGAATATGAGCAAAAAATCAATAACGTAAAAGATCATATTATTTCATTAATTCCATTTTCTAAAGTAACTCAATTAACTATCTCGGGCGTTCAATACCCTTTAATTAACCAAACACTATCGTTGGAAGGTATGGTTAGCTTACGAAATAAGGCGATTAACGATTTAGTTAAAATATCTTTTAAGCAAGGCTATCTAATGGTTTTTATTGAAAATTTACATAATATTAATTGAGATTGACACTGATATTTACATTACCTTAAAATACCTATCAAAATAATAAATATAATTAATTATTGTAGGATGCTCACCATGCTTTTAAAAAAAACTTCTATACTTGTTTGTGCCTTATTTGTTTCTTGCATATCTTTTGCACAAACTAATAATGAGCAAAGTGAAAAAGATAAGGTAATTGACTCGTTTTTTCAATGTAATAATCAATTCTACAAACAACTTAATAAATATCAAGAGTTAATAAAACAATACGTAGATTTAGAAACTGTACCTAATAATATAACTTATATCCCCGTTGAGTCGATGAAGCAAGCCGATAAAAACAAAATTATGTTTAAAAAACCATTAGAGTATCGAGGATTAAAAATTACTGGTTATCAAAATATTTATATTCCAACCGATTTTTCTGGCCAGCTTTTTTACTGGGGATTTATTTTTGATAATAAAAAAGATGAAGTTAAAAACGCATTAAATAATATTAACTGGCTACCTTATAACACTAATGTTTATATAGCGAATGCTAAAATTTATGACCTGAATGCAAAATTAAAACAATGGCAGGATGACTTTTATGCCATTGACGGAGTCGCACCAAAATTTGGAACAATTAGTAAAGCACTTTATTTAGAAAATTTTGCTAACAATCAAACTAGTGTTTTCTGTTCTCTTCAGGGTGATTTAAAAAAAGAAATCCTTCTTGAAGCTCGTCCAGATTTAAAAATAACCATCGAAAAACAAGAAGCTAAACAACAAGAACTTATTAAAGCATACAAAGAAAAGATGCAAAAAGAAAAAGAAAAACAACAATCTCAACCACAAACTAACACAACAGAAACGATATCAAAAGATGGGGATAATATTTAAATGAAAAAGATCAGTTTATTTTTAATTCTCCTTTCTTTTGCAACATTCAATCATGCACTTGAAGAAGAAATCAACAGCAATGATAAGACAAAAACTTCAATTGAAAGTTTGAAAGATCCTAGAGTAGGTAAACAATTTATTCCTATCTCTAAATCAAAAGAAGATAATATTATTAGTTATTCATTTTTAGATAGACAATCAATTAAACTTCATCCTTTTAATAACAAGATTCGAGTATTTAGTGAAATAACTAATTACAGCCCTGAACTTATACAAAAAAATGATGATGGTACTGAAACACCTTATAATTCTATTAAAATTGATTATTATGCTAACTGCGACAAAATGGAGTTAGCAAAAGGTAAATTAAGTACTATCAAAAATAATTTTGGTGATGGCCCATTAATTAATACAGTTGAAACACTAAACCGTTGGATGACGATAATGCAAGACAACAGACAGTATAAGTTACTTGTTATTGCTTGCTCTTTACCGCTCGCTAATTAATAACTATTAAATCCACACTTATTTTGCTCTAGCCACCTTGCTGTGGCAGAGTATATCCATTTATACTAATATCACACCATGATTTATTAGAATGATTACACTTTTATGAATATTACACAATTCCATACACTTACCGACAAATTATTTAATAAAATCGAGCTATTTTTAGATAATTATGTTGATGAACATGACATTGATTTGGACTATGAAACTAATGGTAATGTTATTACTATTAGTTTTCCTAATGGCAGTAAAATTATTGTTAACACTCAAGAACCCCTTTTCCAGATTTGGTTAGCTACACGTAAGCAAGGTTATCATTTTGATTATGTAAATGATAATTGGGTCTGTAATCGGACTGATAAACCTTTCGAGATAGTCTTTTCTGAATCTGTAAAAGAGCAATCAGCACAATAGCACATATAAAAACGGGAATTTAACTATAAATTCCCGTTTAATTATAAAATGTTATAAAATAGCTCAATACAGTCTACAATTTTACAATAAAGTTAGATTTGCCAATTTAATAACTAGCCATTTAATTCCTTCATTAACAAAAGCAATTTGGGCTCTCCTATGATCACCGTCACCATCAATACTAACAATAGTTCCTTCACCAAAACGGCTATGTAGCACTTTACGACCTAATCTATAACCATCATCATTTTGGCGAGCTTTTTTAGGATAAGATTTTTTAGGGTCATTATATTCTTTTCGATCAGATACCCTAATAAAGTCTTGATGGCTGATTTCGTTTAATGCATCAACGGGTAACTCATTTAAAAACCGCGAAGGTAAATTGCGCTCTTCACGCCCATATAGGCGCCTTATCTGAGCTAATGATAGTGTTAAGCGTTTACGTGCTCGAGTAATACCAACATAAGCAAGACGACGCTCTTCTTCCATTTTTTCAGGGTCTTGTGCTGATCGTTGATCTGGAAATACGCCATCTTCTAGTCCAACAATAAATACATTATCAAATTCAAGCCCTTTTGCTGAATGCAAAGTCATTAATTGAATTGAATTTTGTTCATTAATCACATCACGGCTTTCTAGCGAGGTATATGCTAAAAATGATTCTAAAACAGTCAATGTTTTACCCGTTTCATTATCTTGGATAATTGTATTTTCATTAGAATGATGAAACTGCTCAGCAGCCGATACCAATTCTTCAAGATTTTCTAGCCTTGATTGTCCTTTAATACCGGGTTCTTGTTCGTACATTTGTAATATACCCGATAGTTTAATAATCATATCAAGTTGTTTATAAACTGGTTGCGATTCCACTTTATCAAAGATAAATTCCATTAAATCTAAAAAGCGACTTAAGCCAGAGCATTGTCTTTCGCTCAATGCATTGGTTTGAATAAGCATTAAACAGGCATCCCATAATGAAATACTATGTTGCTTGGCGACGGTTCTAACTCTATCTAATGTAATAGTGCCAATCCCACGCGTTGGAGTATTAATCACCGCTTCAAATGCCATATCATTGTTGTGATCATGTAATAGTCGTAAATAGGCAAGTGCTAATTTGACTTCTTGTCGTTCATAAAAGCGAATTGAGCCATAAATTTGGTAAGGTAATCCCGCTTGTAATAATGTATCTTCAAATATACGTGATTGCGCATTACTGCGATACAAAATAGCACAGCTTGAGTAATTATCACCCTCTTGATGGCGCTTTTTAATTTGACCTGTAACAAACCTTGCCTCATCAATATCATTATAACCAATATAAAGCAAAATCTGTTCACCATCACCGCTATCTGTCCATAAATTTTTACCCAACCGCTTGCTATTTTGTGCTATCAACTTATTTGCAGCATCTAAAATATTATTAGTTGAACGGTAATTTTGTTCTAATCGAATAATTTCGGTTTCAGGATAATCATTGATAAACAATTGAAGATTATCCGCATTAGCTCCACGCCAACTATAGATAGATTGGTCATCATCCCCCACAATCATCACATTAGCGGTATTACCTGCCAATTTTTTTACCAATCGGTACTGAATCTTGTTCGTATCTTGAAACTCATCAATTAAAATATTACAAAAGCGACGGTGACAATAATTTAAAACTTCTTGATTTTGACAAAGGAGTTCGTAAGTTCTTAGAATTAACTCCGAAAAATCAAGATAACCAAGCTTATCACAAATGACTTGATAATCGTGATAAATCCTTTGCCACATAACTTGTTTTGGATCTTCAGGAACAATGTCATCTGCACGAAGCCCCTTTTCTTTCTGAGTAGAAATAAAGGCAGCACACTGCTTAGCTGACCACTGCTTCTCATCGATTTTCAACTCACGAAAAATTCGTTTAATAAGGCGAACTTGATCTTCCGTATCAATTAATTGAAAATTAGGTGGCAATTTAGCTTGCTCTGAAAACATACGCAATAAGCGATGAGACAAACCATGAAAAGTACCCACCCACATGCCATTAAAATAACCTTCGCCAACTAATGCTTGAATACGCTCCTGCATTTCAGCAGCCGCTTTATTGGTAAAGGTAACGGCAAAAATTGAACTTGGGGAATATTGCTTTTCAATACAAAGCCAAGCAATACGATGAACTAAAACGCGAGTTTTACCACTCCCTGCACCAGCAAGAACAATGGTATATTGATTATCAGTGGTGGTGGCATTTTTTTGCTCGGTGTTTAGCTCATCTAATAATGATTGACTAGTTTCCATTATATTCAAACCTATTTTGATAACAAAAAACACTAACCAACATTAATGTTGAAAATGTTAATATTTTTATCATATTTAAAGATATTTGGTTGACTGTAATCAAACAGGAATATAAAAACAAAACTATTAAGCGCAACACACCGTTACACTTAACACAATTTATCTTTATATAGGCTTACTGTCCATCTATACAGGTAAAGGTAAGATTATAGCAGATTATCCAATTCTAGCAATTGAGTTATTTCCATATGAGGTAAACATCTTGCATCATCAAGTTGAAAAATGTCACACTTATAGATATTAATAAAACAAGCTAAGAAGCCATTGTTGATAGCACCATTAACATCAGTCAATAGATTATCGCCTACATGTAAAATATGTTGTGATGGAATAGCTAACTTGTCAGAAGCTAAATCAAAAATCTCGGGAAACGGTTTTGAACGCCCATGTTCACCACCACGCAATGAAAATTGAAAATAATCCCCTAAACCAATTTGATTAATATCTACATTTCCATTAGTGATTACTGCCAAAGGGTATTTCGTAGCTAATTTTGTCAATAACGTATGTGTTGATTCTGGAACTTGCATTTTGTGCCGCCAAAAATTAAAGCATGATATTGATTCATCAATAATATCTGCAAATTTTTGTACTGGAATATCAGTTTTATTTAACAGCGATTTGATAGTTTGAAATCGCCAAACATTAACATCGTGATAAATTTCGGGATGAGATAAAAGCACAGTGTGCTTTTCGGCCAAATACTTGGATATTGTAAGCGTATGCAATTGCTCATAATTTTGGAGTATTTTGACCATTTCTTGTTCCGCTTTTTCAACAATCATGCTGTTATCGTATAACGTGTCATCGAGATCGAAAGTCAATGCTTTAATCGTATTAATAGATCGATAAAAGTGCATCGTTATTTTCTCCTTTTAGCTCGTGGATGGGCTGAATCATAAACTTCTGATAGGTGTGCAAAATCCAAATGTGTATAAACTTGGGTCGTTGATAAATCAGCATGTCCAAGCAACTCTTGTACTGCGCGTAAATCACCACTTGATTCTAGCATATGAGTTGCAAAAGAATGGCGTAATTTATGGGGATGAACATGACTGTTTAGTCCTTGTTTAACACCCCACTGAGCAAACCGTTTTTCAACATTTCGCGGTGAAATACGCTTACCTAATTTAGAAATAAATAAAGCATCATCTTGTGGCGCCAAAAAATCTCGCATTGATAACCAGTGTTTAATCCATTTGATAGATTCTCGGCCTAATGGTAATTTTCGCTCTTTATTTCCCTTACCCATTACACGAATTTCACCATCAACAAGATTCAATTCTCGACAGTTAAGGCCGACTAATTCAGAAAGGCGTAACCCAGAACCATACATCACTTCAAGCATAGCTCTGTCACGAACAGAAAGGGGATCGTTATGATCAATATCAAGCAATTGATTAATTTCGTCAATATCAATGTTTTTTGGTAAGTGTTGACCTAATTTTGGATTTAGCACGCCTCGAGCTGGATTGGCAGTAAGTAGTTCATTTTTAACCATCCAATCGCAAAAGCTCCGCAATGCCGATAATCTTAATGATAAGCTTCTTGCCTGTAAACCAGTGCGTTTACTACGACTAATCAATAATCTTACCGCAGATGAGTCTAAATCTTGCCATGTTGATAATTCTATCTCTTTCGCTAACAAAATAAGTGCATACAGCTGTCTTTGATAATTAATTTGAGTATTTAAGCTAAGCTGTCGTTCTGACTTTAAATAATTTAAAAATTGATCAACAGGTAACGTTAATGCAGTATTGTCATTTTGATTAGGCTGTTTCATGAGGGGATCCTTATTTTTTTCGCATAATCCATTTGCTAATTAAAATAGGTAAAATTTCACTCATTTTTTCAAGTAATAATGTTCCTTGCCCAGCTTGGTAATGTTGTAAATTAGCGCTAGTAAACATTAACAATCCTAAATCACCAAATTGCCCTAATAAAGATAAAGCAACCGATCCAACATAACCATGTTTAGGTAACAAAAAATCAAGTTCAGTTGAATTTAATGGTCCTAAATATTGTTGGTTATACTGTAAGTGCCTAACACGAATAAAATCGAATTGTGATGGATTTAACGCTAAATGATGATAATTTGATGGTGCACTAAGCAACCATTTATCATCAAAAAGATACAAATAAGCACCGCTAAGACCTAACGATTTTGCCCATGTATTTAATAACGCTATCAATTGATTTAGATCCTGAGCTTTAATCAACTCAATTTGCAAATCCATTAGTTGATTAAACAGCAATTCATTGGCGCTAGCATGCTCCATTAATAACGAGATTTCACACTCTAGCTGATTAATTTTGTTACGCTGACGAGCCATATTCCATTCAGGTAACGAAATTATTCCCCGTACTGGATGCGGCACTCGCATACATTCAACATGTCTAGCATTTCGTATAAAAAAATCTGGGTTATCAATAAGATATTGTGCCACAATTTCGTCATTTAACTTTACTGATGAAGGCTTCTGTTGAGCTTTTTTATCTTTTAAATTTTGTATATTTTCACCAACCATAATTAACATCTATTATATTATCGTATTATCACATTACGTTATGTTTCTACTGCTTTTTTGCTTTGCTATTTTCTATCAATTCAACCAACAAATGCAGGTAATTATCGATGATGATATGGCAGTTAAATTGCAATAAAACCATCATAAACATGTGTTGCAGGTCCTGTCATATAAAGTGGTTGATTACTACCTTGCCATTCGATCAATAATTTACCACCTGGTAAATTAACATTAACGCATTCATTTAATAAGCCTTGTTTGATACCAACTGCAACTGCTGCACAAGCACCAGTGCCACAAGCTTGTGTTTCGCCAACACCTCGTTCAAAGACGCGTAAATTAATGTTATTGCGATCAATAATATGCATAAATCCAATATTAGCACGTTCAGGAAAACGTTCATGCTGCTCTAACAGTGGCCCAAGCGTTGCAACTTGTGCTGTTACAATGTTCTCAACTTGAATCACACAATGAGGATTTCCCATAGAAGCAACACCACATAATACGGTTTGTTCTTGTGCACGAATGATATAAGTCTTTTCTTCTTTGATAGCTTTGAAAGGGATTTTACTAGGTTCAAAAATAGGCTCCCCCATATTAACTCGTATAGTTTCGTCCGCATTGACCGTTAAAACAATATTACCTTTCATTGTACTAACTTTTAATACCCGTTTGCGGGTCAATCCTTTTAAACGAACAAAACGCGCAAAACAGCGTGCACCATTACCGCATTGCTCAACCTCGGAACCATCAGAATTAAAAATACGATAATGAAAATCACTATCTGGCACATAAGGTGGTTCAACAATAAGCAATTGGTCAAATCCAACACCAGTGTACCTATCTGCCATGCGTTTAATCATTTCAGTAGAAAGATGAACATTTTGCGTTACGGCATCAATAACCATAAAATCATTCCCGAGCCCATGCATTTTTGAAAAGTTCATCGTTAGTTTACCTTCTATTATCAAACGTTTTATTTTGTTACTTGTTGCTTTCAGCTTCATTGTTAACCAGAATCGACTTAAAACCAGAAATACAGCTATTATTTATTAAACATTTCCAACACAATTTATCAAAATTATAAAACCGATTCACCACGCCATAAATCGTCAAAGGATTCTCGCTGACGAATTAATTTATGCTGTTGTTCATCAATGATCATCACTTCCGCAGGCCTTGGATGACTATTATAATTTGATGCCATACTAAAGCCATAAGCACCCGCACTGCAAATAACAAGCAAATCATCTTGCTTAACTGAAAGTTCTCGCTGATACGCCAAAACATCACTTGATTCGCAAATTGGTCCAACAACATTGTATACAAAAGACTCATCATCTGGTTTTGGTTGTTTTTCAGGTAAGACTCTCATCCAAGCATCATAAAGTGCAGGGCGAATTAAGTCGTTCATGCCAGCATCAACAATCGCAAAATGGTTACCCTCTTGATGTTTGGTATATTCAACCTTAGTAATTAACACGCCTGAATTAGCCACAATTGATCGCCCTGGTTCAAACAAAATTTCAATATCGGGGTAGTTGATCAACTTGTTTTTCAATTCTGTCACAAGTTGCGATGGCGTTGGTGGTTGTTCGTTATCATAACAAACGCCTAATCCACCCCCAAGATCAATATGCTCAATGGTAATATTATCAGCTTGCAGTTTGTCCACTAAAGCAAGTATACGATCAGTAGCATCAATAAACGGCGATAATTGCGTTAACTGCGAGCCAATATGACAATCAATACCAACAATATTAATATTTGTTAATGCACGGGCACGTTGATAAACCGATAATGCTAACTGATAGCTAATTCCAAATTTGTTTTCGCGTAGACCTGTTGAAATATAAGGATGCGTTTTAGCATCCACATCAGGGTTGATTCTTAATGAAATTGGTGCAATTTTATTTAACCTTTTAGCAACTTCATCAATTCGATATAATTCAGCCTCTGACTCAACATTAAAACATTTTATTCCGACCTCAAGCGCACGCTCAATTTCAATTATTGATTTAGCAACACCTGAAAAGACAATTTTTTTGGGATCGGCACCTGCTTTTAATACTCGTTCTAACTCACCTTGTGAAACAATATCAAAACCAGCACCTAATTTTGCAAGCAAACTTAAAACAGCTAAATTGCTATTTGCTTTAACGGCATAACAGATTAAATGATTTGTATTAACCAAGGCCTGTTCATAGGCTAAAAACTGCTCACGAATATGATTGGCTGAATAGACATATAAAGGGGTACCATACTGCTTAGCAAGATCTGCAATCGCTATTTGATTAGCAAATAAGCGATCATGTTGATAATTTAAAAAATCCATCGCTTTATTCCATTATGCAATTTTAATAAACAAATCAGATTGAATTGAGATTGTTGTTAATTTGGCTTGTTGCATTGCCGCTTTTTCATTTGGATGATAAAGAGGCCCCTTTAATCCACATCCCACTAATGCCAATATAACAAAACAGACAGAGAGTAATTTTATAGTTGATTTCATAATATTCGCAATTCTTTCCATTTTTTTATAATGCTATCTATATTACACGATAGGCACAATGCTGCAAAGCGCAAATAATCGCTCATAAATAAACAGAGATATAAAATTGGAGTGCAGTGCTGTTTTATCAAAAATAACATTATACTCCACCGCTAAATTATATTAGTGGAGCATGATGTATTTTTAATTGTAGATAGTGAATTTATTATTGATTTTTATTAATTTTAATATGTTGTAAATAAAGGATAATTGGTTTTTTCACCTATCTTTTTTAAGTGGTTTTGGGCAGTAATTATGTTATCTTGCCATTTTTCATCTTTTGCCCACATTTCTATTACCAATGGTGCAACATAATTCATAGTGCGAAGTGTTGCAAAAATAGCGGCAAAATCAACTTCACCTTCACCAATGACTAGATCCCTAAATTGCCCAGAATAATCAGCTTTAACTTTGCATGTGTCTTTTAAATGAATTTGGACAATATGATCACGACTTAACATAAGTTCAGTGCAAGTATCATAATTCCATCCAGTAATATTACCAACATCTGGATAAGCCATAAAGTAAGGCGAATCGATATTTTTTTTGAGGATTTCGAATTTGCTTAAACTGTTAAGATACGGCGTATCCATAATTTCAACCGCTAACATCACCCCTGCTCGCTCCGCTTGCTTAACTGCCCATTGCATACCTTGAATAAAGCGCTGATGTGTTTGTAAGTCAGCAGGTTCATAATAAACATCATAGCCAGCAAGTTGGATCACTCTTATTCCTAACTTATAAGCTAGCGTAATGGCTTTGTCCATAATGATTTGGGCTTCACTACGGATATCATTATTGGCTGAACCAAATGGATACTTACGATGTGCACTTAAGCACATGGAATGTAGAGGAATTCCGATTTTTTCGCATTGATGTCTGAGTGAATAGATCTCATCGTCAGACCAATCTAATCTGGCGCGACGTTCATCCGATTCATCGATAGAAATTTCAATGAAATCAAATCCTAAATCTTTAGTTACTTGTAATTTATCTTGCCATGATAATTCATTAGGTAAGGCTTTTTCATAAATACCAATACGAGGAGTATTTTTGATTTGATACAATGTTTTTGATCTATCTTTACTTTGCAACATGGTGATAACCTATTTTTTATATGAAAAGAAACCATGCAGCCGATTTGTTCAGCTGCATGCGGTTGTTACCAATATTTTGCGATCTGCTCTCTTAATGCTTGCGCCGTTTTTTGACCATTTTCATTAGCAAGTGCACGACCAGCAATAAAGGCTTTGGTTTTTATTCCCGCAAATAAATGGATATCTTCTGGTACAATTCCACCTGTAATTGATAATTCAAGACCTAAATCAGACAATTGACGCATTTTAGTTATATCATCTTCCCCCCAACCAATACCTGCTAGTTCTGCATCACGAGAGCGATGGTATATGGCTTGCTTAATACCAAGTTTTCGCCAAGCTTTGGCATCATCTAAAGTCCAGTGACCATACAATTCGATTTGAATTTCACCATTAAATTCATCAGCCACTTTTTTACATGCTTCTACAGTTGCAATATGAGCTGCAGCTGATACTGTTAGCCAATTGGCACCAGCTGAAAACGCCATTTTTGCCAATATCGCCCCGCCGTCAGTGGTTTTTAAATCACACACTAAAATATGATTTGGATAGAGTTCTCTTAACCGTTTTACACTTTGCATACCGGCACCAAACGCAAGAATGGTACCAACTTCAATGATATCAACAAATCCTGCTACATTTTTCGCCACATCTAGTGCAGCTGCTAATTCAGTTTGATCTAATGCTATTTGTAATTTAGGCGCTGTCATGTTGTTCTCCTTAATATTTGTTATTTTTGACCATAGTAAGCATTCGCACCATGTTTACGAAAATAGTGCTTGTCAGATAATGTTTGTTGTATTTTGATCGTTTGATTAAGTTGCCGAGTTGAAAGCGCCATCATTGCTACTTCTTCAAGTACGACAGCATTATGCACCGCATCTAAGGCGTTTTTCCCCCAACAAAATGGTGCATGACCTGATATGATAGCGCCAGGCATAGCAACAGAATCTAAGCCTCGGCGTTTAAACTCTTCTATTATTACTAATCCTGTATTTTTTTCGTAATCAGTTGCGATTTCACTATCGGTTAGTTCACGTGTACAAGGCACATCGCCATAAAAGTAATCAGCGTGAGTGGTGCCCAGTGCTGGAATATCTAATTGAGCTTGAGCCCAAATGGTAGCGTAACGAGAATGCGTGTGTACAATGCCGCCAATTAGTGGAAATGCTTTATACAACTCAATATGTGTTGCGGTATCACTTGAAGGATTTAATTTTCCTTCTACAATATCCCCCGTTAGTGAAACAACCACAATATCATCTACCTTCATATTGCTATACTCAACGCCAGAAGGTTTAATGGCGATAAGACCTTTATCGCGATCGATTTCAGATACATTACCCCAAGTGAAGGTAACCAAATTATATTTGGGTAGTAATAAATTAGCCTTTAAAACACGTTCTTTTAAAGCTTGGTACATAATTCAACCTCCATTTAATGCCTGATCAATAACGCCATAAACATCTTCTTTGGTGTTACAACGTCTTAATTTATCAAGATCGACTCCTGTTTCACTATTTTCATCATCTAAAATTTGAGTCACTTCCATTAATCCTTCCATATGCTGATCAGATGTGCTACCAGCTAATGTCACTAAGACATCAACAGGCTCATCTTCGCCATCAAAATAGACAGGATTTTTTAAAGTTACCAAAGCAAAAGCGGTACGATTTACACCATCTTCGGGCCTTGCGTGAGGCATGGCAAAATTTGGCGCAATAATAATGTAAGGTCCCATTGTGTTCACGCAGCGGATAATGGCATCGTAATAAGAAGGTTCTATTGCTTTAGAGGCAACTAACATATCAGTGCCCAATTTAACTGCTTCTTGCCAGTTTGATGCCTCAGCTTTGAGTAAAATAGAGTTATTTTCAATTAATGATTCTTTTAAAGCCATGGTGTACTCCTTAGTATTTAAAATCTATTTTAAAAGCACTTGCTCAATCAGTTTTATAAGCTCATCGCCAAAGGTTTGTGGGTTTAGCATATTTTGTACACCTAATGCATGTTGACCTTCATTAACCTCGATTTCATGAATAAGATGCTTAGAAGCGACGATGATATCGACATTTGGCAAACGTGATTTATAATCAGTCACCGCACAAGAATCCATTTCGTTTGGAATACCTTTTTTATTTAAATAATTGGCGATTTTCATTTTCATCATCATTGATGAACCTTGACCACTACCGCATACTGCTAAAATTCGCACTGGACGACCTTCACTCACAGCAACTTCATCCATTTTTTCAAGTACAGATTCGTTAATATCTTGTTGTTTGTCGTTTACTTCATTAGGTTGATTATTAAAATCAGCCTCTTCTTGACGTAGCTGTTTAGCTGCAAAGAACATATAAACCAATGCTAACGCAATAAGCACGTAGATAAATAAGTGAGAAATAGATAAACCTTGTAAAATTGGTGGGAATAAAATTGCCCAATCGGCCATTCCCATCCATGAATCAATTGGAGTGCCATTTTGAGCAAAAATATCGATCACCCAAGCAGAGCCTAATACTTCTATCATGCCCATAACAAAACAGATTTTCATTACCGCTTTCCAACCGCCGAAATGGTTAGCAAAAACCCCAATAGTCGCATTAGAGAAGAACATCGGTATAAATCCAGGAATAATCATGATTGGCGATTTAAAGATAAGCAATAAAGCAATCGCTAAAAATTGACCTAATGCCCCCCAAATAAAACCAAATACCATTGCATTGGGTGAAAAGGCATAAATTGCCGCACAGTCAATGGCTAATACTGCGTTAGGGATCAGCTTTTCTGAAATACCTTTGAAAGCTTCAGACAATTCAGCAACAAACATGCGTACACCACCAACAATAACTTGAATTGCGACGGCAAATTTAAGTCCTGTTTCAAAAATGTAGATAGTCCAATGGGTGGAACCAGCCATTGTTTGTAAATTATCTAACCCAAATGAGAGCAAAATAATACCGAAGAAAATTGTCATCACGATCGTGGTTGCTGCGATACTATCGTGAAAGATGTGTAACCATTTTGGTAATTTTAGATTATCAACTGTATCGTTTTTATCACCTAATTTTGGCGCTAATTTAACCGCAATCCAAGATCCTAGCTGTTGCTGGTGTCCTATTGAAAAGCCAGCTCCACCAGTTACCGCTTCGGTTGGCTTAAACATCATATTAGAAAATATTCCCCAATAAAGTGCGGTGATAATGGCCGAATAGATGATGGTTTCCCACATGCTGTAACCAAAAAGAAAGTAAAATAGTGCAATTAAACCAACCTGTTGGAACATAATATGGCCAGTTAACATAATAGTTCGAATACCGGTCAGGCGTCGAAAAACAACTAATAAAATGTTGATAGCTAAAGCGAGTAAAACCGCATAACCTACCCATGAATAGTTCTCACCCATGCCTTTTTCAACCGCTACCATTGATGCATAAGTATCAATAATTGAACCTTTAATTCCATGATATTCGGCCAATTTGGCAATAACTGGTTTAAACGTTGATACTAAAACTCCCGAACCAACCTGCAATAACATAAATCCGACAATGGTTTTAATTGTGCCTTTTAACACAGTAGTTAGATCTTTACGTAACAGACAATAACCAAGCATTGTTACCAAACCAAGTAATAAAGGCGCTTTTGTCATCACCTGACTATAAAAAATATAAAATACGTTATAGATTACTTCCATATGTCCCTCTCATCAGTTATTGACATTTTTATTGCTCTAACAGCACTCATCCCTGATATCGAGTTCCATTTAAATGTCTTTCATCAAGTTTCTTACAGACTGTAAAGTGAATGAATGAAACACTGCTCACTTTACGTTATTGTTATTGTTCATCTTCATTAATAATATTTGTTATATTCCACAATCAAAATAAATCATTCAATGATTATTTATGATTAGTTTGATGAAGATCACTGTTTTTATAAAATCAACACAGCATCTGTGACACAGATCACAACCTGATAAAAAATAACAAGCAAAAAACAAAATTAAAACTATTATTATCAACACATTAAATAATTAAATAATGAAAGTTAAAATTATAATAATTGACAATAATACAAATGAAAATTATTATCAAAATGATCATATTTAATCATTTAATAATATAAGAGGAAATAATGAACGAAATCGCACGGCATAACGAAATGGTGGCATTAGTTAATGAAAAAGGCATGGTTAAAGTAACAGAATTAATTGCCAACTTTGCTATATCACCAGCCACAGCAAGACGAGACATTACTAAGCTTGCTCAGGAAGGGCGAGTTAAAAAAGTTCGTAATGGCATTATGCGATTAGAAGAAGTAAAACCAATCTGGGCACCGATTGACAACAATAATACCGATCACTATCACGAAAAAGCTCGAATTGCGATTCGTGCAGCAAAACTGTGTAGTAGTGACGAAAATATTGTTATCAACTGTGGTTCAACAGCATTTTTATTAGGGCGTGAATTGTGTGGTAAAAATGTTTCAATTATTACTAACTACTTTCCACTCGCCTGTTATTTGATTGAGCATGATCATGAAAATGTCATCATTATGGGAGGGTTATACAACAAAACACAAAATATTATCCTTAACCCAGTTGCCAATATTACTGATTCTTATGTGGGCAAATGGATGTTTACTAGTGGCAAAACTTTAACGCCAATAGGTCTATATAAAAATGAAATTTTAGGTGCGGTTGCAGAACAGCAAATACTTGAACAAGTCGAAAAACTAGTTGTGGTAGTAGACAGTTCAAAAATTGATACTAAAGCCAATTCAGGCATGCTTTTTTGTCCAGTAAATAAAATTGATATTTTAATTACTGGAAAACAAGCTAATAAGGACGTGATCGAATGCATTAAGGAGCAAGGTGTTGAAGTTATTTTAGTTTAACTATTAAATTGTAAAAGGAACAAAGTATGAGTAAAGTGAATGAAATTACCCGTGAATCTTGGATACTAAATACATTTCCTGAATGGGGAACTTGGCTTAATGAAGAGATCGAAACAACAGAGGTTAAACCCAATACATTTACTATGTGGTGGCTTGCTTGCACAGGTATTTGGTTGAAATCAGCTGGTAATACCAATATATCTGTTGATTTTTGGTGTGGTACTGGTAAAAAAACTCACGCCAATCCATTAATGAACAAACAACACCAAATGATGCGAATGGGTGGAGTCCGTGAATTGCAGCCTAACTTAAGAACCAGTCCATTTGTCCTTGATCCTTTTGCAATTAAAGAAATCGATGCAGTGATGGCAACACATGATCATGCCGATCATATTGATGTAAATGTTGCTGCTGCGGTTATTCAAAACTGTTCACCAAAAGTAAAATTTATTGGTCCGAAAGCTTGTGTAGAATTATGGAAAAGCTGGGGCGTACCCGAAGATCGTTGTATTGTTGCTAAAGTGGGCGAAACCATTCAAGTGGGCGATATCACAATTCGCGTGTTAGACTCCTTTGATAGAACATCATTGGTAACTTTACCAAAAGGTGTATCATCAACCGATAAATCTATTTTAGATGGTATGAATGATAGAGCGGTCAACTATTTATTTGAAACATCTGGTGGTTCACTGTATCACTCTGGTGATTCTCACTATTCTAACTATTATGCCAAACATGGTAACGACTACAAAATTGATGTTGCACTACTGTCTTATGGCGAAAACCCTCGTGGCGTGACCGATAAAATGACATCGGCTGATATTTTACGGGCAGCTGAATCGCTTAATACTCAAGTTGTGATCCCTTTCCACCATGATATTTGGGCAAACTTCCAAAGCGATCCTCGTGAAATTGAAGTTTTATGGAAAATGAAAAAAGATCGTCTTGATTATCAATTTACCCCTTTCTTCTGGCAAGTTGGTGGTAAATATACTTACCCAACCGATAAACATAAAATGCATTATCAACATTATCGTGGCTTTAGGGATATTTTTATCGATGAGCCAGAATTGCCGTATCGCTCATTCTTATAATTGGCTAATGTAGCAATTCGACTTTAGCGTGTGGACGGATTCAAACAATAAATTTACCATCTACACGCAATCTAACTTAACATTATTAATCAAGCATTAATATACTTTTCACGATTTGGCAGCCAACAATCAACTAATTGCGCTGCACTTTGTGGGTGATTTTTTTGGATATCATAAGAGGCTTGTTGTACTTCACTAATCAAATGTTGATCACGAATTAGATCAACAACTTTAAAATTAGCCACTCCCATTTGCCTAGTTCCTAAAATTTCGCCGCTACCACGAAGTTCAAGGTCTTTTTGCGCAATAACAAAACCGTCATTACTTTCACGCATAACTTTCATACGCGCTTGGGCAACTTTGCTTAAAGGCGCTTGGTACATAAGCACACAATGCGATACCGCCGTTCCACGCCCTACTCGCCCTCGCAATTGATGTAATTGAGCTAAGCCTAAACGTTCGGCATTTTCGATAATCATTAAACTCGCATTAGGCACATCAACACCGACTTCAATAACCGTTGTGGCAACAAGTAGTTGAATCATTCCTGCTTTAAACTCTTGCATGACAGATTGTTTTAAATCTGATTTCATTTTGCCGTGTACTAAAGCAATATTAAGATGTGGCAATCTTTGTTGTAATTCTTCTACTAGTATTTCAGCAGCTTGGGCATCAAGCGTTTCGGACTGTTCAACTAAAGTACACACCCAATAAACTTGGCGGTTATCAAGGCAAGCTTGGTTGACACGTTCAATAATTTCATCACGGCGAGTATTAGGTATGACAACCGTTGTAATGGGGGTTCGTCCTGGTGGTAATTCATCAATGATAGAAACATCTAAATCTGCATATACTGTCATGGCTAATGTTCGAGGAATCGGCGTTGCAGTCATAATTAATTGGTGTGGATGAAAGTTATTTTTAATACCTTTTTCCCAAAGAGTTAAACGTTGGTTTACACCGAAGCGATGCTGTTCATCAATAATGACTAATCCTAACGAAGCAAATTCAACTTTATCCACAAACACTGCATGCGTACCAATTAACATGGTGATTTCACCATTTTTAATACGTTCATAACGAAGCTGCTTATTTTTAGCGGTTAATCGACCTGATAACCATTCAACGCTAATCCCTAACGGCGTAAACCAATGATTGAAATTGTTATAATGCTGTTCGGCTAATATTTCGGTCGGCGCCATTAACACCACTTGATTACCGTTTTCAATCGCATTTAATGCAGCTAAAGCAGCAACTAATGTTTTACCAGAACCTACATCACCTTGAATTAACCGCATCATGGGCACAGCTTTGGTCATATCTTGATAGATATCTTGCACAACTCGTTGCTGAGCACGGGTCGGCGTAAAAGGTAATGAGTATAAAAAAGGCTTAATTAAGCGTTGGCTTGGATAAAATGAATGTGATTGCTGGTTTTGGTTATGTTTTTTTATCAGCAACATACTTAAATGATAAGCAATTAACTCTTCAAAAATAAAACGTTTAATCGCAGGATGCTCACCCGATTCTAACTGCGTAATTTGAGTGCTAATCGGTGGGTTATGAATAGTATTTAAACAATCTAATATTGGTAAAAAATGACTAGCCAGTTGTGGAGGTAAAATTTCAGCTGGTGGGTTATTTTTCAAAAGCAATAATGCCGCCATAATTGATCGCCTAATTATAGCTTGAGATAAACCATAAGTAGTTGGGTAAATTGGCGTATACCTTTCTTGGTCACTATCTAAAGTAGTGCTTTTATCATCGCGATTAGCTTTAAGCTTAAATTGTGGGTGAATAATTTCAAAGTGATTTTTACCGCGTTTTATTTCACCATAAGCACTGATCCATTTACCTTTAATTAGCGAAGCCTTCATGCTAGCAGTAAAATGTATAAATCTTAATATAGCAATCCCTGAATCATCTTGAACATAGCAAATGAGCATTTGCCGACGGTTAAATGTGAGTTCACTTTTGATAATTATGCCTTCTATTGTGGTGAATTCACCAATAGTGACATCACCAATAGCACAAGATGAAGTACGATCTTCATAACGCAAAGGAAAATGCAATAGTAGATCTTTGACAGTATAAATTCCTAATGTATTGAATTTTTTTTCTAGACTTGCACCAACCCCTGTTAGTTTTATCAACGGTAAATGGTCAAAAAGGCGATTTATCATAATGATTAATTTATATTTCGCGTAACACTCACTACATCTGGTTGTAATGACATTTTACGAATTAATTCATTAAGTTGTTGTGTATTTTTTACTTCTATTTGCAAGATGACGGTATAAATTTGTCTATCTTTTTCTTCAGTATTTAACCATTGCAGGCGAGTATGTTCATCATTAATAATTGACAGAATATTTGCCAAAGAGCCTTGAGTGTTTAGAATATCAATCCAAATTTCAGCAACAAAACGTTGAGAAATATCTGGCGCCCATTTCAATGAAATATATTTTTCTGGTTTTTTTTGATAACCAGCAACATTTCGGCAGGATTCGTGATGGACAGTTAAGCCCTTTTCTGGACTAACATGCCCAACAATAGGATCATTAGGAATAGGGTGACAACATTTAGAAAACGTAACTAAAACACCTTCGCTACCAGTAATAACCAATGTTTTATTCGGTTCTGATTTACTTTGTAATAACCCTTTATGCTCTAAACCTTTGACAATAAAATAACTCATAATATTGCCAAGTCCAATTTCAACCAAGACATCATCAAAAGAGGATTGTTTAGCTAATTCAATCACTCTAGCTTTTTGACTTGATGATAACGCATTAATACCGCCTGACTTAACTAACGAAAGATTGAGTAAACGTCGGCCTAATTCAATGGCATCTTCACGTTTTAATGTTTTAAGTGCTTGGCGAATACGCGACTTCGCTTTAGCACTAACCACAAAATTTAACCAATTTGCGTTAGGGTGCCCTTCTGGCGAAGTAATGATTTCAACCGTTTGTCCACTGCTTAACGGTTGTGATAGTGGATAAGGTTTACGATCAACAAGCGCACCAATGCATTGATAACCAATATCAGAATGCACGGCATAAGCAAGGTCAACAGCAGTTGCGCCTTCAGGTAGCTGAACAATACGTCCTTTAGGTGTGAAAACATAGATTTCTTTAGGAAATAAATCTGATTTTACGTTTTCAATAAATTCGAAAGAATTTCCTACACTTTGTTGTAGTTCTAACAGACTTTGCATCCAACGTTGTGCTTTAATTTGTGCTGTTGTGTTGTTTAATTCATCATTTTCGTTATATGCCCAATGTGCAGCAACGCCCATTTCTGCCATTTGATCCATATCTTCAGTGCGGATTTGTACTTCAACAGGTGTGCCATGAGGCCCAATTAATGATGAATGTAATGACTGATAACCATTTGCTTTTGGAATTGCAATATAATCTTTAAAACGATTAAGCCGCGGTTTATATAAATTATGCACAAGACCTAGCACACGATAGCAAGCATCTACATTTTTAACCACAATTCTAAAAATATAAATATCCATAATAGAGTGAAAATGCTGCTCTCGCATTTGCATCTTTTGATAAATGACATAAATATTTTTTTCTAATCCTTCAACTTCGGCATCTATACCTGCTTCAGCTAAACGATTTCTGATTTCAGATAAAATTTGTTGAATAAGTTCTTTTCTTGTATTTCGTGCTACTTTAACAACTTTTTCAAGTACTCTAGCACGATTTGGATGCATTGCTGTAAAGCCCAAAACCTCGAGTTCGGTTTTTATATGGTGAATACCCAAACGGTGAGCAAGTGGAGCATAAATTTCTAATGTTTCTTTTGCTATACGACGGCGTTTATCTGGCCTTAATGCCCCTAGCGTGCGCATATTATGAGTGCGATCAGCAAGTTTAATTAAAATAACACGCACATCTTCGGTCATGGCCAGTACCATTTTCCGAAAATTTTCAGCTTGAGCCTCTTGCCTGCTACGAAATTTTAATTTATCAAGTTTAGAAACACCTTCAACTAAAATAGCGACATGTTTACCAAATTTATTGGTAATATCTTGAAAGGTGACAGGGGTATCTTCAATGGTATCATGCAAAAGCGCAGCAATAATTGTTTCATAATCAAGCCGCATATCTGCTAAATATGTTGCAACAGCAACAGGATGAGTGATATAAGGCTCACCACTACATCGGAATTGTCCTTCATGAGCATTTTTAGCAAAAAGATAAGCATCTTGAATCAATTCGACTTGTTTAGGTGGAAGATAAGATACAACAAGCTCTTTTAAGCTATCAAAATACTCCATGAGCAATTCCTGTAAAGCTACAGTTTATTCGTACGATGGCGTGTTTTCTAGAAGAATCGATTCATGAAGTGTTGCACGTACTTCAGCTTCTTCATTTTGGCGTGTTTCGAAGTCAGCAACATCAAGGATTTGTTTGTTAACAAGCCCTTCTTCAATTTCACGTAAAGCGATAACCGTTTCTTTATCGTTTTCTTCTGGAATAAGTGGTGATTTATTTTCAACTTGTAGTTGACGAGCGCGTCTTGCTGCTACAATAACGAGATCAAAGCGATTACCAATTTTTTCTACTGCATCTTGAACAGTTACACGTGCCATTTTTACCTCTAATATTGTTTACTAAAATACTTATTTAAAATGATCTATTATTCTACTTAAATTTATAGGGGATTGTCTATATTAATATTGGTTTATATATCGAAATTGAAAAATCCAAATTGCTTAGACAAATAAATCCCCTTATTAATGTTATCAATAGTAATGGCGACTAAATTAATTCCCCATCATCTTTATTATCCATATGTTCCCTACTTTGAACTAATTTAACCGCAAAATAAAGGTCATAGGCAAACTCAATATGCTCATCATCAAGCTTTATATTCATTTGTTTAAACCAGTTTTTAAGCGTTTTTCGACGACCTGATAAAATTAAAATAATGTTTCTTACTTTTAAAGACCTCACTAACTCATCGATCCCCGACAACACACTAACATCTTTGTAGGTAAAACAAGCAATCGCATCAACTATTACATAGTTTATTGGCTCATCAGCCTCATCAATATAACTAATGATTCTTCGCTTAAAATAGGCAATATTAAAATAGGTCAGCGGAGAGTTGAATCGATAAATCATAGTATTACTGAGCGGTTTTACATCTTGACCGAGTGAATGAATTCGACCACTTGCATCAACACCTAGCAGCTGATCTTTCGGTCTAAAAACCCGTCGTAAAAATAAAAATAGCCCAAGTAACACAGCTAGCGCCATGCCGGGAATAATTCCAATAACTAATACTGAAACAAGTGTTGTTAAGCTTAAATAAAATGCATCTCGATCAAATTTAAAAAAGCGAATGATTGTTTGAAAATTAATTAATGAAATTGAAGAATAAATTAAAATCACCCCTAATACACAAGTTGGAATATACTGCAAAGGGGAAAGCAAGAACATTACCACAAAACCGATTAAGATTGCGGCAATAATTGAAACTAGTTGCGTTTTACCCCCATTGGCATCATTGACAGCTGTTCTTGATGATGTACCACTAACTACAAAACCTTGTGATAGCCCTGCTGCAATATTAGCGATACCTAACGCCTTAAATTCGACATCGGCATTGGTTTCATAGTTATTTTTAGAGGCAAAACTGCGTACAGTTATCATCATACTAACAAAACAGATGATAGCGATATTAAGCGAAGGAACAACTAAATCACGCATTAAACCTTTATCAAAATCAAGCCATGATTCGGCAGGAATAAAATCACTGCTCACATTACCTATAATACGAATATTAAAATGATCAAAATTAAACAACCATGAAAATATCGTCATCACAATAACAGCTAGCAGTGGCCCAGGATATTGTGGTCTTAATCGCTTTAAACCGACTAAAATCAGCAAAGTAAAAAATGAAACTAGTGCTGTTGCTATATGTATTTGGGGTATTTTAAATGGAAAATAAACAATTCGCTCAATCAAATAGGAATAATCATAACCAAACCCGAGTGTTTTAGCTAATTGATCAACCATAATAGTAATTGAAATACCATTAAGCAAACCAATTAAAATAGGTTGACTAAGTAAATCAGCCAACGCACCTAGATGCAACTTTCCGGCAATGATACACCAAATACCTATCATAATTGTTAATATAATAACCAATTGCCAACGCAATACGGGATCATTAGCCGCTAACGGAAACACAACAGCAGCAACCACTGCACAAGTTGCTGTATCAGGCCCAACAATTAGTTGTCTAGAAGAGCCAAAAAGCGCATATACAATTAAAGGTAAAATAGTTGAATACAGCCCTGCTATTGCGCCAACTCCTGTCAATTCAGCATAAGCAATGGACACAGGTAACGAAACAGCAGCAACCGATAAGCCCGCTTTAAGGTCAAAAGTAAAATATTCTCGTTTATATCGTAATAAACTGCCTAACCCTGGCATCCACGAAGTTATTTTTTGAAAAAAAGTACTATATAAAAACCTGCCCATACTGCTTATTTCCCTGCTATACTCATATTATCAATCAAAATTGAACCACATTGAATACTGGTTCTTGTTTCAAGATCATTACCTATTGCGACAATATTTTTATACATGTCTTGCAAATTACCGGCAATAGTAATTTCATTAACTGGATATTGAATTTTTCCATTTTCAACCCAAAAGCCAGTAGCCCCACGTGAATAATCACCCGTCACACTATTAACACCTTGCCCCATCAACGAAGTCACCAAAATGCCTTTATCGAGTTTTTTAAGCATATCATCAAAACTTATATTATTTTGGCTTGGCGATACAAACCAATTGTGAATACCACCGGCATGGCCTGTTGATGTTAAGCCCAATTTACGTGCAGAATAATTGCCTAACAAATAAGTTTGCAGCACACCTTGCTCAACAATATTACGCTGAACGGTTTTGGTGCCCTCACTATCAAAAGGCGAAGAACCCACCCCTTTTAGAATATAAGGATCTTCATAAATGGTAAACCAGTTTGGAAAAATAGTTTGTCCAATGCTGTCTAATAAAAATGAGGATTTACGATAAATAGCACCACCACTTATAGCGCCTACTAAATGCCGAATAAGCCCAACAGCAACTTCAGCACTAAATAGCACAGGAGCTTGCATTGTTGCAATTTGCTTCGCTCCCAAATGAGAAATTGCCCTATCTGCTGCCTCAATGCCAACTGTTTCAGCTGGTTTTAATTCATTAAAATCGCGTGATGAGCTATATGCATAATTGCTTTCCATTTGCCCTGTTTGCTCAGCAATAACTGAACATGAAAGTGAATGAGAGCTTGCGCAATAACCTTGTAGCATTCCTAAACTATTACCATAAACATAAACGCCATAGCGACTACTAAAATAACCGCCATCGCTATTGACTAATTTTGAATGATTTAGCGCAGCTAGCTCAGCCTGTTTTGCTTGCTCAATAGCATTATCGACATTCAAATCACTAGGATAAAATAGATCTAAATCAGGCGGATCAAATGCCATTTGGCTTATATCGCCCAAACCAGAGCAAGGATCGGGTGATGTATATTGCATAATATTAATAGCCATATCTATCGTCTGTAAAATAGCCTGAGGTGATAAGTCATTAGTTGATGCACTACCTTTACGTTGATTTTGATAGACCGTAATAGATAACGCACCATCACTATTAAATTCAACATTCTCGGTTTCGCCCATGCGTGTGCTAACATTAATACCTGTTGACTTATTAATCGACACCTCAACTTCATCAACACGTGACTTTGCTTGCTTTATAGCGTTATCAACAATTGCCGATAAATTTTCTTTTTGATTTATTGCTTCTTTTTTAATTTGTTCAATACTCATCTTATTATTTTCTACAATTATGCTAGTGATACGTTATAATATGCCAGAATTAAATATTAGTTAACAAAAGAAATAACATGAATCACAATCAAGAGACAATCCTAGAACCCAACTTCTCTATTGACATTGAAGATGATGAAATTATCTATGTCAGTAAAAGTGAAATCAAACGCGATGCCGAAGCCCTAAAAAAATTAGGTATCGAACTTGTCAAGTTGAGCAAAAACGAACTTGAAAAAATTCCTCTTGATGAAGATCTTATTTATGCAATTGGGCTTGCTCAGAAAATAAAAAAAGAAGGGTACCGCAGGCAAATTCAATATATTGGCAAATTACTACGCAATAGAGATATCGATCCTATTAGCCAAGCGCTTGATAAACTCAAAAATCGCCACAATCAACAAATTGCCCTATTTCATAAACTCGAAAAGCTACGCGACGATCTGATTACAACAGGCGATGCGGAAACCATTATCGGCTTATATCCAACAGCTGATCGCCAGCAACTGCGCACTTTAGCTAGACAAGCTAAAAAAGAGCAAGATGCTAATAAACCTGCAAAAGCGGCAAAACAAATTTTTCAATATTTAAAAGAATTGAGCGACACTGAATAATCTTTATAATGTGCGCTTATTATTCACAAACACTATATAAACTTAGATAGAGGATACAAAAATGGGACTTTTAAATGTACCAGCAGGTAAACAATTACCAGATGATATTTACGTTGTGATTGAAATTCCAGCTAATGCTGATCCAATTAAATATGAAGTTGATAAAGACACTGGCGCTGTATTTGTTGACCGTTTTATGGCAACAGCAATGTTTTACCCATGTAACTATGGTTATATAAATCACACATTATCATTAGATGGCGATCCTGTTGATGTATTAGTTCCTACGCCATACCCATTACAACCAGGTTCTGTTATTCGCTGTCGCCCAGTTGGTGTATTAAAAATGACAGACGAAGCAGGACAAGATGCAAAACTTGTTGCTGTACCTCACAGCAAACTATCAAAAGAATATGATCATATTAAAGACGTTGATGATTTACCTGAATTGCTCAAATCACAAATTAAACACTTTTTTGAACAATACAAAGCGTTAGAAAAAGGTAAATGGGTGAAAGTTGACGGCTGGGATAATGTTGATGCAGCTCGTAAAGAAATAATCGAATCATTTGAACGAGCTAAAAACAAATAAAATTGAGTTATAAAAAATAGTTGTAAAAAACCATAAAATAATATTTTATGGTTTTTTTATAAATGCACAAATATTTAACCCCATCCACCTTACAAAAGTTGACTTTTATCAATTAATAATTAGTTATTTTAATAACTCCATAAAAACTTCATTTATAAATAAAAAATTACAATTAATTTCTTGCTTTCGATTATAATTTGTGCGGTAATAGTAAAGGGTAAATAACAAAGTCTGAAATTATGAAAACAATTTACTCTGTTAATTTAGTTTTAAGTATTATTACAGTGTTAATTCATAATCAATACAATGTTCAAGCCCATACGAGCCCAAAAGGCTAATTATTAATTATTGTTAGGATGTCTAGTAAATGAATAAGAAAACAGGCCAAGTAAAATGGTTTAATGAAAGCAAAGGTTTCGGTTTTATTACCCCTGCGGATGGAAGTAAAGATGTATTTGTTCATTTTTCTGCTATTTCAGGAGATGGTTTTAAAACCTTAGCTGAAGGACAACAAGTTGAGTTTGCTATCCAAGATAGTCCTCGTGGACCAGCTGCAGCTGAAGTTGTTGTTATTTAATTAAACTTAATATTTTATTTCCATAATATAGCAAAACACTCACTCAAAAAGTGGGTGTTTTTATTTATAAAGCCTAAAAACAACTTTTTTAAAGTGTATCATAAAAAAGCGACCCGTAAGCCGCCTTTTTAACAACACTATAAAAATTAATTATTTTTTAGAAACAACTGCAATTAAATCTAATACTTTGTTTGAATAACCCACTTCGTTATCATACCAAGAAACAAGTTTTACAAAGTTGTCGCTTAATTGGATACCTGCTTTAGCATCAAACACAGATGTACAAACTTCACCTAAGAAATCAGTAGAAACAACATCATCTTCAGTATAACCAAGAACGCCTTTCATTGGGCCTTCAGCAGCTGCTTTGATTGCTTTACAGATATCTTCGTATTTAGCAGGTTTTGCTAAACGAGCAGTTAAGTCAACAACAGAAACATCTGGTGTTGGAACACGGAAAGCCATGCCTGTTAATTTACCATTTAATTCAGGAATAACTTTACCTACAGCTTTAGCAGCACCAGTAGATGAAGGAATGATGTTTTGAGCCGCACCACGACCACCGCGCCAATCTTTATGAGATGGACCATCAACAGTTTTTTGCGTTGCTGTTGTTGCGTGAACAGTTGTCATTAATGCTTCAACAATACCGAAGTTGTCATTGATAACTTTAGCTAAAGGCGCTAAACAGTTAGTTGTGCATGATGCGTTAGAAACAATATCTTGACCTGCGTAGTCTTTATCATTAACACCAATAACAAACATTGGCGTGCTGTCTTTTGAAGGGCCAGTTAAAACAACTTTTTTAGCACCCGCTTGAATGTGTTTACGTGCTGTTTCATCAGTTAAGAATAAACCAGTTGCTTCAGCAACAACATCAACACCAACTTCGTTCCATTTTAAGTTTGCAGGATCTCGCTCAGCAGTAACACGAATTGTTTTACCGTTAACAACTAATTTACCGTCTTTAACTTCAACTGTACCGTCAAAACGACCGTGAGTTGAATCATATTTAAGCATATAAGCCATATAATCAACATCTAATAAATCGTTGATAGCAACAATTTCAATGTCTGAACGCTTTTGGGCAGCGCGGAAAACAATACGACCAATACGGCCAAAACCATTAATACCTACTTTGATTGTCATAACAGTTACCTTCTTTTATGAGTTTTTAATGTAAAAATACCTTTGTGTAAACTATCAAATTTTAAGGATTTATTCAAGAAAATTCAAAACAATTCAACTTTAATTAATTAAATAGATTACAATTAACACAATTAGCGTTTATTAAAACTAATAAAATCATATTGTTAATTATAAAATATCGAATTTAGTAAACTAGTTTGAAATAAAAATCCACAATTAAAAAACTCATTAATGGATTAATGATTAAAACGTCAAATAAATCCATTAACATTTTGTTTTATATAATTTAAAATCCAAGCATTGATTAGTTACACACCATTTCAATTAAAGTGCCTATCACACTTTTGGTTTTTTAAATGCCCAAACGGTATAGACTCCTGAATATTTTTTACAAAATAAACTTCAAAATGCACCAATAAACAGCCCACTTGATGTGGGGCGGCTGTTTTTTATTGCTTGGCTAGCTTTTTATAACTTAAGTCTGATTTTTTTAGGTTTTTTACATAAACAAGGTACGTT
>NZ_FMBA01000002.1:62699-111689 GCF_900094935.1 Gilliamella intestini
GGTACGTTCCTGAAAGTTTTTAACAAAAATGGGGCTTTGTCTGTTTTTTTGATAGCGTAAAAAAACTGAAATATTGACCTTGCGGTGTTGTTGGCACTTTTTACTTTTTTATTTAAATCAATTCCTTATGGATTTAAAACGGTATACACTCCTGAATATTTTTTACAAAATAACCGGCAAAATAAACCAATAAACAGCCTCCACTTGATGTGGGGCGGCTGTTTTTTATTGCTTGGCTATTCTATCATAACTTAAAGATTAAAAACTAAGGGGTGACGCAAAGTGCTTGACCAAGACAAAAACTATCCACCTCCGTGCCGTTGTTAAGTCGATGACAATAAGACGACCATTCATTAGCCTCACTGGTCCTATCAGGGGATATCATGCCGTTATTAAGGTTTACAGCGAACGGATGTTCATTAGGATAATCAAGACGACTATCGCCCGTCCAAGCAGATAAAAGCATGTAGCGCCCTAGATTTGATGGATTTATTCTGTAACGACTAAGCTCTCCCCACTCTCCTGTCATGCCTGACCCGATTCGACGTTGATAATGGAATTGATCGTCTGATATTGGTGTGGCACTAACAGCACCACGACACACTCTAGGCCCATCTATAGTATAACTACATTTTGCATTAGTTAAATCTTTTATATATGGCAGGCGATAACCTAAACTCTCACACCAAGCTTTCGCATTAGAATAAGTATAACGTTCTGGATTTTCCTTGTAATCGGTGTCATTACTAGATGGAGATTTATCTCCCTCACTTTCCTTAATCTCTTCTCCTCTTGAAGTTCCAGGTGGGTTTCTTATAACAAACCATTGCTTTAACACAAAACCATATCTGACCACCTCATAGCCATCACGATCTTTACCCACTAATTCAAATGTTTGGGGGTAGTTTGGGCACTTGAATTCCACCAGGATGGTCATTATTCCACTGAGATCTTGCTTGTGGCCCAGTTAGGGTAACGCGCGTTACAACTTCTGTACCATCAGGATAATTAGGGCCCCAATAAGAACTAGGAGGAGGAAGATGATTATCCTTAGGTATCCAATAATCGTTAGCCTTCTTTCTTGTTACTGTGGCGGTTATGCCCTCATGCGTGACTGGCTCCCAAGTCAATTCATCAGCATCTACGCCCTCTATTCGCAAATCAAAATACAAGCCATCCATACCTGTGGTTGGAAAGTTAAGGTCATATAATTCAGGATTTATTGATTGAACTAAAAAGCCCTTTTCATAATCCCATATATTAATAGGTCCAGCGATGCCACCCATGTCATTATTCCCCGACCCCATGCCGTAACCATTATAACCAAGATTTGGCCTAACATAGGTGATAGTTGCCTGTTTTGAAAGAAAAATAATTGCATCACTACGCTTATCCGTTTGATTAGTATTATTATTTGCTGCCTGCAATTGCCACGAATATGACAATAACGGCAGTGCCAGTAATACAATTTTTGAAAATGATTTTAGTGATAATTTAAGCGATAATATCGAGGATATAAGCGAGAAAAATCTAAAAACAGGCCTAATGGCGTTATTTGATAAGCTTAAGGCATAGGTTTGCCAGTGTTGGTGCTTAATAATATGGTGCTGCATTATACTTCCTTTGTAAAATAATATCTTGTTTTATTTATAATCATTTGATTGTAAAACGATTAATTTGTCCCATAAATTTTAATCTTTTGAAATCCACTTGACTAGCTTTTTTGAATTTTTTTAAATGTATAACATGTAGAAATTTATCACGTTATTTACAGTAATTTGATAAAATACTGTAATGGATATACATAAAAAACAAAATTAACGCCTTATCAGAGGCAAGAGATATGGCGCTTATATCATAAAGAAAAAATAACCGTCACTGATTTGGCAAAACACTTTATGAGTTTTTAGAAGATTATTTTAACCATGAAGTGTAAACAACTCGGTGTTTTCCTACATATAAGAAAATGAAATTATTCACACATCATGTTTAAAATAATTTGCTCAAAATACGTCAGATTTTTTTTAAATCGATTAACAATTTGTTTTTTTAATTGGGAAACGGTATAGACTCCTGAATATTTTTTACAAAAATAAGCTGTAAATAAAGTCAGCTTTATACTAAAACATATGGTTTTCTGAAATTTTTTGACAGTTTATTAGTTTATTGATGCACATGACAAAAATGTCAAAAAACGGTTGCACTTTTTTTTAAAACGAGTATTTTGTTAACATTAGTTTTTAAAAATAGCAAAAAGTTAGTTATATAACATTATGAAATTTTCACTCAAAATCGTCCTCATCAACATTATTGTCAGCGTGGTCATTATTCCAACGCGGGGGCGTTTTTTGAATTAAAAATATGTTCATACATAACTCAAAAACCCCCGCCCTCAAAAAGCGGGGGTTTTTTTATGAATCTTATTTTTTTATGAATAATAAATGGGCAAAATAAGTGAGGAATCAATGTTAGGAACACAGTGGATAGTAAAAACTTTAAAAGAAAAAGGCGTAACCACCGTTTTTGGATATCCTGGTGGACAAATTATGCCGCTATACGATGCGCTTTATGATGGTGGTATTGAGCATGTACTGTGTCGCCACGAACAAGGTGCAGCCATGGCAGCTATAGGCTATGCCCGAGCAACAGGCAAAACTGGCGTTTGCATTGCTACCTCGGGTCCGGGTGCAACCAACATTATTACGGGTCTTGCCGACGCCTTAATTGATTCAGTACCGATTGTTGCCATAACAGGACAAGTTCCCACAAAGCTTATTGGTACTGACGCCTTTCAAGAAGTTGATGTTTTAGGATTATCACTTGCTTGCACCAAACACAGTTACTTAATTAATGATGCTAAAGACTTACCCAATACCTTAGAGCAGGCCTTTGACCTAGCCAGTTCGGGCAGGCCGGGGCCAATATTAATTGATATCCCCAAAGATATACAGCTTGCAAACTTAGACTACCAACACTATTTATCGCCATCCTTAACCAAAACCGCTCAAAATAACACTCAATTATATTCAATTTTGCCTGACGATATAAATCAAGCCAAACAAATGATTAATCAAGCTAAAAAACCAATTCTTTACATTGGCGGTGGGGTTGGGCTTTCTGGCGCAATAGCAGAACTAAGGGAGTTCATGGCATTAACGAACATTCCAAGTGTATCAACCCTAAAAGGACTTGGCGTAGCCGATCTTAATAACCCTTATTATTTAGGATTAATTGGCATGCACGGCGCCAAAGCAGCTAATTTAGCGGTACAAGAGTGCGATCTATTAATTGCGTTAGGGGTGCGGTTTGATGACAGAGTAACGGGCAATCTTAACGAATTTGCACGACATGCTAAAGTGCTTCACGTTGATATAGACCAAGCCGAAATCAACAAATTACGCCAAAGCCATTTAGGATTGCAAGGAGACATAAAACACGTGTTACCTTTGCTAAACCAAACCATATCAATAAACACATGGCAGCAAAGGATTGATGAATTAAAAGCACAATATCCAACTCGCTATGATCACCCCGGTGAAGCTATTTATGCGCCAACTTTATTAAAAACTATCTCCGAGCGAAAATCAGCCAATACTATTGTCACTACCGATGTGGGACAACACCAAATGTGGACAGCACAACATATGCGCTTTAATCACCCTCAAAACTTTATTACATCAAGTGGGCTTGGCACAATGGGATTTGGTTTACCATCGGCCGTTGGCGCACAAATGGCAAGACCCAATGACTGTGTAATTTGTGTATCAGGTGATGGTTCTTTCATGATGAATGTCCAAGAATTGACCACTATAAAACGTAAGAAATTGCCAATCAAAATTGTATTAATTGATAATCAACGCTTAGGTATGGTTCGCCAATGGCAAGAGTTATTTTTTAACGAAAGATACAGCGAAACAAATTTATCAGATAACCCCGACTTTTTAATGCTAGCCAAAGCATTTGATATACCGGGGCAAACTATTAGCAAAAAATCACAGATAGACAGCGCGCTTGACAATATGTTCAATTCCAAAGGTGCTTACCTGTTACATGTATGCATAGATGAATTAGAAAACGTATGGCCACTAGTCCCCCCCGGAGCAGCAAACGAAAACATGCTAGATAGAAGTTGTAAGGAGTAAGCAATGAACGAACAAACACAATACCAATTAGTCATAAAAGCTTATGATAAGTTGGGCGCACTTGAGCGTATATTACGAGTTATCCGTCATCGGGGTGGACATATTAAATCAATGCAAATGCAAACAGTTGAAAACAGCATACTAATTATGACATTGATATTAACCACTGAAAGATCGTTTTCGACACTACAAAATCAAGTAGCAAAATTAGAAGATGTAATAGTAATTGAGTAATAATAATCTCAAACAACTTATTATTAAATAATAATTTAAATCAAAGATGGTAAACAATTTAACAGTTAAATAAACAAATAAGTGTAGTATAATGCTTGACCGTTAAAACAAAAATACCGAAAGCAAACTATATACTTAACAAATTGAAAAATAAAGAGGGAAACAAAATGAGTTCTACAGCAAAATCGGATTATATTTGGTTCAATGGCGAAATGGTTCCATGGGCAGATGCCAAAGTACATGTTATGTCGCACGCTTTACATTATGGAACGTCAGTATTTGAAGGTGTTCGTTGTTATGACACCCATCAAGGCCCTGCTATTTTTCGCCATAAAGAACACGCACAACGACTATTAAACTCAGCCAAAATTTACCGTTTCCCTGTACCTTATTCTCTTGATGAAATCATGGAAGCGACTCGCCAAACCATCAAAAAAAATAATTTAAAAAGTGCTTATATTCGTCCATTAGTCTTTATTGGTGATGTTGGTATGGGAGTAAACCCACCTGCTGGTTATAAAACCGATGTCATGATAGCGGCATTTCCATGGGGGGCTTATCTAGGCGAAGAAGCATTAGATCAAGGTATTGATGCTATGGTCTCATCTTGGCATCGTGTTGCTTCAAATACAATTCCTGCCGCAGCTAAAGCGGGCGGTAACTATTTATCATCATTATTAATTGGATCTGAAGCAAGAGCCAATGGCTTTCAAGAAGGTATTGCATTAGATGTGCATGGTCACCTATCAGAAGGCGCAGGCGAAAACCTATTTATCATAAAAGATAACATTTTATATACCCCTGTTCTATCGTCTTCCGCACTACCGGGTATTACCCGTGATGCAGTATTAACGCTAGCACGTGATATTGGTATTGAAGTGCGAGAACAAACACTATCACGTGAATCACTTTATTTAGCCGACGAAGTGTTTATGACTGGCACTGCAGCTGAAATTACACCCGTGCGTAGTGTTGACCGTATCCAAGTTGGTATTGGTCGTTGTGGTCCAATCACCAAACAAATCCAACAAACATTCTTTGGTTTATTTAATGGTAAAACTGAAGATAAATACGGTTGGTTAGATCTAGTTAAATAAAAAATAGAATCAAAAATCCGCCAATTCATTGGCGGATGACTTTTTAAATTGATGATTAATTTTAAAAAACTACAAACCGTTAACATGGTTACTTGCATAAAATTGGGAGCAGGAAATGCCTAAATATCGTTCAGCAACCTCGGTCGAGGGTAGAAACATGGCTGGAGCCCGCGCATTATGGCGTGCAACTGGCGTTAAAAATGAAGACTTTGGTAAACCCATCATTGCGGTGGTTAACTCATTCACACAATTTGTACCAGGACATGTCCACCTAAAAGACATTGGACAGCTAGTTGCCAAACAAATTGAAGCATCGGGTGGTATTGCCAAAGAATTTAATACAATCGCAGTTGATGATGGTATTGCCATGGGACATGGTGGAATGCTTTACTCTCTTCCATCAAGGGAACTCATTGCTGATTCTGTCGAGTATATGGTTAATGCACACTGTGCCGATGCCATGATCTGTATCTCTAACTGCGACAAAATCACGCCAGGAATGTTAATGGCTTCGCTTCGTTTAAATATCCCAACCATTTTTGTTTCGGGTGGACCGATGGAAGCAGGCAAAACCAAACTATCTGACCAAATCATTAAATTAGACTTAGTCGATGCCATGATCCAAAGTGCTAATCCAAATGTTAGCGATGAAGACAGTAAAGCCATTGAAGAATCGGCCTGCCCTACTTGTGGTTCTTGCTCAGGTATGTTTACCGCTAACTCCATGAACTGCTTAACCGAAGCATTAGGACTTTCGCTGCCGGGTAATGGTACACTTATTGCCACTCACAAACAACGTGAACAACTCTTTTTAAATGCTGCTAAACGCATTGTTGAAATCACCAAACGCTATTATGAACATGATGATGCATCTTACCTGCCTCGTTCAATTGCAACAAAAGCGGCATACGAAAATGCTATGTCATTAGACATTGCTATGGGGGGATCGACTAACACCGTATTACATTTGTTAGCCACCGCACAAGAGGGCGAAATCGACTTTACCATGTCAGATATAGATAAATTATCGCTTAAAGTTCCACATTTATGTAAAGTAGCGCCAAGTACAGCGCAATATCATATGGAAGATGTTCACCGAGCTGGTGGCGTTGTGTCGATTATGTCAGAACTGGATAAAGCAGGATTACTAAATCGCAATGTACACAACGTTCTAGGACTAACATTACAAGAAACTTTCACCAAATACGACATAACTCAAACTACCGACGAAGCAGTAAAAAAAATGTATCGTAGTGGACCTGCTGGCATTCGCACCACCAAAGCGTTTTCACAAGACTGTTATTGGGATTCACTTGACGATGACCGTGTAAATGGTTGTATTCGTGATAAAGCCCACGCCTATAGTCAAGACGGCGGACTTGCAACCCTTTATGGCAATGTGGCACTAGATGGCGCAATTGTTAAAACCGCAGGCGTTGCAGCTGAAAATCTCATATTCCGCGGTCCTGCCAAAGTATTTGAAAGCCAAGAAGATGCTGTTGATGCTATTTTAGGTGGCAAAGTGGTGGCAGGTGATGTGGTTGTCATAATTTACGAAGGACCGAAAGGTGGACCTGGTATGCAAGAAATGCTCTACCCAACTAGCTACCTAAAATCAATGGGACTTGGCAAGGCCTGTGCCCTTATTACTGATGGACGATTTTCTGGGGGATCATCGGGCTTATCAATCGGTCATATCTCGCCAGAAGCAGCAAGTGGTGGCATTATAGGGCTAGTTCGTGATGGCGATATAATCGATATTAATATTCCAAATCGACAACTAATATTAGAGGTTCCTGCTGATGAGCTTGAACGTCGACAAGTTGCAGAACTAGAGCGAGGTGATAAAGCCTTTACGCCTCACAATCGCGATCGCTATGTTTCTTATGCACTAAAGGCTTACGCCAGTTTAGCAACAAGTGCAGATAAAGGTGCCGTTCGTGATAAAAGCAAACTAGGAGGTTAATGTGAAACAACAAAAAACGCAATTCACAGGTGCCGATTACTTAAAAGCAACGCTTTGCAGTGCCGTCTATGACGTGGCCGAAGTCACTCCGCTTGAAAAGATGGAAAAAATTTCAACAAGATTAAACAATCAAATTTTTGTTAAGCGCGAAGATCGTCAACTCGTCCACAGTTTTAAAATTCGTGGTGCACAAGCCATGATAGCTAGCCTTAGCGAAGAAGAACGCAAATGCGGCGTTATTGCCGCATCAGCAGGTAACCATGCGCAAGGTGTCGCCTTTTCGGCGACTAAATTAGGCATCAGTTCTTTAATTGTTATGCCTCTAACAACCGCTGATATTAAAGTTGAAGCAGTAAAAAATTTTGGTGGTGAAGTATTACTTTATGGCGCCAACTTTGACGAAGCCAAAGCCAAAGCAATGGAGCTAGCTAAAGAACAAAATCGCATTTTTATTCCGCCATTCGATCATCCGCTAGTGATTGCAGGACAAGGCAGTATTGCTATGGAATTATTGCAACAAAATGCCAAACTCGACCGCATCTTTGTACCTGTTGGCGGTGGTGGGCTTGCCGCAGGCATTGCAGTGTTAATCAAACAAATCATGCCATCAATCAAAGTTATTGCGGTCGAACCTGCCGATGCTGCCTGCTTAAAAGCGGCACTTGATGCAAACAAACCTGTCGATTTAAGCCGTGTTGGGCTATTTGCTGAAGGCGTTGCTGTTAAACGAATTGGCGATGAAACATTCAGACTTTGCCAACAATATATTGATGATATTATTACCGTGAATAGCGACGAAATTTGCGCCGCAGTAAAAGACCTATTTGACGATGTGCGTGCCATTGCCGAACCCTCTGGTGCGGTTGCCTTAGCAGGGCTTAAAAAATACGTAGAAAAGCACAACATCAATGGCGAAAACCTTGCCCATATATTATCGGGAGCTAATTTAAATTTCCACAACTTACGCTATGTATCAGAACGTTGCGAACTTGGCGAAAAGCGTGAAGCACTGTTTGCTGTCACTATTCCCGAAAAGAAAGGTAGTTTTTTAAAATTCTGCCAGCTCCTTGGCGGACGCTCAGTGACCGAATTTAATTACCGCTATCATGACGAAAAGTCTGCTTACATCTTTGTTGGAATCAAAATAGCACAAAGCAACGAAAAAGATGACATCATGCAAGAGCTTACTGCTGCAGGTTACCCAGTTGTCGATCTAACCGAAGACGAAATGGCAAAACTACATGTACGCTACATGATTGGTGGCAAACCATGCAAACCACTACAAGAGCAAGTGTACAGCTTTGAATTCCCAGAATCACAAGGCGCTCTGCTTAAGTTCTTACAGACATTAGGCACTAATTGGAATATTTCAATGTTCCATTATCGTAGCCATGGCACCGATTATGGTCGTGTACTTGCTGCGTTTGAAATTAGCGAAAGTGATAGCCGTGAATTTGATCAACATTTGAAAGCTTTGGGTTATGGTTTTCATAATGAAACAAAAAATCCATCACTTAAATTGTTTTTAACAAATTAGAGTAAAAAATAGTAATCACTATCCACCTATAAGGTGGATAGGTTTAGTTAGGTAAATTAATTTTGAAAATTGATACTAAAATTATTTCTTATAAAATATCCAACTTAATCCCCAAACGGTATAGAATACTGAATTTTTTACAAAAATAATTAGGAAAACAGTAACTATGAAAATATTAATGTTATTTTTAATGATGTTATTTAGTTTGTTTTGTGCTAATTGTTCTTTAGCAGATCCTCAAACTTCATTATCTCAATATAAGTCTAGAGAGCATTTTGCCAGTTTTGATGACTTTTACCAAAGTTTACCTATACTGACCATACCATTTGATACCCATTCGCTGCCTAATGGTAAATTTGTCGATAGCAAATTTTTTCATTTTCAGAATGATGATTATCGATATTATGATAATCCGCTAGATAAAGAACGACGTTATTTTACATTAAAAAATCTTACCGCTATTGGCCGTTTTGAAATCGATAATATTCGATTTGTGCTTTATAGCCTGACTTTTGATAGTGAAGGCGAAGGAATTTTAGAGGATTTAAATGTATTAAATGCTTTTGATGAAAATGGAAAATATTTAGATGAGCTTATCTTATCTGCAAAAACAGGACATGAAGATCATTTGTTCTTTTATTCGTCTTTAGTGCTTAATAATCTATTTTATGTACATGTCAAAGCCGATTATGAACTCGGGTATTTTACTGATGTCAAAGATAATCATTATGACTATAAAAAGAATGTTAATTTAACTTATCAATTTAAAAATAATCAATTTTGGCGAGAAGAACATAAGCCTAATTGCCAAACCCTTGACCTTAAAGGTTATTTAAATGGCATCGATAAAAAGCAATTTGCTGACATTGCTGATGTTGTGGCTTTTAATGATTATATTGCTTGCTATCCAGTATCGGAAAACTTGAATACCTATAAAAAGATCGCCAGCCATATCAGAGATGCTCGTTACCATTTTTTAAGTAATGCTGAATACTACAAACTTGAAAACCAACTTAACATCATCTTAGAAGATTAGAAGTTATACTCCAAAACTATTTCTTCTATGATAGTAATAAAAACCTTGTTCGTGGCGTATTGTGTATACAATGACGCCACCAATGGATAACGCTAGGTTAATGCGCCAATTGAGCAATAATAAAAATATCTAGTACTATGGTAATTTAATATGATCAATATACCCTTTTACAATATTGATACTTTTTTCAAATAGCTGTTTTTCGCTTTCGGTAAAATCAAGCTCTATGATTTTTTTGATTCCATGTTGATCAACAATCGCCGGTACACCAATAGCAACGTTTTTATAGCCATATTCTCCGTTTAAAATGCAACTAAGCGCTAATGCTCGGTGGCTATTAGTGAATATGTGTTGGCAGATTTCGGTGATAGTACTGGCAATACCGTATTCGGTGCAGTGCTTACGGTTAGCTATTTCAAAGCCCATTTTTCGAGCTTGGGTGCCAATTTGTTCAAAATCGATTTTGTTTTTTTCTAAATCATTAAGATTAATTCCATAAACCGATGAATGCGACCAAACAGGGAATTGTGAATCACCATGCTCACCTACAATAAAGGCATCAATGCTTTGTGGACCAATATCCATTTTTTCACCCAGTAATCGACGTAATCGTACCGTATCAAGCCATACGCCAGTACCAATTACGCGGTGGCGTGGTAGTCCTGATAGTTGCCAAACTTGATAAGTAATCGCATCACAAGGGTTGGTGGCAATTAAGAAGATGCCTTTAAATCCGCTTTTCATCATGTTAGGCACAATACTTGCTATGATTTTAGATGTGCCAGCAAGCTCTTCGGCTCGGCTTTTTTGAGCTATGCCTGATGTAACGGTAATAATGGCAATGTCAATATCGGCGCAATCGGTCGATTCTCGCAAGCTAACTTTGACCATGTTTTGCCGATAGGCAGCCGCATCTAATAAATCTTGCGCATGTCCATAGGCTAATTCTTTATTAAGATCAACAAGTGCAATTTCTTCACAAATACCTCGGTTAACCAATGTATAAGCCGTTGTTGATCCCACATTACCCACGCCAATAATCATCACTTTTCTCAGTTTCATACTTATCCTCTCCCTATTTTATTTGAATTAAAAAGGAACCATTTGTTTCCCCTTATACTCTCGTTAATTAAAGATTCAAGTCAAAATGACTAATTAATGCTATTGTTAAAAGTCTACAAGGTAACAACTCTATTTAGATTAACTATTGAACGATTGTTGTTTTATTGTTAAACTGCCATCAATTATAGATAAAAGGAAATTATTAGATGAAAAATAAAATAATTCTAGGATTAACTCTAGCCACACCATTAGCAGTAAATGCACTTGAATTACAAGGAACTCAAACCTACACTGATGAAATTAATGTCCCTGTTACTCACGATTTAAATAAAGTTAATGGAGAAATCACATCAGGTATCCGTATATTTACTAACAGCAATACTGTTTTTGAAAAAAATGTCACTATCAATATCCAAAGAGAAGCGAATCGCATAGAAGATGGCGTAACAATTTCAGGGATAGATTCTTTTCCTTCAACTCGTTCTACATCTTCCACCATTTTTAATGGCGATCTTACAATTCATATGCAAGGACATGATTCTGATGCAATTTCTTTACTTGGAGATTCAACGGTCATCGTTAATGGAAAAACAACATTGAGCGTTAGCGATCGTGAATGGTCTGAGGCTATTTTTATCTCTGATGGAAATTTAACATTAAATGGCGAATCAGTTATTGATGGTAATATTCTTTCTATTGAAAATGGGGTGCTGAAAATTAATAATAAATCAATAATTAATGGCGATATCGATGCAAGTTTTGGTGGAACAATTATATTAGATTTAGCTTCTGGTTCCAAAATTGTAGGTCGAGTGTCAGGATTTGGCGATCCAGATGATCCTGATGAGGGTAATCCTGATACCACTGGAATTATAAAAATGAATCTTGCCAAAGGCGCTTCTTGGGAAATAACCGATGAAGATTCTTACCTTACCGAACTATCAGGGCAAGGTTCGATAAAATTTGTTAATGATAATTCTAATGGTAATTATGGAGAGTTAACCATTGAGAATTTAAAAGGTGAATCAAGTTTTGATTTACGTACCGACATTGCTGCTGAAAAAAGTGATAAAATTATTATTTCAAAATCAGCTGATGCAAACCGCCCTATATCAGCAGAAGGAACTCATACCCTAAATTTAACAAATAATGGAGCGTCTAATACCACAGGTAAAGAAAAATTGACGTTAGTTAAAATTGATGACAATGCAACAAGTACAGCAGAGTTTAAAATCAATCATGATGTTGAACTTGGTGGTTATCAATACTCCCTAAATAAAGAGGGTAAAGATTATGTATTAACTGCTAATCCTATTACTTCGTCGGCAATGGCTAGCGCCGGATTTCTTAACAGTAATTATTTAATGAGCTATGTTGAAACCCAAACGCTGCTAAAACGCCTTGGCGACATGCGAACAAGTGGGCAGTTTGGTGATGTTTGGTTACGCGGTTTTTCGGGTAAGTTAGATTCGTTTTCTGGTGGTAAATTAAGTAAATTTGATATGAGCTACCATGGTTTCCAATTTGGTGCAGATAAACAGCTATCTGAAGATTCACCTTTTGTAGTCGGTGCTTTTGTTGGACAGACTTATGGTGATCCAAATTATCATAAAGGTGATGGCTCTTTAAAATCATTTAATACCGGCCTTTACGCAACATATTTAAGCAATGATGGATTTTATGTTGATGGCATTGCTAAATATGCTCGCCAAAAAAATCGCTTCAAGGTTAAAGATACTTCCAATAATCACGTTCAAGGAACAGGTCATACCAATGGGCTTGGTTTATCTTTGGAGCTAGGTCAGAAATTTAAATTGAATGATTTTTATATTGAACCCCAATCTCAATTATCTTATAGCCATCAAAACGCTACATCAATTAATGCAACTAACGGGCTTAAAGTAAAATTAGGTAATTATAATTCGTTAATTGGTCGAGCATCTGCATTATTTGGATATGAAATCAATTCTGATAACAATAATATCAATATCTATGCTAAAACAGGAATTGTTAGAGAATTTAATGGTGATACTTACTATAAATTAAATACTAATAAAGAAAGCCATTCATTCAAAGGTAATTGGTGGAATAATGGAGTTGGTATCAGCGCACAGCTTAATCAACAACATAATATTTATTTGGATTTAGAAAGCTCACCAGGTAGTCGATTTGATTTATTACAAGCCAATGCTGGATATCGTTTTTCTTTCTAATTGCCAATAAAATTGGCTGCCCCATTGTCCTAAATGCCATAAATCCTATACGCTAAAAATAGGATTTATGGCAATTTTTTTCATGATTTTTTATGCTAACTATTAGTTAAATAGACGGAACTATCTACTATTTAATTTAGTTTTATATACAATGAATTAAGACTATCGTTATAACAGTATTAAAGCAATACTAAAGTAATAAGCAGTAAATTTTAGGAAATATTTGACTTTATTTGTTTAAATGATAATAATTCTCATTAATATTTGTTATTATTGTTTATCATAACGCTGTTTCAATATTATCACTAATTAAATAAGAAGTTATTTTCTTGATTGGTTAATTACTCTATTTTTTAATGACTATCACTGAATTTTATTATTTGATTATGTGCAAGGAGTCGCTAATGAAGTTCAATTTTTTTAAAAACCGCAAAACGTTATTAAAGGTTATTTTAACTTCGTTAATTATTTTGACTGGCCTGTCCAAATGCGCCTACGCAGCAGAAAAAAAATTCAAAGTGGTTACCACTTTCACTATAATTCAAGATATTGCGCAAAATGTCGCTGGCGATGCCGCTGTGGTTGAGTCAATTACCAAAGTTGGTGCTGAAATTCATCAATACGATCCCACCCCACAAGATATTACTAAAGTACTTTCAGCCGATTTGGTGTTATGGAATGGGCTTAATTTAGAGCTTTGGTTTAAGCGCTTTTTTGAAGATGTCAAAGATGTCCCATCTGTTGTGGTAACAGACGGTATTGAGCCAATGCAGATCCAAGAAGGCAGCTATAAAGGTAACCCTAATCCACATGCTTGGATGTCGCCAACCTTGGCGTTAGTTTATGTCGAAAATATCCGTGCAGCGTTTGTTAAATATGATCCCGAAAATACCGAGATTTATAATAAAAATGCTGCTGATTATATTGCTAAAATTAAAGCGCTTGATGCACCATTACGCGAACGATTGGCCAAAATCCCTGAGGCAAAACGTTGGCTTGTGACCAGCGAAGGAGCTTTTAGTTATTTGGCACGTGACTATAATTTGAAAGAAGCCTACCTATGGCCTATCAATGCCGAGCAGCAAGGTACACCTCAGCAAGTTAGACGTTTAATTGATTTAGTTAATAAAAATCACATCCCTGTCGTTTTTAGTGAAAGCACCATTTCAAGCAAACCTGCTAAACAAGTAAGCAATGAAACGGGCGCAAAATATGGTGGCGTTTTATATGTTGATTCGCTTTCAACAAAAGATGGGCCTGTGCCAACGTATATTGATCTATTAAAAGTAACGGTTGAAACCATAGCTAAAGGATTCGAAGAATAATGACTCAAATTTGCTTAAATGTTGATGACATCACCGTGACTTACAATAATGGTCACACCGCAATTCATGATGCTAGCTTCCACTTAAGTGGTGGCACTATTTGTGCTTTAGTTGGAGTAAATGGTAGTGGTAAATCGACTTTATTTAAAAGCATTATGGGAATGGTTAAACCAACTCGTGGTCGGGTGACGTTTAATGATATGTCTGTTAATCAAGCTTTAAAGCAAAATATTATTGCTTATGTGCCACAGACGGAAGATGTCGATTGGGATTTTCCTGTTCTGGTGTCAGACGTGGTGATGATGGGGCGATACGGGCATATGTCTTTTTTACGTATTGCAAGTAAAGAAGATAAAAAGCAAGTTGATATTGCGCTTGAACGTGTCAATATGCTTGATTTTAAGCATCGCCAAATTGGCGAACTTTCTGGTGGGCAAAAAAAACGAGTATTTTTAGCTCGAGCATTAGCTCAACAAGGTAAAGTGCTGTTATTAGATGAGCCTTTTACTGGCGTAGATGTTAAAACCGAAAATGCCATTATTGATCTTTTAAAAAATCTGCGTGCTGAAGATCATTTGATTTTGGTGTCAACCCATAATTTAGGTAGCGTGCCTGAATTTTGTGATCAGGTGGTGTTAATTAATCAAACGGTGTTGGCATTTGGCCCAACTCAAACCACCTTTACACCACAAAATTTAATGACTACTTTTGGTGGTGCACTGCGTTACCTTAGCCTATCGGGCGATAAATTACATGAAGATGAAGATCCCCGTAAAGTATCGATCTTAACCGACGATGAACGTGCTGCCATTTTTTATGGTGAAGGTAAACATGATTCTCCTCATCAAGATTTGTTGGTTAACCATGTCGAAAACGAGCAAAAAAGGCCAAAATAAATGGAACTATTACTTGAACCATTCACCTATGATTTTATGTTCAAAGCTATTTGGGTAAGTAGCCTTGTTGGTGCGGCTTGTGCTTTTTTGTCGGCTTTTTTGATGTTAAAAGGTTGGTCACTAATGGGCGATGCGCTTTCGCATTCAGTGGTGCCGGGGGTTGCAGGTGCTTATGCCTTGGGGTTGCCTTATTCGGTTGGTGCTTTTTTTACTGGATTGCTCGCAGCTCTTGCCATTACCTTAGTACGCGCTTTTACACGGTTAAAAGCCGATGCCATTATTGGTTTTATTTTTTCAACTTTTTTTGCTATCGGTTTGTTGATCATTTCGCTCAATCCGACCTCGGTCAATGTGCAAACAATTATTTTTGGTAATATTCTTGGCATTGACGATAGCGATATGTGGCAAGTACAAATCATTATTTTGGTGTCATTTATATTACTTTTCTTTTTTTGGAAGGATTTGTTAGTGGTTTTTTTTGATGAAACCCATGCCAGATCCATTGGTTTACAACCACTAAAACTAAAAATTCTCTTTTTTACCATTTTAAGCGCCTGTACCGTTGCGGCACTGCAAACTGTTGGGGCTATTTTAGTTATTGCAATGGTTATCACACCCGGGGCAACGGCTTATTTATTGACAAATCAATTTTCACGGTTGTTGATGATTTCAGTTGCAATTGGTGCCGTAAGCAGTGCTGTCGGGGCATGGATTAGCTATTATTTAAATGGCGAAACAGGTGGCGTTATTGTAACGCTACAAACGCTGATTTTTATTGCCGCATTTTTATTTGCACCACAGCAAGGGCTTATTTCAAATCGCCTTAAAATACGTCAAAGCCGACTAAATAAAGGGGGAAAAGTATGACCGAATTTTGGGAATTTATTTATTACCCACTTACCCTACCTCTTATTCAACGCGCAATTTTAGCCGCGTTAGCAACAGGTATTGTTTGTGCTTTGCTTTCTTGTTTTTTGGTGCTAAAAGGCTGGTCATTAATGGGGGATGCGATTTCACACGCTATTTTACCAGGAATTGTATTAGCGTATTTAGCAGGAATCCCCATTATCATTGGCGCATTTGCATCAGGATTATTTTGCTCAGTGGCAACAGGTTATATTAAAGAAAATAGCCGAGTTAAAGAAGATACCGTTATGGGCATTGTGTTTTCGGGGATGTTTGCGTTTGGTTTGGTGCTGTTTTCAAAGGTAGATACTTCGCAACATTTAAACCATATTTTATTTGGTAGCGTGCTTGGAACAAGTTATGACGAGCTTAAACAAATTATCCTTATTGCCACAATTGTGTCGATCTTAGTTATTATTAAACGCCGTGATTTAATGCTGTACTGCTTCGATCCGCTGCAAGCCAAAGTGGTTGGTTTGCCAGTCAAGTTGTTACATTACGGGTTATTAAGTGTGCTAGCTTTAACCATTGTTGGTTCATTAAAAACAGCAGGGATGATTTTAGTAATAGCGATGTTAATCGCCCCCGGCATTATTGGCTTTTCATTAACTAAGCGGTTTGAGCGGATGTTAGTCATTGCGGTACTGGTGTCGGCATTTTCAACCGTATTAGGGACATTAATAAGCTATTATATTGATGCATCAACTAGTGCAAGTATTGTTATTTTACAAGCAATCTTATTTTTACTGGCCCAAATTTATCAATTTATTGCCAATAAAAAATCGCCGTCAAAACGGCAATTTAAGTAACGTTTAAAATCATTGTGACAAAATATGCAAAGCATTGCTGTGTACGATTTTTATTGTTATTCATCATCTAAATATTTACTGGCATCAGCATAATTATCAAAGCGTGAAAACTGGCCTTGGAATTTTAACCTAACTTTACCTATTGGGCCGTTTCGTTGTTTGCCTAAAATAATTTCGGCAATGCCTTTATGTTCTGACGCCTCGTTATAAACTTCGTCACGATAAATAAACATGATCACATCGGCATCTTGCTCAATCGATCCTGATTCACGTAAATCAGAGTTAACCGGTCTTTTATCAGCACGTTGCTCTAAGCTACGGTTAAGCTGCGATAGCGCAACGACAGGAATTTGTAACTCTTTTGCCAAGGCTTTTAGTGAGCGTGAAATTTCTGCAATTTCTAAGGTTCTATTTTCAGAAATATTGGGAACTCGCATAAGTTGCAAGTAATCCACCATGATCATACTTAAACCTTTATGCTCACGATAAATACGTCTGGCTCTTGAACGTAGTTCCATTGGCGTCAAACCCGATGAGTCATCGATATAAATGTTTTTCTTTTCAAGCAATAATCCCATGGTACTTGAAATCCTTGCCCAATCATCGTCTTGTAGTTGCCCTGTTCGAATTTTCGTTTGGTCAACTCGTGAAAGTGACGCTAACATACGCATCATAATTTGTTCTGATGGCATCTCTAAACTGAATATTAGCACTGGTTTTTCTTGCTCTAGCGCCGCATTTTCACACAAATTCATGGCAAATGTGGTTTTACCCATTGATGGTCTTGCGGCAATAATAATTAAATCAGAACGCTGTAAGCCAGCCGTTTTTTTATCTAAATCAACATAACCAGTTGAAACCCCAGTCACACCATCATGCGGACGTTGAAAGAGCTCCTCAATCTTAGCTACGGTTGATTCTAACACTTCGGTAATGCTTTTAGGACCTTCACCTTGCTTGGTTCGGCTTTCAGCAATTTGGAAAATTTTGCTTTCCGCAAAGTCTAAAATTTCGGTACTATCTCGGCCTTCAGTGGCATAGCAGTTATCGGCAATATCATTTGACGCACTGATTAATTCACGCAAAATTGCTTGTTGACGAATAATATCACTATAAGCAACCACATTAATTGCACTTGGCGTGTTTTTAGACAGTTCCGCCAAATAGGCAAAGCCCCCTACATCGGCCAAAATATCTTTACTTTCAAGGCATTCAGATAGAGTAATTAAGTCAATAGGCGTACCTTTACTAACCAAGGTATGCATTTGAGAAAAAATCAATTGGTGATGACGTGAATAAAAATCCCGTTCGGTGATCATTTCTGACACCGCATCCCAACGTTGATTATCAAGCATCAAGCTACCAAGCACCGCTTGTTCAGCTTCGATCGAATGAGGTGGAAGCTTGATATTATGGAGTTTTGATTTTTTCGCTTCTTGGTTTCTTGAATCTTTACTTGCACTTTTTTCGTTACTATTCATGACATTTATCTTTTAATTTGATTCAATCTTAAGTGGTTTTATCTATTCTATACTTAGTTTTATAACTAACTTTATAACTTATTTTGTCATTTATTTTATAAATAGTGGACCTAATGCCTGCGTTGGTATTTGGTATTGAGCAGGATAATCGACCTGAACTAAATACAACCCTTCAGGTTTTGCAGTTGCAGCCGCTTGCGTTCTGTCTTTAGCATGTAACAATTCGCCGATCCACTCAGGGCGCTGATTACCTGTACCAACCTCAAGTAAGCTACCTACAATATTGCGTACCATATGGTGTACAAATGCGTTGGCCTTAATATCGACAATAATATATTCGCCCTGTCGCCAAACTTCAATATGGTGAATATTGCGCCAAGGCGTTCTTGACTGACACTGCGATGCTCGAAAAGAGGAAAAATCATTTTCGCCTAATAGATGCTGCGCTGCTTGGTGCATTAAGCTTTCATTCAACGGCAAATAATAATGCGATACCCCTTTGGCTAAAATGGCTGATCGATAGCGGTTATTATAGATCACATAACGGTAACGCCGAGCAGTCGCACTAAACCGCGCATGAAAACTATCATCAACTACTTGTGACCAACGCACAGCTATATTATCGGGTAAATGCGAATTCACGCCCATTGTCCAAGCACTAGCTGATCGCACGGCTTGGGTTTCAAAATGGATAACTTGCCCTGTTGCATGCACGCCTGCATCTGTCCTTCCTGCGCAAAATACAGTTATTGGTGAATTAGCAATAATTGATAGTGCCGATTCTAGCCTTTTTTGAATAGAATCGACTGACTGTTGCCGTTGCCAACCAAAATAAGCACTACCATCATATTCAATACCAAGGGCAATTTTATATATAGTCATTAATGAGGATCTCAAGCGTTTCAATTAGCATTAGTGCACCTAAATAACGGATATTATCGGCTACTGACCAAAATTGAATTTGTTCATAATGACCATAACTATGTCGTAAATTAGATAATTTAATGGTTAGTTGGCTTTCTGATTCGGTGTTCACTTCAGTCACTGGGGTTGGTAAACCATCGTCTTGAACTTCAACACCAAATTCGCCAAAACGAGTCATATCTAGTTCAATTGGTAAACTACTTGATACATTAATGGCTTGCGATACGCCATAAAAAACGGGCACAATCACTGACTCAATAGAAACAGGAAGTTCATAATTACTCAATACTTTTCGGATTTGGTTCACTTGTGATTTTTCACCTAATATCGCATCATCATGTTCGTGTGATATAGGCAATAAGTTAAAGGCTAATTGTTTATCAAACAGTTGATTATCAACTGGCATACCATTTAATAAACGCGCACTTTGCCCTGCAAGTTCATCAACGCCAGGCTTGCCATATAATGAGGCGGGAATAAAACTAGTTACATGTAAATTGGTTAATAACCTCATATCAGTCAACGACGCAACACAGCGCAATAATTGGCATACTGTGGCACTAGCTACAGCTATAATGTTTTCATTACGGTATTCAGTTAATACACTGTTATTAACTTTAGGTACTACTAATGGAATATGATCCTGCTCGGCAAAATAACCACTTGCATCAATCACTACACAACCTGATTCTGCCGCAATTTGTGCATATTTTTTACTTGTTTCATAACCAGCAACAAAAAAGGCAAAATGGCACTGACTCCAATCCATTTTTGCACTATCGGTAACAGTTAAATTTTTACCAGCAAAACGAACAACTTCACCAGCACTATTGTCACTACCGACCAAATAGAGATTTTCAATTTTTAGATTATTATCTTGTAAACCACGTTGTTGTAGTAATTCAACTAGCGCAGAACCCACTTGCCCTGTCGCTCCCACAATAGCAATATTCCATGCAGACATATTTATCAACCCAAATAAAAAATTTAGCGGTAATTATATCACTATATTGCCAAAGATAGCGGAAAAAGATATTTCCTGATTTTGGAACACAGATCGACAAAATAAAATTTGATCCCTTACAAAAAAAATTAATATCGGTAAAGTGATAAGTCATTTTAGTTAACTTTATTTATTATCATGACAAAAATCACCCTATCAACGATTGCTAAAAAAGCCAACACGTCTGTCGCTTCGGTTTCTAGAGTGCTAAAAAAACCACATTTAACCTCACCTAAAATACAGTTACGCGTTTATCAAGCAATTGAGGAATTAAATATGGATACTTCAAAAAATTTTAAACCCTATAAACCCATACATAACAGCGGAAAAATATTAATTATCGACAATCAACTTTATTCAAAAAGCTTAATCAATGCAGGATTAGAGCAAGTTTTAAAAGAAGAACAGTTTCAAATGTTTTATTTGCAATTTCCTTATCATAATAAAACTGATATCCATCATATTATTCGTTATGTTGCTCAACATGCATTTGATGGCATCATTATTATTAATGATGCACCTTACTTAAAAACGCTAGTTGCTTATAAAACCACATTACCGCCCATTGTTTTAGTTAATCACTTTTCGCTTGATTTTATTTGTGTTGACTTTGATCATTTACTTATTGGCCATCAAATAACAAAATATTTGATTGATAAGTCACATACAAAAATTGCTATTTTGCTTAATAATGAAAAATTAACCAGTTCTACACTTTTGCTACAAGGTTATAAACAAGCTTTATTGCGCGCTAATATTACTATTGAACCTAGATATATTATTCATGGCTGTTTTACTTATCAACATGCCAGATCAGCGGTAAAAAAGCTAATAAACAGTAATAAAGCACCTACTGCGGTTATTTGTTCCGATAATTTTAGCTTAAGTTGTTTGGATAAAAGCGATTATAAAGACCGCAACCAATCGCCCGATAACATGGTTTTAGGTGCCGTACACCAAGCCAATGAAAATCAAACAAAACTTACAAAACCGCTTATAATATCGTATTTTAGCTCATCTAAAGAACTTAAATACAATCAATTAGATACCCTAAGCAGAATAAACAAACCTTTGTTTGAAATGGGACAAAAATCAGCAACTTTACTGTGTGAGCTAATTAAAAGCACGGCAAAACCCACTAAGCGCTGTAAAATTATAGAAGCAGAATCGATATTTTATTAGAATATGATATCGGCATAACCAATTGTGCTAGTTTAATTAGGATAAATCAGTCAAAGGGGGCGACTTTGTAATTTTTTTTAGGCAGCTAGTTACTTAATTGAATAATCAATCATTGGGGGCATCTATTATTATTTACACATAAGTAGGTAAGAGGAATAAATTAAAATGAAATTTAAAGATTTGGGCGAGGCTCATACGGTTTTCTGCCTCAAGTTCTTTTAAACGTTTGTTATCTAAGCTTTTCATACCGCCCATATTTTTCTCATCATTCATAAAAAGCTAAATTGCCATACCATATTTACAGCAAAGTTCTTTAACAGGAATACCTGCTTCAGCTTCTTTTAATATCGATACGATTTGATGTTCGGTTATTTTTTCACCCTTAAATCCATTTTTACTTTTATTATGGGGAATTTTCTACTTTTTTGCTGCAGTATTTTGGCCAATAATTACTAATTTAGGTGGTAATCACAAAATAACTGTAGGAAAATATACAAATTTATTTACATTAGGGCCTGCTAATAAGTACAAAATTTTTAAACGCGTATTTTTATAATCTTTATATGTATACTCCATTTTATCTAATTTAAAAAACTGCTTTACTTTGGTAACCAATTTACTATCATGGAATTGAACATATTTCTGTAAAAAATAAGAGTTACCCTCTGAATCCAACCTTATAGCTAATTCAATACAGTCTTTACCACAACGTTCAGACTTTAAAAGTGTTTCAATATGCTCACGTGCTTGGTCTAGCATTTTATGATTTTCATAAAAAGTTGCTAGTAAGACACGGTTATTCTCATTATTTATATCTTTTTGTAAACTTTTTTTAAGTTTTTCTAAGTCGCTATCAGTAAATTTATTTTTTTGTAATCGCAATTCAAAATATGCATTCTCTATTATTGCATTTTCAGTATCATTAAGATAACTACCTTCAACAAGAGCTAAAGAATCAACGTTAGAAATATCCGACACTAAAATTTTATACAAATCAAATGCATATTTTGTATTGTAATACCTATAATATGGTATCCTGTCATTTTTTTTATAAAAAGAAGATAAAGAATCCACAATAATTTTATTCGCATCAGTAATAATTTGTGTATCTATCTTTTCGCCTTTATTTTTATCTATAGTAGTTTCCCATAAAATAATTTCCTGATTTTTGCTTTTCGCTCCCAAAAAAGCATGATTAGGAGCATAGATAATATAAGCGTCTATACCTACCTTTTTCATCGCATCAATTAGTAAATATGTATTTAAATCACAATCAGAACGTTGATTGGCATAATTATTTGAAGTTTCTTGTGATGGTTGATAATAAAAATATTCTCCTAATATTTTATTTGCACAAGAAATATAATTAATAATATCTGAACTTGTTTGCTCTCCTTCCAAGATGCAATTATTACTAACTTGAGCAAAATAATAATTTATATTATTAAGTGCTTTATTTGCTATTTGTTCTGATGTAATTCCATGTTCTAAATCATACATAACCATTTTGTGTGTCAAAAATTGAGGAGAAAATGAAGAATTTAATGATGATAAATTATTATCAATTTTATTAATGTATAATCTATCCAAAATATAATTATAATAATTGCATGGAAAGAGTGATAAAAAAAACCAAATACTGCATAAAATAATATATAGCAAAGAAAAAAGAATAAATAGTTTATACTTCATGGTTAAAATAGTCCTATAAAAATTTATAAAGTATTTTCCTGAAACCGCGTGAATTCACCTATCTTTAATATCAACAATTATTTGTTGATAAAATTACGTTTTGCTCTTCGAGCTAAATCGATTGCCATTGTTGCTACCTTCTTTTATTTTTAGTTTATCATAATAATAACCTTATAAAACTGGTACTAATTAGTGTAGCCGATCCAAGTATAGCCTATCCAGATTTAGCGAATGTTTTCTTGTATGTAATAGTTCGTTAACTTTTTTCATATATTCATCATAGTAGTTTCTCAAATTAATTCAAATAACGATAGTTATTCCTACACTCCCATTTTTTGCTTTAGCATTGTCTCTTTTCTTGTAAAAAATATTCAGGAATCTATACCGTTTCAGACTTCAATTAATCTTTAAAATAGATAAAGTGTTTTTTTATGATAGGATTTAAGCCGAGCAAGACAAGCTGATAAATGTTGAATATTGATTAAATATTTTTGATCTTTTAAGGAAGCAATTTTGAGACAGCTACTGGCATAAATGTAATGCCAGTGCCAAATAATTTTTTTGCTATTTCAGGATGGAGTCCTAGATATCAACAAATATACATCTTTTTAATATCAAGTAATTTAGGAAAAATTTAACTTTTTAAAAGAATTAGGATGTTGATATTAAACGCTTTGGCAATAATTTGTTATTTTGCATTATACCAGCGCCAATAAATTGCTTGCCTTGATAAATTCGCACTAAGGTTTCAACTTGCGTGGAGCCTTCAAGTTCAATGGTTCGTCCTAATAATATATCTTTACCCTGCGTATTACTAAGAGTAACTTTTGGACGATCTTGTAATGGGCTGTCGATCGGCATTAGTAGATCATCTTTAAGTTCGATATTTTGTAACTGTTCTAACGTAACCATGTTTTCAATCGGGTAATTGGCAACTTGTAAACGCCTTAAATAAATAACGTGTGCTCCGCAACCCAATAATTCACCTAAATCATCAATAATGGTTCGGATGTAGGTGCCTTTTGAGCAGTGTATTTCTAACGTTAATTCGTTTTTTATTGCATCAAATTGGATAAATTGATTTTCGTAAACGGTAATCGGTCTAGCCTCACGTTCAATCACAATACCTTGGCGAGCATATTCGTATAGTGGTTTTCCTTGATATTTTAGTGCCGAAAACATAGTTGGCACTTGTAAAATATCACCGCGAAAATGTGTTAGGACTTGGTTGATTTGTGATTCAGTCACTTTAACGGGTTTGGTACATATAATTTGACCATCGGCATCAGATGTGTCGGTTCGTTCTCCAAGTTTGGCGATCACACGATAACGCTTATCTGAATCCAATAAATATTGTGAAAATTTGGTTGCTTCACCAAAACAGATAGGAAGCATCCCTGTCGCTAGTGGATCAAGAGCTCCCGTATGCCCTGCCTTTTTAGCATTAAATAACCATTTTACTTTTTGCAACACATCGTTTGATGTCATGCCTTGCGTTTTGTCTAGCAACAAAACGCCGTGAAGATCACGGCGAGTTTTTTTTATATTCATCATTTATTTTATACACAAACACATAGTTTCCTGAAACTTTTTAACAAGATCAGGGCTATTTTTAATATTAATCTTTATGACGTTCATTATCTTGTTTGATAACATCAGCGACCAAACTCGACATTTGCATACCTTTAACGAGCGACTCATCGTAAAAGAATTTAATTTCAGGAATGATGCGTAAGCGCATCGCTTTGCCAATTAAGGTTCGAATGTAACCTTTAGCATCATTAAGTACCGTTAATCCTTGTTCAATAACTTGTGGATCATCGTCATTCAAAAAAGTCACAAAAACTTTGGCATACGAAAGATCACGCGAGATATCAACGCCTGAAACGGTTACCATACCAAGACGAGGATCTTTGATTTCTCGTTGTAAGATAATTGCAATTTCTTTTTGTAACTCATGCCCAACTCGAGATGAACGATTAAATGCTTTTGCCATATCTATTTTCCTTATAAATGAATAAGCAAGGACTATACCTTGCTTATAACATCAAATACGTTGTAATTAGATCGTACGTTTGATTTCGATAGTTTCAAAAACTTCAATCGTGTCGCCAACACGAACATCGTTGTAGTTACGCACACCAATACCACATTCGGTTCCATTACGTACTTCGTTAACATCATCTTTAAAGCGACGTAATGATTCAAGTTCGCCTTCATAGATAACAACGTTATCACGCAATACACGAATTGGGTTGTGACGTTTAACAACACCTTCGGTTACCATACAACCTGCAATTGCACCAAATTTAGGTGATTTAAACACATCACGCACTTGAGCAAGACCAATAATTTCTTGTTTGTATTCTGGTGCAAGCATACCGCTCATGGCTTGTTTAACTTCGTCAATTAGATCATAAATAACAGAGTAATAACGTAGATCTAAATTTTCTGATTCAATCACTTTACGTGCTGAAGCATCAGCACGAACGTTAAAGCCTAAAATGATCGCATTTGATGCAGCAGCCAGTGATGCATCAGTTTCGGTTATACCACCCACACCTGATCCAATAATTTTAACTTTAACTTCATCTGTTGATAGTTTAAGTAATGAATCAGAAATCGCCTCAGTAGAACCTTGAACATCTGCTTTTAGAACAATATTAAGTTCAGAAACATCGCCTTCTGTCATGTTGGTAAACATGTTTTCAAGCTTCGCTTTTTGTTGACGAGCAAGTTTTACGTCACGGAATTTACCTTGTCGATAAAGAGCAACTTCACGGGCTTTCTTTTCATCGCGTACAACAGTAGCTTCGTCACCAGCAGATGGCACTCCAGACAAGCCAAGAATTTCAACTGGTATTGATGGACCAGCTTCAGTCACTTCTTTACCTAGTTCATTACGCATCGCTCGAATACGACCGTATTCAAATCCACAAAGTACGATATCACCTTTACGCAACGTACCTGATTGAACAAGTACTGTTGCAACTGAACCTCGGCCTTTATCAAGGAATGATTCAATCACAACGCCGCTTGCCATACCTGTTTCATATGCGGTTAATTCAAGCACTTCAGCTTGTAGTAAGATCGCTTCAAGTAGTTGATCAATGCCCGTACCTGCTTTAGCAGACACATGAACAAACTGAGTATCACCACCCCAATCTTCTGACATCACGCCATATTGTGCAAGTTCGCCTTTTACACGCTCTGGATCAGCTTCTGGTTTATCAATTTTGTTAACAGCAACAACAATTGGTACATTTGCCGCTTTAGCATGTTGGATTGCTTCTATAGTTTGAGGCATTACACCATCATCAGCCGCAACAACAAGTACTACAATATCTGTTGCTTTAGCACCCCGCGCACGCATTGAGGTAAAAGCCGCATGCCCAGGAGTATCTAAGAAGGTAATTTCACCGCTTGCCGTTTTAACATGATAAGCACCAATGTGCTGAGTAATACCACCCGCTTCGCCTGACGCAACTTTTGCTTTACGAATATAGTCAAGTAAAGAAGTTTTACCATGGTCAACGTGTCCCATAATGGTAACTACAGGTGCACGAGATACTTTTTCAGCACCAGTATCACGATCGCTCATAAGAGATTCTTCGAGCTCATTTTCACGGCGTAATACTACTTTATGTCCCATTTCTTCAGCCACTAATTGTGCTGTTTCTTGATCGATAACTTGATTAATAGTTGCCATTGCCCCCATTTTCATCATAGTTTTGATCACTTCAGAGCCTTTTACTGCCATTTTGTTTGCAAGTTCGGCAACGGTAATGGTTTCACCAATTACAACATCACGGTTAACTGCTTGCACTGGTTTGTTAAAGCCTTGCTGTAAGGTGCTTTTACCTTTCTTTTTATGACCACTGCGAGTTGCTGCTCGTGCTTCTTCACGTTCCGCTTTGCCTTCTGATAGCTTGTTGCCTTTTTTCTGTTTAGTTTGTTTAGTATTTCGACCACGTCCACGAGCGCTTTCAACTTCACGATCAGTTTCGTCTTCTGCTGCTCTAGCGTATTTCGAGGTTGTCACATGATAATCTTCATCTTCTGTATGATCACTATCATCAACTTCATTATATTGTTCTGCTAGCTTACGAGCTTCTTCAGCCATACGCTTGGCATCTTCCTCTAATTTTCGACGATTTTCTTCCTCCGCTTTACGTTTAATTTCATTCGCTTCAGCTTCTAATCGTGCTTTTTCTTCTTGCGCTTTTTTTACTTTTGGATCGACAGCTCGCTCTTGTGCCGCTTTCGCTTTTTCCTCTTGAGCACGCTTTTTCGCTTCTTCTTCAGCTTTCTTTTCTTTTTCTTCCGCTTCTTTACGCGCTTTTAATTCGGCTTCTTGTTTCGCTTTTAGTTCTGCTTCTTGGCGTGCTTTTTCTTGTTCCGCCGCAATTTCAGCTGGATCGCGTTTAACAAAAGTTCGTTTTTTACGAACTTCTACTTTTATTTCTTTGCTTTTGCCACCACCGCTCGACACATTTAAGGTTGAGTGCGTTTTGCGTTGCAATGTTAACTTTGTTGGGCCTTGCTGAGGTTTTAAATGAGCAAGCAAAGCTTCTTTCTCCTTTTGTGTGACAGTGTCTGTTGCAGATTTCTTCATACCTGCATCAGCAAACTGTTGCAAAAGTGTTTGCACTGGTGTGTTGATTTCTTGAGCCAGTGTTTCTATTGATACTTTGGTCATGTATTACTTTTCCTCAATTATTCATCTGCAAACCAACAAATATTACGAGCAGCCATAATAAAATCGCCAGCTTGTTCGTTTGTTATACCTTCAATCTCAGCTAAATCATCAGTACCTTGTTCTGCTAAATCTTCCAAAGTAATGATGTCATGTTGTACTAATTGATAAGCTAACTCTTGTGTCATACCAGGTAGATTTAACAAATCTTGAGCTGGTTGTTTTTCGCCACTATTTGCTAGTGCAAGTGTTGTTAATGCATCTTTTGCTCGCGTTCTTAATGCTTCAACAAGATCTTTATCAAGTTCTTCAATTTCAAGCAATTCGTCAACTGGCACATAGGCAAGTTCCTCAAGTGAGGTAAAGCCTTCTTCAACTAATAGCTGTGCAAGCCCTTCATCAATATCAAGATGTTTCATCAAATTATTGATTGCAGCAAAAGATTCTGCATGATGTTTTTCTTGTAAATCTTCGTTACTCATCACATTTAGTGTCCAGCCAGTAAGCTGTGAAGCTAAACGGATATTCTGACCATTTCGACCAATGGCTTGTGGTAAAGTTTCAGCATTGACGGCTACATCCATGGTGTGTTTGTCTTCATCAACAACAATTGAAACAACATCTGCCGGCGCCATTGCATTAATTACGTATTGTGCAGGATTATCGTCCCATAAAACAATGTCAATACGTTCTCCACCAAATTCATTAGATACTGCTTGTACGCGCGCACCACGCATACCAACACAAGCACCAACAGGGTCAATACGACGATCATTACTACTAACTGCGATTTTAGCACGTGAGCCAGGATCACGAGCCACGCCTTTGATGTCAATCATCTCTTCACCAATTTCAGGAACTTCAATGCGGAATAACTCTTCCATCATTTCAGGGTTTGAACGGCTAATGCATAATTGTGCAGGTTTATTATTTTGTTCTACAAGATATAAAATACCACGGACACGATCGCCTATGCGGAAGTTTTCACGCGGTAACATATCATGGCGTGACATCATTGCGTCTGCATTGTTACCTAAATCAAGAATCACGCTATCGCGATTGGTTTTTTTGACAATTCCAGTCACAATATCACCAATACGATTTCTAAACATGTCAATGATCATTGCACGCTCAGCTTCGCGTACCTTTTGTACAATAACTTGTTTTGCTGTTTGTGTGGTTATACGGTCAAAAGCAACGGATTCAATTTGCTCTTCAACGTAATCGCCAAGTTTAACAGATGGGTCTTCGTATTGTGCAGCGTCTAATGTCATTTCTTTAGTTGGTTGCGTAACTTCATCAACAACAAGCCAACGGCGGAAAGTGTCGTAATCACCTGTTTTATGATCTATTTTAACAACAACGTCAATATCAACATTATGCTTCTTTTTTGTGGCCGTTGCTAATGCGGTTTCTAAAGCTTCGAAAATTTTATCACGCGTAAGTGCTTTTTCGTTTGATACAGCTTCAACAACAGCTAAAATTTCTTTATTCATCCTTTACATCCGTACTCTATTTAAGGTTAAAATTAGGTACAATATTCGCTTTTTGAATATTACTAAAAGCAAATACTTCATCTTTATCATCTACAGTTAATGTAACCATTTGACTATCGATAGACTTAATTCGTCCTTTCCATTTGCGGCGATTAGCAACAGGTATACGTAGACTGACTGTAACTTCTTCACCAATAAACCGCTGATAGTGCTCAAGCGTAAACAAAGGCCTGTCCATTCCTGGTGATGAAACTTCAAGATTGTAAGCATCTTTGATCGGGTCTTCTACATCAAGCACCGCACTGATTTGTCGGCTAACATCAGCACAATCATCAACCGTAATACCATTTTCACTATCAATATAGACTCGTAGCACAGGATAACGACCACGAATATATTCAACCCCGACTAATTCAAAACCAAGTGCATTAACTGGCTCTTGGATAATATCGGTTAATTGTTGTTCTATATTAGCCAAACAAACCTCCACAGCAGAAAATAAAAAAGGGCATAAAGCCCAACATTCTTTTTAAACTTACGCTTAAATCACTACACGAAAAAAAACCTCGACATGCGAGGCTTACATTTAAATACTAACTATAATGAAGCCACTTGTTTCGAACTTTCATAAATAAAAAGAGTAGATTGGTTTATGAATGAAAATTTAAGTGGTTGCGGGGGCTGGATTTGAACCAACGACCTTCGGGTTATGAGCCCGACGAGCTACCAAGCTGCTCCACCCCGCGATAGATGGATGAGAATTATACGGCATTTTGAATAAAATGCAACTGCAAATCACGCTAGTTTTATTAATATATTTAAAATTACGAAAAATATTACACATTAATTTTTTCGTGTTTAACAATGTTTATATAAGCACAATAATCTAATTTTCAGTGCAACTATTGTAACTATTGTGCCCATAACTTATTACTATAAATTACTTACATAAATTACTTATTAGTTGCCTTTTTCATTGTTTTAACAAAATAGGCTAACAGGTTAAGCATTTGTTCTGGATTATTAAGATTTTGCTCAATAATTTTAACCGTTGCTGATCCACTAATTGCCCCTGCTGCGCCTGATTTAATTGCTTCGGCAACTTGTTCAGGCTCTGAAATACCAAATCCTTGAATCGCTGGCGGTGCGCCAAACTCAGTTAATTTTTGTAATAAATGAGTAAGCGGTTTATTAGCTCGATTTTCAGCACCAGTAACACCTGCTCGTGATACCAAATAGGTATAACCTTTACCTTGCTTAGCAATACTTTGAATGACTTTATCATCAGCATTAGGTGGGCAAATAAAAATTGGCGCTATATTGTATTTTTCGGCAGACTTTGTAAATTCTGATGAATATTCAACAGGCACATCAGCAATTAAAACCGAATCAACTCCCGCTTTGGCACACTTGGCATAAAAGTTATCAATACCTTTTTTAAAAACTAAATTAGCATAAATCAATAACCCAATAGGAATATCAGCATATTGCGATCTAATCTTGGTTAAAATATCAAAACACTTTTCAACCGTTATCCCACCTTTAAATGCTCGAATATTAGCATTTTGAATAGTTGGGCCATCGGCCATCGGATCTGAAAATGGGATCCCTAGTTCTAGTGCATCAGCGCCAGATTCGATCAAAGTTTGAATGATCTTAAATGACTGTTCTGGCGTTGGATCACCAACGGGAACAAAAGGAACAAAGGCACCTCGTTTTTCGGCTGTTAATGTTGCAAACAGTTTTTGATAACGGCTCATTCGATTTCTCCTTTTGCTTTTAAAATATCATAAACGGTAAAGATATCTTTATCGCCACGCCCTGACAGGTTAACTATTAATAGTTGTTCTTTAGTTGGGTTTTCTTTGATCATTTTCATTGCATGGGCTAGCGCATGTGAAGATTCTAATGCAGGAATAATGCCTTCACTACGTGACAAGGCTTTAAATGCCTCTAACGCTTCATCATCAGTAATAGAAACATAATCAGCTCGCCCTATACTATCTAAGTAAGCGTGCTGAGGTCCAACCGATGGAAAATCAAGCCCTGCCGATATTGAATAAGATTCTTCAATTTGCCCTTCATCGGTTTGCATCATCGGTGATTTCATACCGAAATAGATGCCAAGCTTACCATGTTTTAGCGAAGCTCCATGCTCGCCACTTTCAATACCATGACCGCCAGGTTCAACCCCAATTAATTTGACGGATTTATCATCAATAAAATTAGCAAACATACCAATTGCGTTTGAACCACCACCAACACATGCAATTACTGCATCAGGCAAACGTCCTTCTTTTTCAAGAATTTGTTGTTTAGCTTCACGGCTAATCATTTGTTGAAATTCACGTACAATTGTTGGGAAAGGATGCGGACCTGCTGCCGTACCTAACATATAATGTGCTTTTTCATAACTGCCAGACCAATCGCGTAATGCCTCGTTACATGCATCTTTTAAAGTCGCTGAGCCTGTTTCAACTGGGATGACTGTTGCGCCCATTAATCGCATTCTAAATACATTAGGCGCTTGGCGTTTAACATCTTTTGCACCCATGTAAATTCGGCATTTTAAGCCAAGTAGTGCACAGGCTAAAGCAGAAGCAACACCATGTTGCCCTGCTCCTGTTTCGGCTATAATTTCAGTTTTACCCATTCTTTTAGCAAGCAATGCTTGTCCTAAAACTTGGTTAGTTTTGTGCGCACCACCATGCACTAAATCTTCGCGTTTTAAGTAAAGCTTGGTTTTGGTACCTGCGGTGAGATTTTTACATAAAGTTAATGCTGTTGGTCTACCTGCATAGTTAACTAATAAATCGTTAAACTCTTTTTGAAAGTTTGGATCGTTGATTGCAGAGATAAAAGCATCTTCAAGTTGTTCAAGCACTGGCATTAATATTTGAGGGACATATTGCCCACCAAATTCGCCAAAGTAAGGATTTAACTTAGACATAACTATTCCTTTTTTTTAAATAAAAATTAAATTTGTTCAAATACAGCTTGGATTTTTTGTTTATCTTTAATTCCGGGTGAAACTTCAACCCCTGAATTAAGATCAACACCAATCACATTCGTCGCTAAAGCTGATTTGATATTTTCTGGATTAATACCTCCGGCTAAAATGACATTACTTAGCTCTTGATTATCAAGTAGTGACCAATCAAAACTTTTCCCTGTACCGCCTGTACCATGATCAAAGATATAACGAGACACTAATGGATTGGTATGTTCTGGCACAACCCCATCAATACTCAATGCTTGCCAAATTTGGCAAGTTCTGGGTAATTCTTGTCGCAATGTTTCGATATAGTTTTTATCTTCATCACCATGCAGTTGCACTGCATATAAAGATAGCTGTTTTGCTATTTGGCATATGGTTTCGATGTCTTCATTTCGAAATACACCAACCCAATTAAGTGGTGCTGCAGCAATCACTGTTCGAGCCTTAATTGGCTGTATATAACGCGCTGAATTTGTAACAAAAATCAAACCGCCATAGACTGCACCTGCTTGATAAGCACTAACAGCATCTTCGGATCGAGTTAAACCGCATACTTTATTTTCGCCTAACATCACCTTGCGAATTGCTAAAGTTAAGTTGGCTTCTGACATTAATGCACTACCAATTAAGAATCCATCTGCAAAACGACTCAGTTCTTTAACTTGATTGTGAGTATAAATACCTGATTCACTAATAATAATGCGATCGTTAGGAATTGATTTAGCTAAGGCTTTTACCCGATTTAGATCAACCGTCAAATCCCTTAAGTTACGATTATTAATACCGATTACTTTCGCACCCAATTGGATGGCTCTTTCAACTTCGTTTTCAGTACTAGCTTCTGTCAATATACCCATATTTAGCTTATGAGCAATGTTACTTAGATGACGATATTCATCATCCGTCAATACAGATAGCATTAATAGTACTGCGTCAGCTTGATAATAACGCGCTAAATAGATCTGATATTCATCAATAATAAAGTCCTTACAAAGCACGGGTTGTGTGATTTCATTACGAACTATGGGTAAAAATTCAAAGCTACCTTGAAAATATTTTTCATCAGTCAATACTGAAATTACTGAAGCATAATTTTTATAAACTTTAGCAATAGCGGCCGGATCAAAATCATCCCGAATCAATCCTTTTGATGGCGACGCTTTTTTACACTCTAAAATAAAAACCGTTTTAGGTTGATTTAGCGCTTGATAAAAATTGCGATCACTAGGTATTACTGCTGATTTGAACATTGTAAGTGGATTTGTTTCCTGCTGCTGCGTTAACCAAATCTGTTTATCGTCAATGATCTTTTTTAGTACTGTTGCCATTTCAACATTTTTTACTAATGCTGCAATTGCCATGTTATTCTCCACTTGTTATCTTGCTGCTAGTTGTTGTAATAATGCATAAGGTTTACCACTGTGCATCATTTCGATTGCACGCTGCACATTTTGCTTTAAATTTGACTCGCCAAATAAGCTCATTAACATCGCAACATTAGCGGCAATTGCTGATTGGTGTGCTGGTTTCCCGTGACCTTGTAAAATGGCAATTAACATATCACGATTCTGCTCAGGTGTACCCCCTTCAATATCTTTTAAAGTAAATGTTGGCAAGCCGAAATCCTCTGGTGTAAGCGTAAAATAACGGATTTCACCATCTTTAACTTCAGCAACATTAGTTTCGCCATGAATAGCAACCTCGTCCATACCTGCGCCATGCACCACATAAGCATGTTTATAATTAAGCATTTTTAATGTTTCAGCAATCGGTTGGATCAAATCTGGATGATACACGCCTAATAAAATACGTTTAGGACGAGATGGATTAATCAATGGCCCTAACACATTAAAAATAGTCCGAGTTTTTAATTGTTGGCGTATTGGTGCTGCATGGCGAAAACCTGAATGATATTGCTGGGCAAATAAAAAGCACACGCCAAGTTCATCTAATGCCTGACGAGATGTTTGTGCTGACATATTTAATTTAATGCCTAAGGCAGAAAGTACATCGGAAGAGCCAGATTTACTTGATACGCCACGATTACCATGTTTAGCCACTTTATAACCCAATGCTGCAGCCACAAAGGCACTAGCTGTTGATATATTAATGCTATTGGTGCCATCCCCCCCTGTACCAACAATATCAGTAAAATCATAATCTGGAGAATCAAAATGATCGGCATTCTCAAGCAATGCTAAAGCTGCCCCTGCTATTTCATCCGGTTTTTCACCACGAACTTTCATACTAATTATTGCGGTAGCCAATACAGTTGGTTCAATCTTACCTTGAATAATTAAATTAAATAGTATTTTACTTTCCTCTTGTGTAAGGGCTTGCCCTAAATATAATTTATTAACAATAGGTTGAATATTGTACTCTTGCTTATCAACAATAGCTTCCTGTTTTGGCTTCTCTTGTTTTTGTGGAGGATTTAGTGCCCAGTCAATCGTTTGTTCTAATAATTCTACACCTTGAATGGTTAATATCGATTCTGGATGAAATTGAAAACCGCAAACCCGATCTTCATCATTACGAACAGCCATTACAACATTATTGCAAAGCGCATTAATGGTTAGTGTTTTTGGAATATTTTCGCCTTTTAAAGAGTGATAACGAGCAACCGGTAGCGGATTTGGTAATCCTTTAAACATCGCTTGCTCATCATGCTCAATTAAAGATGCCTTACCATGCAAAATATCGCCAGCTGGCACAATCGCTCCACCATAGGATTCCACAATAGCTTGATAACCAAGGCAGATACCAATAATAGGCAATTTACCTTTTAAACGTTTTAACAGTTCTGGCATGCATCCAGCGTCACTTGGCGCTCCTGGACCTGGTGATAACATTAAAATAGGGTTTTGCATTTGTGACAATTTTTCAATAATTACATTTGCAGGGATAGTATTTCGATAAATCGTCACACAATGCTTACTATTACGTAATTGATCGACCAAGTTATAAGTAAAAGAATCAATATTATCAATAAATAAGATATTAGCCATTAGAATACACCTTCTACATTATGCGCTGCCATGATAGCTCGAATAACTGCACGTGCTTTATTACGTGATTCATCAGATTCTGATTGTGGCTTTGAATCTAGCACCACACCACTGCCAGCTTGTACTGTCGCTATGCCATCTTCGACATAGGCACTTCGAATCACAATACAGGTATCAAGATCGCCATTCGCGGTAAAATAGCCAACAGCACCACCATAGCTACCTCGTTTAACTTTTTCTGATTCAGCAATTAATTGCATCGCACGAACTTTGGGTGCTCCTGTTAATGTTCCCATATTCATAGTGGCTTGATAAGCATGAAGCGCATCTAAATCACTGCGTAGCTGACCAACCACACGCGAAACTAAATGCATCACAAAAGAGTAACGATCCACTTTTAACAAATCTTTGGTATAACGGGTACCAGGTTTACAAATACGCGCTAAATCATTGCGCGCTAAATCAACTAACATTAAGTGTTCAGCTAGTTCTTTTTTATCGGTGCGCATTTCAAGTTCTAACCTACTATCTAAATCAAAATCCACTTCACCATTTGTGGTTAATCCACGTGGACGAGTACCGGCAATAGGGTAGATTTCAACTTGATTAGTTGCTTTAGTATACTTAAGTGCACTTTCAGGTGATGCTCCAAATAACACAAAATCACTATCTTGCATATAAAACATGTAAGGGCTTGGGTTATTGGTTTTTAATACCCGATAAGCCGATAATGGCTCAGGACAAGGTAATTTAAAACGCCGTGAAGGTACTGCTTGAAAAATTTCCCCCTGCTCAATCGCATCTTGCATTTTTTTGATAACGGTATTGAAATCATCATCACTTTTATTACATGTCACACCGATATTAGCAAGGAACTGAGTATGAATGGCTTTCATTGGGCTATTTAATGTTGCTTGTAAATTAGCTAACCGTTGTGTTAAGCGCTCAGTTTCTTTTGAATCAGAAGTGAAAACCGTCGTTTTTAAAATGGATTTATGATCTTTATGATTTATTTCTAATATTGTTTCAGCTAAATAAAAACAGAAATCTTGACAACGCTGCTCAGTAGGTAAATTAGGTAAGTTTTCAAATCCAGCGACAAGGTCGTAACAAAATAGCCCACCAACAAAAATCGCATCTTGACCACATTGTTCAGGGATATTCACAATAGTCAATAATGTGCGTAATGCATCAAAGACTGATAGCGACTTTAATCTTGAATCTTCATCTTGCATACTATCAATAGTGGGAAATACCAATTTAAGTGTTTGTTCATCCACTTGTACATTATCTAACTTGTCTGTAAAAGCCTGTTGTAATAAAGGTAATAGCTTTTCACCATTTGTGGTCAATGCCTTAAAAGTCACTTCATTATTTATTGCCGAAATACGTAATGCACTATCGACAATCATGACACTTTTAATTCCTTGCTTATTATCAATTTCGGCTGATTCTAGTAACAACGTTGCCGGTTTACTATCGCACAATTGATAAAACACTTGAGTTGGATCTTGATAATAACCGATGGTTTGGGTTATTTGTGTTAATGTCGGCTTATTCATTGTTGGCTCTCTACATTTAAATTTTTATTTAGCTGATTCGTTTAACATCCAAAAACTAAAAAACCCGCATAAAGCGGGTTGTGTAAAAAAGACAATACATCATTACATCACCCGCAAAAGGTAACGCACCACCAACCAAAGCTGGTGAATTGACGAGTAATAAGATGTAAATATTGTGCTTTCATAATTTTTATCGATTAAAAATAAATTTTGTACTATTAAACTAGTTTACTAGCACACTGTCAAGAAATTATTTATTTTTAAAAACAAACTTCTCATTTATAACTAGTCAAAAAATTCAAGAACCTATAAAATAGCTAATTCATTTTTATTATAAAAAATTATAAGGATTTTGAACTATGCCAGTATTTTATATCGTCATTGGTGTTATTGTTTTGCTTGCGTTAATTACTGTCTTAAAGGCAATTACAATTGTTCCCCAAGGTTATCAATATACTATTGAACGTTTTGGTAAATATACCCATACACTTGAACCCGGTTTAAATATCATTATTCCGTTTATGGATGGTGTTGGTCGTAAAATTAATATGATGGAGCAAGTACTCGATATTCCATCACAAGAAGTCATTTCAAAAGATAATGCTAATGTGCAAATTGATGCTGTTTGCTTTATCCAAGTACAAGAAGCGGCAAGGGCTGCATATCAAGTAAATCAATTAGAGCGTGCTGTCATTAATTTAATGATGACTAATATCCGTACCGTACTTGGTAGCATGGAATTGGATGAAATGTTATCACAACGTGATCACATCAACTCTAAGTTATTAAGCATTGTTGATGATGCCACTAGCCCATGGGGAATTAAAATTACTCGTATTGAAATTCGAGATGTTCGCCCACCAACAGAATTAATTGCTGCAATGAATGCGCAAATGAAAGCTGAACGTAATAAACGTGCTGAAATTCTTGAAGCAGAAGGTATTCGCCAAGCTGCCATTTTACGCTCTGAAGGTGAAAAACAATCTGAAATATTAAAAGCAGAAGGTGAAAGACAATCTGCCTTTTTACAAGCCGAAGCGCGTGAACGTGCTGCCGAGGCAGAAGCAAGAGCAACTCAAATGGTATCCGATGCTATTGCTGCAGGTAATATTAATGCTATTAACTACTTTGTTGCCCAAAAATATACTGAAGCATTACAACAAATTGGTTCATCGGATAATAGTAAAGTGATTATGATGCCACTTGATGCATCAAGTTTAATGGGTAGTATTGGCGGTATTGCTGAGTTGATTAAAAACACGAAATAAAAAATCAATTTTTATACTTAAACATAGTGTTTCCTGAAACTTTTTAACAAAATCTATAAACGCTATGTTTAAGATTTTTACTGAATGTATTATAAAGGTAATCAATAATGACTGATTTTTTTATGGTTTTCTATAGTTCACCCCATTGGGTATTTATTGCTTTAGGCGGTATTTTGCTGATTATAGAATTACTTGGTACTGGCGGATACGGGCTTTGGAGTGGGATAGCTGCCATTATTGTTGGTTTAATTGCTTGGATTTTACCTCTTTCTTGGCCAATTTTATGGATTTTATTTGCAATTCTAACGCTTGTATCTGCTTATCTTTGGTGGCTTTGGCTCAAAAAGCAAGGTAAAGATAAATCAAGTAAAGGCGAAATCAATCAGCCACAACAGGATTTAATTGGTATTAAAACAGTTGTGACCGATGCTATTGTTAATGGTTCAGGACGAGTAAAAATTAAAGATGGGACATGGTCGGCTAGATGCGTTGAAGATCTTAATGTTGGACAGCGTGTTGAAGTTATTGCTGTGGATGGTTTAATTTTAGATGTGCTACCTATAAATCATTAATATTATTAATTCTATTTCGTTATAAAAAACAAGGCGCATTAACAATGCGTCTTAAGATTGATGACAAAGAACTCGCTCAGGCGGGTTTTTTATTAAAAATCACTTATTAATAAATTCGAATTATATAATAAAATAACGAATCAAGGCCATAAAACACATCCCTGCAACTACAATACACATTAAGCTTTTAGTGAGCACTGCGACAATAACAGTTGGAATAGATGCCAAGCAATATTCCACATGAAAATCAGGAAACTGCCCCGCTTTTGCCACAAATAAATTTTGCACAAATAGCGCTGTTAAAATACACAAAGGCACATACGACAAAAAACGAATTACCACATTTGGTAATTGCAACTTTCGAACCAGCATAAAAGGAATTACTCTTGGCAACCAAGTGACTAAACCACACCCCAAAATAATCAATAAACTATAAATTGTCACGCATCATGCTCCATTGCTATTCCCATAAAACAACCGCCAAAAGTGCTAATTAAAATTGCCATTTCGGGGGACACAAAGCGCATTAATAAAATCAGCATAAGTGCAACAGTTAACATCACTAATAGTCGATTTTTAAGGCTTTTACTCTTATCCCCAATCAGTTGTAAATAAAGTAAACCAATGAACATGGCAACCAAGGCATAATCTAAGCCAAACAAGTTAGGATCGGGCAACCATTCGCCGATTACCGCTCCTAAAAAGCAAGATACAATCCAAGCCAAATAAGCCGTTACATTAAGCCCATGCATCCAAGTGGCATTGACAGGCACTTTATTCGTTATAGCATTCATTACAACGGCAAAACTTTCGTCAGTTAATAAGCTACCAATAGCTATATTATTAAAAAATGAAAATCCACGAAAAGCAGGCGCTGTTGCCATGCTCATTAAAAAATGACGGGAATTAACTAAAAAAACCGTAAAAATAATGGCCGAAACAGGCGTAGCCACCATCATCAAACCTGCAATAATAAACTGAGCTGCACCAGCATAAACAATCACAGCCAATAATGTAATTTCAAGTACGGATAAATTTGCTGATTTTCCTACAACGCCTGCAGCAATGCCAATACCAATGTAGCCTAATAAAGTTGGAATACAAGCATAAACACCATCTTTAAAAGTCAAAGACATAATCATTCCTTAACGACAGTAATACATGATTTTATAAATTAATATTGTAAACTAATAATACAGCCTTATAACCTAAAAAATTAAGTAGTAAATTATTTTCTTAACTCACAATAAACCGCAATCTTTTTCCAAATTTTGCTATAATATCGGCTAAATTATAATAATGACAACAAAATAACTCAATAGCAACTAACGTGGCAAACATATCTATGTATACAGGAACTTTATTTATTATCTCGGCACCAAGTGGTGCAGGAAAATCAAGCCTTATTCGAGCTTATTTAAACCAAAATCCACAACAAGCAAAAGTATCAATTTCACATACAACTCGCCAACCACGACCAGGCGAATCACATGGTGAACATTATTATTTTGTGGATCATAAATACTTTGAATCCCTAATTGATCAAAACTCATTTGTAGAATATGCCAACGTATTTGACCACTATTACGGCACATCTAAAGCCGAAATAGAACAAAGCCTATTACAAGGAATTAATGTTTTTTTAGATATTGATTGGCAAGGTGCAAGACAAGTACGCGAAAAAATGCCACAAGCAAAAAGCATATTTATACTACCGCCTTCGCTCAAAGAGCTTGAAAACCGCCTAATTAAACGTGGGCAAGACAACAGTAACGTTATAGCCAAAAGAATGCAAAAAGCACAAGCCGAAATTTCGCACTATAACGAATATGACTATGTCATTATCAATGATGATTTCGATACCTCACTAAATGCCTTAAGCACAATTATTACTGCTGCTAGCTTAGAGCAGGCAAAACAGACCATCATTCATTCACAATTATTAAAAGATTTATTACATAATGATTTTAATTAAAACATCTATAATATCGCCGAAATTTTAATCGGCGATATTATAAAAAAACCTTTAATTTCCTAAAGCTTGATCAGCCTGATCGTTTTGAATCAACTCTAACTTATAGCCATCAGGATCTTCAATAAAAGCAATAATCGTTGAGCCGCCTTTTACAGGCCCAGCTTCGCGTATTACTTTGCCTCCTGCTTGCCTAACCGCATCACACATTTTGGCTACATCATCAACACCAATAGCAATATGACCAAACGCCGTTCCATGATCGTATTTATCGGTATCCCAATTATAAGTTAACTCAATTACTGAACTGGTTGTTTCATCGCCATAACCAACAAAGGCTAGTGAATATTTGTATTGCGTGTTTTCACTGGTTCTTAGCACTCGCATACCCATTACACGGGTATAAAAATCGATCGAACGTTGTAAATCACCAACTCGAATCATAGTATGTAAAATACGCATCAGTTTACTGCTCCTTTAATAGAATAAATAAAAATTTTGTTGAGTTTATACATTAGTGCTTAAGCAGGCAAATTTTCGTTATTGATTGGATATTTTATGATGATTAATAAATTAATGAAAAGCTAATAAACGGATACCTATATGACTATTTTGCTCACTATCAAAGTGAGCAAAATTAAGTGTTATCTTTTGATTTATTATTTTGATTGGTGGTTATCTTGATTGATTGCTATATCGTGGAGAAGCACTAATTTGCTTACCATTAGTAACTAAACGAACTGCCTGACCCGCAAAAAAATCTTTAGCTGAACCTTTTTGCACAATCACAATATTTGATCCTTTTTCTTGTTTAATTTCTAGTTCTACAGCACTTGCTTGGCTAGTTTTATCTTGAATTACATCACCCAAAATAGCACCACCAATAGCACCGGTTGCAGTCGCTAATACTCGACCAGAACCATTACCAACAGCATTACCTAAAACACCGCCTAAAACAGCACCACCTAAGCTACCTACGATATTTTCGTTTTTGCCATTTGTGTTATTAGCTTGAATTTTAACAGGTCGTACTGAAACAACTGTACCATAACTCACTTGCTGAACTTGTTTGGCTTGATCAGCGGTATAAACATCGCCAGAATAGATATCACTATTGCTACATCCAGATAAAATTGCAGCTAAAATAGCTAGTGTGACGATTTTTTTCATAATTAATTCCTCATATAATATCGGTATCTTATTATTATACCTTGTTTAGAATAATCTTATTAAGAAAAAACGACAATAGCATTTTCATTATTTTATCAATAGCCAATACAATTTATGCTTAAGTTAGGTTATACTCAGCGCAATAGTTTATTGAGCGTACAATGAATATATGAAACGGTTATTTTTTCAATTAATATTATCGGTTATGATAACGGCTTGTCACGATGCAAATCAAGCACCTCAAAAAATCGAGAGCATTGAATTTAAACAACCATCAAATGATTGTTTAAATAATGAATCAGCAAATGATTCGCATCTTAACAAAATTCCTGCTTCAGGATGTCCCGTAAAATAATTTAATAGGCACAAGTAACACAATGAAAACGATAGAAATCGACGAAGAATTATACCAATTTATTGCTGGTCAAACCAAACACATTGGCGAAGATGCATCAAGTATATTACGACGTTTATTAAATATAAACCAATCAACCTTGGCAAAACAAAATACCATCGTCAAAAAAGAAAATCACTATCCTATTTTTAATGATTTATTAACTAGCGACACCTTTATAAGCGAAAAATCCATTATCAGCCGTTTTATATTATTGCTTAGTGCACTATATAACTATAACCCAGCACTTTTTGCCATTGCTGCAACATCATTGCATGGTAGTAAAAGGCAATACCTAGCCAAAGATAAACTCGCTCTTGAAGCATCAGGTAAAAACACCAAACCCCGCGAAATCATTGGCACACCTTATTGGGTAATTAGCAATACCAACACTGCTAGAAAGCAGTATATTATAGAATCAATAATGAGTGACATGGGCATATCTGAAACCATGATAAACCAAGTTACTAACGCTTTCTTGCCTTAACAGGATAAACAAATAAAGCTAAAACATGACAACACGAACCTGATCACATTTTAGCTATTATAAAATGACTATTTTATGAAAGAGGATAAAAAAATGGCCAAGCAAAACCGCGCAGGAATGTTAGCTCAACCATCAGATCTCATTAACGTTGAAACATTACGCAATAGCTACTACCAAATTCAACCTGATACGGATAACGCTAGCCAACTAGTCATATTTGGCACATCGGGCCATCGAGGCAGTTCAAACAAAGGCACATTCAACGAAGCACACATATTAGCCGTTGCACAAGCTATTGCTGAATATCGCAAAACCAACAATATCACAGGGCCATGCTTTATTGGTCAAGACACTCATGCCCTATCAGAACTTGCATTAAAATCAGTACTTGAAGTTTTTGTTGCCAACGAGCAAACCGTTGTTATCGCAAAAGATTGGGGCTATACACCAACGCCTGTAATATCGCATGCTATTTTAACCTACAACCAAGGTAAACAAGCGCAACTAGCCGATGGTATTGTCATTACTCCATCGCATAATCCACCAGAGGATGGAGGAATAAAATATAATCCAACTAATGGCGGTCCTGCAGATACCGACATCACCAAACAAATTGAAAACCGTGCCAACGAACTACTAAAAAATAAACTCAATGGTGTAAAACGTGTCACCTTAGACAAGGCTATAAATTCAAATTACGTTCATACCAAAGAGTACGAAACTGACTACATTAACGACCTTGAAAACATCTTAGATCTAGCACTAATTAAATCATCATCGCTAAAAATTGGTGTTGACCCACTTGGTGGTGCAGGTATTACTTATTGGCCTAGAATTGCCGAAAAATATGGTATTAATCTTAACATTGTTAACAACAAAGTCGACCCAACATTCAGCTTTATGCACCTAGATCATGATGAAACCATTCGAATGGACTGCTCAAGCCGCTGGGCAATGGCGGGATTGTTAACATTAAAAGATCAATTTGATTTAGCTTTTGGTAACGATACCGACTTTGACCGCCACGGCATTGTAACGCCAAAGGGGCTAATGAACCCAAATGCTTACCTATCAACTTGTGTCAATTACCTATTCCAAAACCGCCCACAATGGCACAAAGATATCGCTATTGGAAAAACACTAGTTACAAGCTCGATGATCGACCGCGTAGCAAATAGCCTAAACAAACAATACCTAGAATACCCTGTTGGTTTTAAATGGTATGCTGATGGGCTATACAACGGTAAACTCGGCTTTGCCGGCGAAGAAAGCGCAGGCGCATCGTTTTTAAGAACCAACGGCAAAGTTTGGACAACCGACAAAGACGGCATAATCCTATGCCTACTTGCTGCCGAAATGACTGCAAAAGTGGGCAAAAACCCACAAGAGCAATATCAAGAACTTGAAGCAAAATTTGGCGTTTCTTATTATGGACGAATTCAAGCACCGGCCTCGTTTAATGAAAAACAAAAACTAGCCAAACTTGATGCTAGCCAACTAACCACCGACAACTTAGCAGGTGAAAAAATCACCCAATGCCTAACCACTGCACCAGCTAACAACGCTGCAATTGGTGGGCTTAAAGTGATAACCCAAAACGGCTGGTTTGCCGCTCGCCCATCAGGAACAGAAGATGCTTACAAAATCTATGCAGAAAGCTTTATAAGCAACGAACATTTAAATACACTACAGCAAGAAGCCCAACAAATTGTGGCTAAAGCAATTAAATAGTAATAAAACTGAAATACAAAAAACAGCAACTATTTAGCTGCTGTTTTTTATTAAAGTTTTATATCGAAAAACAAAGGCTATTATGGTACTCTTCCTCCAATGTAGTATCCTATTTACAATTATCTTATTTTAAGTTTATACGCCGTGCATGCATTCATTTTGACTTTACGTAAAGTCTTTTATAGCAGTAATCTTCTTTTTAGTCTTCGTATGCTAATTAGCTTAGCTGGATCAACGTTAGTTCCTTGGTATTTTGGGCAAACATCGTTTGTTATTCCGCTTACACTTGGTGTTGTTGCTGCTGGTTTGACTGAGATCGACACCCGCATATTAAGTCGCTGTATTAATTTAGTCCTTACACTGACCTGTTTTGCTATTGCGACTTTTTCGGTCGAGCTGTTATTTGATTATCCAGCTTTGTTTATTGTTGGCTTGGTTTCTTCAACATTTATGTTTATTATGCTTGGTTCGCTTGGGCAACGTTATAGTGTGATTGCCTTCGGATCACTTTTGATTGCTGCCTATACCATGCTTGGGCATAATTTATTTACTGATAATTATACGCTACCTTGTTTTTTATTACTTGGGGCATTTTGGTATAATATTGTTTCGTTAATTGAATCGATCATTCAACCCATTCGTACAACCCAACAATCACTGTCACTATGTTTTATTCATTTGGCACAATATCTTGATGCTAAAGCGGCTATGTTCGATCCTGATGAGTCTGATGGATTTAAAAAACAAATATTGCAATTAAATAATGCTAATAATCAACTCATTAGCTCATTTAATAACGCTAAGCGTTCATTGTTTAATCGGTTAAAAAGCTACCGTGGACAGGTTTATATTAGAAAGTTACTCAGCTATTATTTTGTGGCGCAAGACATTCATGAGCGCGCCAGTTCAGCACATGGGCATTATCAAGCACTAAGTGTGCATTTTAAACATAGTGATATTTTATTTCGATTTGCGCGTATTTTAAATTTGCAAGCGAAGGCATGCGCCCAGTTGGCAATGACGATTAAGTTAAATCAAACTTACCAGCATGATCCGTTATTTTCGCGCTATTTTGGGTATCTTGAAGAAGCAATTAATCAGTATCACGCTAGTGACAATGCCAATATGCTAATGGTTAAGGCTCTAAAAAGTTTGTATCAAAATTTGTTGTCAATCGATCTGTTACTTGCCAATATTGATACCGAACAACATCTATCAAAAGAGCAAGAAGATAATCAGTTGATTGATGAAGAGTTAACTCGTTTCCATGATATTTTTATTAAAATTAAAAGTAACTTGACCGTTAAGTCAGCACTATTTCGCCATGCAATTCGTATGTGTGCCGTGTTTTTTGTCGGGTATATGGTGATTTATGTTTCTGATTTGTCGCATGGGTATTGGATTATTTTAACTAGCTTATTTGTATGCCAACCAAACTATTCCACCACAAAACACCGATTAAAATTACGCGTAATTGGGACAATTTTAGGGATTATTGTGGGAATTCCGTTAACATTTTTATTTCCAAGTATACCTGAGCAGTTGGTATTAATTATTATTACTGGTTGGCTATTTTTTCTATTTAAGAATTCGCAATACGCTTATGCAACTGCGTTTATTACGTTGCTGGTATTTTTTAGTTTTAGTTTGATTGGTGAAAGCAGTATTGCCGTAGCGGCTTCACGCATTATTGCAACGTTAATTGGTTGTTTTATTGCTGGGTTTGCTGTGAGCTTTATTTGGCCTGATTGGCAGTTTAGGAATTTGCCTAAACTTGTCGATCGTGTTTGCCATGATGATAGTCATTATTTGGCATTAATTGGTCGTCAATATCTGACTGGTAAAACTAATGATGTAATGTACCGTTTGGCAAGACGTGCTGCACATGATAGTAATGCCGATTTATCGTCATTAATTAGTTTGATGACTAAAGAGCCTCATATGAACCCTGTTGTTATTGATAAAGGATTTCGTTTGTTAACACTTAATCATACATTGATTAGTTATCTTTCAACTTTAGGTGCGCATCGCGATAAGTGTATTTCAAAACAAACACTTGAGTTATTTGATGATTTGTCAGTTTATATTATTAATCTTCTATGCTATAAGAAAATAGACAGCGAATATCAACCCGTTAAAAAGTCAGTTATCGATTATATTGAAACCATTTCAACCAATTCAGTAGATGACGATAAAGCCAATAATGATCTGTTAGTTATGCAACAATTGGCTTTGATTTTGGATATTTTGCCAGAAATTATTGAGATTGCCGCTCGGCTAGAATAATAAGTATTTTAACAAACTGCCTGAAATCGAACTATAAAGCAATAAATTGGAGAAAAGTGAATGAAAATTATTACTAAACCAGCTTATATTGATAATAAATTAGTTGAATTAATGGAGAAATATACCAACTATTATATAGCCACAGCTTGGGCATCAATGAATTCAAACGCTGCATCTAAATTATTAGACAATGAAAAACACATAACTAAAATGGTAGTTGGAACCCATTTTTATCAAACTCACCCAGATTTCATTAAAACCTTTGCGAGCCATAGAAATGTAAAATTCATATTGAAAACTGATAAAATTTTCCACCCTAAAGTGTATTTATTTTCAGATGAAAATGGCAATTGGGAATGTCTAATTGGTAGTGCTAATTTTACACAGGCAGCATTAACAAAAAATGATGAAATAATGATTCATATCACAAGTAATGATCAAGGCTCTGAAAAGATATTTACTGACATATTGGAAACCATTGATAGTTATTGGGAATATGCAGAAGAAATGACTGAAATAGAAATAACTAAATACACGAACATATGGAAGAAAAATAAAACTAAACTAGATAGTCTAAGGAATGTTTACGGTGGATATACAAGCAAAAAAAGTATGATAAAGTCAAATATTCTTTCACTACAATGGGATGAATATTATAAAAAAATACGTGGCACAATAAATGAAAAAGATTATTCATTTTCTGAGCGGATTGAAGTTCTGCAAAAGATTAATAATTACTTCACAGAAAAACAAATCTTCTCTAGTTTTACTAAATTACAACGAAAGCAAGTGGCTGGCTTAATAGATGATGGTTCAGAAATTAAGTGGAAATGGTTTGGTAGCATGGTTGGTGCTGGAGTATTTCATAGCAAAATAAATAATAATGATCCTAACATATCAAATGCCCTTAATTGTATACCATTGACAGGTCCTGTAAATGAAGCTAACTACAATCAATTTATAAAAACATTCAAGCTGGCATTTCCTACTGGTAAATGTGGGATTGGCATTGCAAGTAGGTTATTAGCAATGAAACGCCCTGATTACTTTGTGTGTTTAGATGGGCAAAATCGCTCAGCATTATGCAAAGATTTTGGTATACCTCAAAAGATCGACTTTGAAACATATTGGGAACAAATTATAGCACGAATTATTGATTCAGTATGGTGGTCATCTAGCTGTCCTGAGGATTCAAGAAAAGAAGAAGAAAAACAAGCTTGGAATGGTCGCGTTGCCATGATTGATGCTATCTTCTATCAACACAAGGAGTAACTTATTTTTTACTGAAATTAAAAAGGAAAGAGTGTAATAAATATACATAAACAACAAAATTAACGCTTTATCACTGACAAGGGATATGGCGTCTATATCATAAAGAAATAAGACCCCATTCTAGATTTTCTGTATTTGTAAGTTAAAAGTGATAGTTGATTTCTATTTAATATTGCAACAGGCAAACCTTATCCTGCATTCACTGTTGCCATTGTTGTTACCTTCTTTTATTTTTAATTTATCATAACAATGACCTTATAAAACTGGTACTAATTAGTGTAGCCGATCCAACATTTAACCTCATTAGCGACGGCTATTTTTCTTGTAATATCAACCCTTATCGCCTGTTTGTAATTAGGGCGTGTTGATCTTTCGTGATTATTTTTTAGACGGCATGATGTGAGTTATAATAATTCAGCCAAAAACAACCATAACTCGATTCATCATGCCAAGAACAATGCTAACAGATAAACGGTGGGAAAAGCTACTACAAATAATGAAAAATACCGGCCGAGTTTATAATAAATCCGAGCATCGGATGACGTTTGAAGGGATCCTTTTCCGAATGAGAAC
>NZ_FMBA01000001.1 GCF_900094935.1 Gilliamella intestini
TACACAGAAAGTCATCACACGCCATATCTGGGAAGTAGATAAAGAGAAAGCCAACGAGATTCGTTTAAGCCAGTGGGGTAAAAAAGTCTATGCTCGGCGAAAACAGACTATAGACCGCAGGTTCAAATGCAGTGTTTATTGGCTGCAACGGCTCAAAATATCAAGAAAATAGCGATAAAGCTATTTTTGTTACGTTTTTTTAAGCTATTTTTTAATTTATTTAATAAAATCCAAATTAAAAATCCTATTTATGGTTTAAATAAAAAAATAAACCCCGAATTATATCGAGGTTTGTCATCAATCTGAGGTGAGTCAAACTCACCTTTTTATTGCTATTTTCTTAGCAACCCACCTAAGATATCGGCTGCTTTTGATTTAGATTTTGAATGATCTTTCGAATTATGATTGTCTAATTTGTCACGGAGTTTTTCTAAACGTTCTTGTAATTTATCACTTATAACATCGGTAAGTAATTTACTCATATCAATTTGGTAATGAAGTTTAGTAAATTGACCATAAATACGTAGTGGTATTGTCAACTTTTGTAGTTTTGCAATCGTTTCATTTTTAGCGTTCCAACCACCTAACATTTTCAAGTTCAAATTAATATCCAAATCTTGTTTTAAGATTCCAACTTGTCCTGAACCATTAATAACATCAAGTATTTCAGAATTAGCATTTAATGTTGAAAACTCCAAGTTACCTTGTTTCAAATAGCCATTAACCGTAATTTTATGAAATTCGGTATATTTTTTTTGATTTTCTGGTGTTGTGGCTTCTTTAGAATATTTAGCTGCTGCATGTTGGATGATGCTTTGAATATTTAAATTATTGAGTCTTGCATTAGTCACAACAATAGCAAGATTACCTTTTAAGCTAGCTAAAAGTGTTGAACCAACTAAACTATTACTTTCTAAATCCCCTGTAGCGTTAAATAAACCTTCAAGATCATGAGCTATATCTATTTGATTAAAAAATGAATTTAAATCAATATTAGTTATTTTAGTATTAAGCTTCATTAGGGTATTTTTTTGTTTGCCATTTGCTAAACCTGTTGCAACTATACGACCTTTGGCAAAATCAAAACTAATATTTTTAAATATTGCAATACCGTCATTATTAGTAATATCAACATCAATATTATTTAATCTTATTTTGTTAGCATTGAGCTGTTTAATACTTAACTTAGCTTTAGCATCAAAAGTATTTAAAAAACTTAATTCATTATTGGTTTTTGTGATATTTGATACCACCGGTGATGTTTGTTGAGTTGGTACCTTTTTATTTGATTTTTCATCTATTTTTAAAAATGAATAAAGATCAATTTTATCTGAATTTACCTGAAAATCTATATATGGTTTACTGGCTAAATCAGCATTGATATAGCCAGTAAAATAATTTCCATTAACTGAAAAAGATAAATTTTGGCTTTTTAACGACCTTGCGGCCTGTTGATAGTTAAATACGCCATTTATATTGCCTTTAAGTTCTTTGGCCGAGTTAGCAATCCCTTTATATGTGAAATCAAACTTTTTTAAGTCAATTATTGCTTGTTCCGGAAATTGATTTAGATCGACATTAGCAAGTGCTATATATGATAAATTTTGTTGATTTTTATCTATATTACCACTTAAATTAATGGAAATATTTTTATTATTATTTTGTTCTATTATCAAATTAATATTTCTAAAATTAATTAAATCGTTTTTATGTTTGAACACCACTGTACTATCAATAACTTCAAATTTATTTAAACTAAATTGCCAATTAGATGATTTTTTTGAATCTTTCGAGTTAGTTGATTCATTAGCAGCAGCGGTAGAATTAGATGGTGTTTTCACCTCATTTTTCGCAACAGATCCTTTACTTTCATCGGTAATGTTGATGATTGCTGATTTTATAAATATGTTTTTAACTGATAATTTTTTTGAGAAAAGAGGAAGTAACTCAACATCAAGCCTCATATTATCTGCTGTTAAAATAGGTTTGGCGGCATCAGTCTCAGATAGTTTTACTGAATCGGTTAAAATACTCACTTGTGGCCATATATGCCAACGCAAATTACCATCAATAGATAATTCATAACCTGTTTTATCTTTCACTGTATCTGAAATAAATCCGCGAAAGTTGTTAGGATCTACAAAAATAATAAGTGAAAAAATGCTAATTAAAATAGCTAGAATTAAGGTAAATAGAATAATCAATATTTTTTTGATCATATTAAAGTTCCTTTATTAAGGCATATAAAATGCTTAGTCTTTATCAATACGACTGGCAACTGCTCCATGTTGGTCTTTATATTTTGCATCTTGCCTTCGATTATATGGTCTTGCAGCAGATCCTGTTAGTGTTTCAAAACTGAGTGCTCCGATTGTCATGCCAGGTCTAAGTGCTAATGGAATTTTTCCTGAATTGTAAAATTCTAACACAATCTGCCCCTGCCAACCAGGATCGATACGATGAGCTGTAACGTGAACCATAAGCCCTAGTCTGGCAAGCGATGAACGGCCATCTAACCAACCAACCAAATCATCAGGAATAGTGACTGATTCTAATGTTACCGCTAATGCTAATTCACCAGGATGAAGGTAAAAGGCATCTCCTTCTGATAATACTATTTCTTCACTCATTACTCGTTCTAGCACTGCTGACACTTCTTCTTTAGGCCCACTTAAATCTATATAGGGCGTTGTATGTTCGCGAAAAGTTCGAAATTGATTGCTCAATCTAACATCAACCGTTGCACCATTGATACAACTTGCTGCGGGTTGTGGTATTATTTTTAATTTACCATTTTGTAAATATGCTTCGATATCTCTGTCACATAATCTCATGAGTTATCCTTAATTCAAGCCTATATTACTTTATTCTAACAGTTTCTTTTAATGGCGTCGATGTTAGTTGTTTAAGGTTTTAGTACCCATGCACGTCCATAATGGTTATAGTATCCCGCTAATTTTCCTGGTTTATCACCAACTCCTAAATAAAGGTCAAAATGCTGACCTTTTATAGCTCCACCAACATCAAGAGCAACCATAAGTCGAGTTTCTCGTCTACCTCGATATTGGCCATCATCATCAAGAAGTGGTACATCAACTAATACTACAGCTCCTATAGGAATTATAGACTTATCTGAAGCAACCGATGCGTTCGCCACTAAAGGTACTTCAGCAGCACCTATGACCTCGGCATTATATTGTGGTTCGAAAAAAACAAATGAACGGTTTTGAATTAATAAAGATTTAAGTTGTTCTTCTTTTTGATTTTCTGCCCAATCTTTAATTGATTGTATAGACATATTTTCTTTTGTTATTTCACCTTGCTCAACTAATAATCTTCCTATACTTGAATAACTATGATTATTTTTACCTCCATAGCAAAAAAAGACTAAAGGTGAACCATCTTCAAAATCAATATAAGCACTACCTTGCACTTCCATAATAAAGTTATCCATTAAAGAGTTACTATAAGCGATTTCAAGATCCTTTCCTGCTAATGCACCATTATAAATTTGCTCACGATTGGGTAATTGCTCTCCACTACTAGTGGGCATTTTGTAGATAGGATATTTAAATTCTGCTGTTGGTTGATGTCTTGCTTTGATTATTGGCGTGTAATAACCCGTTAAATGTACATTACCGTATCCATCTTGTCCAACCATTTCATAACTATTAAGTCCAACTTTATAAAATTCATCAGTTTTTAAAGAATGATTAATCCATTCATTTATAGCTTTATATATATGTTCATTTTTACGATACAAAGCAGGAGATGACGATTTAATTTTTTCAACTTGAATAATATAGTCTGATATATTGATGGGAGTATTTAATCGAGGATAATTTATATTAAGTGGTAAAGATAATTGCCCATCTTTATATTGCTGGCCTTGATTAGTTGGTTTATTTGAATTTTTTAGAATAGTTATTAAAAAAAATAAAATAAATAAAGCACATAAAATACATAAAAAATAAAAACAATAATAACGAATGTTTTGTTTCATCTGGGTAAATAATTATAATAAGTTAAAGAATATAGCTATTTATGCTACACAATTCTATTATAAGAAACTACCAATAAATATAATATAGTTATAAAAATTTTTCATAACAATTAGGCTTGCGATTTTATTCTATAGACTTTATAGTCCTAAATTCTTATTTAGAAAATTGAAAATTTGTGAATATAAAAGGAAATAATAGCGATGAGCATTACATCCTCAAAGCATGATCTAAAGAGAAACCTTTCTAACCGTCATATTCAATTAATCGCAATTAGTGGAGCAATTGGTACTGGCTTATTTATGGGGTCAGGAAAGACTATTAGCCTTGCCGGACCTTCTATTATTTTTGTCTATATGATTATTGGTTTTATCCTTTTTTTTGTTATGCGTGCAATGGGGGAAATTCTTCTTTCTAATTTGAAGTATAAGTCGTTTAGTGATTTTGCCAATGAGCTTTTAGGTCCTTGGGCTGGATTTTTTACAGGTTGGACTTATTGGTTTTGCTGGGTTGTTACAGGGATCGCCGACGTTGTTGCAATTGCTGGATATGCACAACATTGGTTTCCCGAGTTACAATCCTGGATACCAATGTTGTTGACAGTTGTTTTATTATTAACTTTAAACTTATTAACAGTAAAAATGTTTGGTGAGACAGAGTTTTGGTTTTCAATGATTAAGATTGTTGCAATTTTAGCGCTCATTGGTATTGGACTAGTACTGATTTTAACTGCGTTTCATTCCGAGCAAACAAATACCACCGCTGCATTCTCTAATCTATGGAAATATGGTGGTTTTTTCCCTCATGGTACTATGGGTTTTTTTGCAGGATTCCAGATTGCTATTTTTGCTTTTGTGGGAATTGAATTAGTTGGTACAACGGCAGCTGAAACCGTTGACCCAAGTAAAAACTTGCCTCGTGCTATTAATTCAGTACCTGCACGAATTATCTTTTTTTATGTTTTTGCTTTAATCATTATTATGAGTGTAACACCGTGGGGATTTATTTCGCCAAATAAAAGTCCTTTTGTTGAGTTATTTACCTTAATTGGTCTGCCTGCTGCAGCAAGCATCATTAATTTTGTCGTACTAACATCTGCAGCATCTTCAGCTAATAGTGGTATCTACTCAACAAGTAGAATGTTATTTGGACTAGCTAAAAAACAAGATGCTCCAGAACCCTTTGGTAAGTTATCAAGCCGTTCGGTGCCAGCAAATGGTTTATTATTTTCGTGTAGTTGTTTATTTAGCGGCGTTGTATTGATTTACTTAGTACCTAATGTAATGGAAGCTTTTACCATAGTCACTACAATTTCAGCTATTTTATTTATGTTCATTTGGTCGATGATTCTTATTTCTTATATTGCTTATCGTCGTAAAAAAGATAATTTGCATCAGCAATCTCAATTTAAAATGCCAGGTGGAATTTTGATGAGTTATGTTTGTTTAGTTTTTTTTGCTTTTATGATTGTGTTACTTAGTTTTGAGGCTGATACTCGTCAAGCGTTAGTGGCTACACCTATTTGGTTTATTATTTTAGGGATCAGTTATTATATTCGCTCTTTAAAACGTACTTAACTCTAATAAATGGCAGGGGGACCTGCCTATGATTTATATAACATTAATTTTAATCTTTTTCTGGCCAAATAATACTGGCAATGACACCTAAAGCAAGTATACCTAAAATGATATAAAGACTTGTAGTTGCATCTATATCAATACCATACCCAAATAGGTGATTACTTGCATTTAAAGCTAATTTTCCTGCAATAAAAAAAAGTAAACAGGTAACCGCTTTACCAATGTGAACTAAATATTGCTTCATTGCTTGTAAAATAAAATACATTGTTCTAAGGCCTAAAATGGCAAAAATCATGGCACTATAAACGATTAACGGTTCTTGACTAACAGCGATCACAGCAGGAACTGAATCAAATGCAAACATGACATCACTAAGTTCAATTACAACAATACATAAAAATAGTGGTGTAGCATAAAAAAAACTTTTAGGTATTTTACCAACTAAATTACTATTTTCAGGTTTTGTAAGTTCTGCATCAAGTTGCTTTTGTGATAATAAAAAACGATGGCCAACAATTTTGGGATAAGATGGAAAAATACGTTTGGCGATGCGGAAAGCAAAGTGATTTGAGTAATCTTTTATATTTTGTTCATTGTCTTGATTTCTCAACATCATTACTCCTGTGCAAGCAACCAAAATTGAAAACACAAATTCCATCCAAGGACCTAAATATAGCAATCCTGTACCAAGGATAACAAATATGGCACGAAATATAATAGCACCAATAACTCCCCAATAAAGTAATCGATGACGATAATTATTTGGTACTGAAAACCATGAAAAAATAGCCATAATTACAAACAAATTATCGACTGATAAAGCTTTCTCAAGAACGTAACCAGTAATAAATAAACTAGCCACCTCTCGGCCATGATGGATGTATAAAAATAGAGCAAATGCTAATGCAACTATTACCCAAAATACTGACCAGATAATAGCATTGTTTAAACTGATAGATTTATCGCTATGATGGGCATATAAATCAATAATAATTGCAGCCAAGGCTAGTCCAATAAATACCAACATCGTTTCTATTGGAAAACCTAATGAATGTTGAATCATAATTATATTACCTAGTTTCAAAAGTTATATGGGGTTAATTTTGCTTTTTGTTATGTTGCATTTTTCAATCGTACATAATTATAAAAGTGCTTGAGTATATATTGCTAGCTAAATCAAAAAAAGTTATATTTGCAACTCATATTTAACTGTTTTTATTTAATAACATTTTGAGCCAATATTCATGATAAAATTCAAGGTAATTATTTTTTTCCTTTTCTCTTTTTTTTCTGGATTATTAAATGCACAACCAGTAGAACCTTATCTATCTTCTTTACCTAAAGGAAGTGATTTATCAATTTTGGTTCAATCGGTGGGGACTAAACCTAAGACAATAGCAAAATATAAAAGTGATCAATTTAAACAACCAGCAAGTACTCAAAAGCTCATAACTGCTTTAGCCGCTCAACTTGAGCTAGGCAGTGATTTTCGATTTATAACTCGTATACAAACCAATGGTTCAATAAGTAAAAAGCAGTTAAATGGTGATCTAATTATTCAATTAAGTGGTGATCCAACGTTTACTCGAGCTCAATTAAAAAATATGATTGCTACTTTACGTCAGAAAGGTATTGAAAAAATTGTAGGAAATATAATTTTAGATACTTCAATTTTTACAAGCCATGACAAAGCTCAAGGGTGGTCATGGAATAATTTAACAGCTTGTTATAATGCCTCTCCATCGGCAGCAATTATTGATGATAACTGTTTTTATGCAACAGTGACACCAGGTAAAGTAGGCGAAAAGGCCTCTATTTCTGGACCGACTAATATTCCAGTTGTAGTTATAGGTAGTGTAAAAACTATTGCAAAAAATAGCAAAGATATCAATGATAGGTATTGTGAATTAGATGTTACTTATTCATATAAAAATCGATATTATCTATCAGGCTGTATTGACGCAGGTTCAGATAAAATACCATTAAAATTTGCGGTGGTTGATGGTGTTGAGTATTTTTCTACTATTTTAAAAAATGAACTTAAATTACAAAAGATAACTTACACAGGATCGAGCATTGAAATCAATCAAAGGACTAACTCAAAGTTAACTTTATTAGCATCTAATCAATCAGCGCCACTTTCTGATTTATTAACTGTAATGCTCAAAAAATCAAAGAATCTGTATGCCGATGTTATTTTTAGAACTTTAGGTGCACATTATTATAATGTCCAAGGTACATGGCGTAATGGTGGTGATGCAGTTAAACAAATTTTACGCAAAAAAGCAGGTATTGATCTTGAAAACTTAGTGATTGCTGATGGTTCTGGTTTATCTCGATTAAACTTGGTAAGTGCAGACAAATTAATGGAAGTTTTACAATATATTGCAGCCCATGATGAACAATTAAGAATTATTGAGAAACTACCAATTGCTGGGGTTGATGGAACTTTACAAAATCGCAAGAGTTTTAACCAAGCACCTTTTAAGGATTCGATACGTGCTAAAACTGGTTATATTCAAGGATGCTATAATTTAGCTGGATTTATACAAAAATCTGATGGTAAATATATGGCTTTTGTGCAGTTATTATCAGGTTACCATGCGGATAATCAAAGCGGTTCTAAAAATAGTGCAATTATGCGCTTTGAATCAGAGTTTTATAAAAAATTTATTAACTGATTGGTGAAAGGACACATAGTTGTTATATGAAAATAACAATGTGTCCTAATTTATTTGTTAGTAAAGTATAAAATCAAACACTCTGCCCTAAGAACCCACCGCTTTGATGTTTCCAAAGTTGTGCGTATAATCCATTTTTCTTAAGCAATTCTTGGTGAGTTCCTTGTTCAATAATTTTACCTTGATCGAGTACAACTAATCTATCCATTGCCGCAATGGTTGATAAACGGTGAGCAATAGCGATCACCGTTTTCCCTTCCATTAATGTGTATAGGCTTTCTTGAATTGCTTGTTCAATTTCAGAATCTAGCGCACTTGTTGCTTCATCTAATAATAAAATAGGCGCATTTTTAAGAATGACGCGTGCAATGGCAATTCGTTGTCTTTGGCCACCCGATAATTTTATCCCTCGTTCACCAACAAATGCGTCATACCCAACTCTACCATTTGCGTCAACTAATGCTTGAATAAAGTTATCAGCGTGTGCTTTTTGGGCCGCGATAATCATTTGGTCTTCAGTCGCTTGATTGTTACCATAGAGCAAGTTTTCTCGAACTGTTCGATGTAGTAATGACGTATCTTGTGTAACCATACCAATTTGAGATCGTAGGCTTTCTTGGGTGACAGTTGTAATATCTTGTCCATCAATTATAATTTTGCCACTTTGTAAATCATAAAAACGGAGTAACAAATTGATAAGTGATGATTTTCCTGCTCCTGAACGACCAACTAAACCAATTTTTTCACCTGGTTTTATCGTTAGATCTAAATTTTTAATTATTGAACTTTGTTTTTTTTCATCATAGCTGAAATTAATATGTTTAAACTCGATTTTTCCTTCAGTTACATTAAGTTTAGAAGCATTAGGCTGATCGACAACACTTTTAGTTATAGAAAAAGTATTAATACCATCTTTCACAACACCAATATTTTCAAATAGGGCTGTCATTTCCCACATGATCCAGTGTGAAAAACCATTTAATCGAAGCGCTACAGCTGTTGTTGTTGCAATTGCTCCAACACCAATTAATTGATTTGTCCATAGCCATAAGGCAACGCCTGTTGTGCTTAATACTAACAAAACAGATAATAAATGATTAACAATTTCAAAACTACTGACTAAGCGCATTTGCTTATTAACAGTAACTAAAAACTCATCCATTGATTCTTGAGCATATTTTGCCTCATTACCAGAGTGAGAAAATAGTTTGACTGTCATAATATTGGTATAGGCATCTGTTACACGCCCTGTCATCGTAGAACGAGCATTAGCTTGCATACTAGCGACTTTACTTAAGCGGGGAATAAAATAATACGTGGATATACCATAGATTAGACACCAAGATACAAATGGTATTAATAACCAAATATTTAACTGCCCGATAATAGTTGCCATAGTAATAAACGAAATCAAAACATAGATAAAAATATCTGTCACTAAAAAGCAAGTATCACGAACCGCAAGTGCTGTTTGCATGACTTTTGCTGATATTCTTCCTGCAAATTCGTCTTGAAAAAAACGCATACTTTGATTTAGCACTAATCGATGTAGGTTCCAGCGCATTCGCATTGGAAAATTTCCAGCAAGGCATTGATGTTTAATAATGGTTTGTAGTCCAATAATAATGGTGCTTGCTAAAGTGATTAAGGCTAACAGCATTAATGTTGTTTTTTCTTGTTGCCAAAATTTGTTAGGCTCAACAGCAGCAAGCCAATCAATAACTTTACCTAGAGCCGCATATAAAAAAGCTTCAAAAGCTCCAGCTAATGCACTAAAAATAATTAATAATAGTAAAAATAATCGAGTTCCTTTAGTTGATTGCCAAATGAAACTAAAAAAATTTTTAGCCATAGGTTTAGGTTCATCTTTTGGATAAGATGACACCAATTTTTCAAAAAATTGATACATATCAGGCCTAATTGATAATAAAAATTTTAACAGTGATATTGTCAATAATATAGAAAAATACAAGGGTAGCAAATAGATGTAAATACATTTTCATTAAAGTTTTATGCAATATCTTAAATAAAAAGTGAAAAATTATATAATTGTGAATGCAGATATTAAAAATAATAAATAACTTATGAGCAAATAAATTTTAAATATTTCCTCAATTTTATATTATGTGTAGCAATTGCTCGTGTTATTTACAAAAATTTGAAAAATAACTGTTACTAATTTGGCTAAGCGCGTTATGGTTTCCCGACCATTTATAACGTGATAAATAAGGTTCGATTAGAATTTTTGTCCCTTTTTGTTGGAAAAATGAACGTTATAAACCCATCAGTTAGGTATTAACTGTTTGTTTAAAAATCGAAAAATCCATTGAAAATAAATTAAGACGACAAGCTAAAGGCGATAACAAAACTTATCCTAGATAAATGCGACAGGCTGATACCTAAGGTTTTCCTTTACTGAAAAATCAAACAAAGCAGCAGACTAGAGAATATTTGCTTTTACATATCCATTTGATTTTATTAATTTTTATACATAAACGTAGCACGCTCCTGAAACTTTTTAACAGAATTATAATCCCTTGATTTATTTAGATGAACTGTGTGATAACCGGTATGTCAAGCAAAAATCACCTGCCCACAAATGAATGGAAAAGCTGAAATAGTGATACATACGTTAATGGGAAGTTATAGCATCAGCCAATATTTAACGACTCAAAAAAGAAAACAAAGGCTCAAACGCTTGATTAATTTTTATAGTGCCGTTAAACCTTATAAAGCAATGTTAGGAAAACACCTTAGCTTTTTTAAAGGATTATTTTAACCATGAAGTATAAACAACTTGGCGTTTTCCTACAATTAAGAGTATTAAAAAATATCTTTAATAATTAGTACAACGCGCCCAACAATATGATATTTATGAAAATCATTCTTGGGTACTTCAATGGTAGGGTGTTGACTATTATTACAAATTAGCAACCATCCATCGAGAGTTAAGCGTACCTTTCTTAAAAAAGTTATATCTTCATATTCAATTAGGTAGATAGCCCCATCAACAATATCATTTATTTCAGTGTTAAGAATTAGACCATTATTGTTTTCTATATCTGGCGACATTAAATCACCTTTAGCCCAGTATATGATTAACCTTTTAGCATCTAAACCACGATGTTTGACCCACCCCTCAATAATGGGATAGTTCATTACAGGAGGTGTTTCTCTAATAAAACGTTCCTTTTGTGCCTCTTCTTTAGTTGGTAATTGTTTTTTATAGACAGGAATTCGATAAATATTTTCGTTGTAAACATCTTCTTCGTCTTTCGAATCCACAAATTCTTGTCTATGGCCGGTGGCAAGCCAATTGAAAGATACATTACATTTTTCAGCAATAACTTCTAGACGAATAAGTGACGGGTAGGTTTTACCCGATAAATAATCTCTAATGACTGTTTCAGACATATCGCATTTTTTCGCGAAGGCGGAAATAGATAAGCCCTGCATTGAGCTGTGTAATCTGTCTTTAAATGTTTTGACATTATTATTTTTAGTTACTTTCATCTTCATCTCATTATTTTTCCAGTGTAATTTTATTAATTATAATGTATTTTTTGCGATTTTAAACAGCAAATAGTGTGAAAAGTTAACCAAAAAACAAATTTTCTTACTTAATTTGCTTTTTGGTTATTTATACTTTTACTTTCTATTTTTTTCTGTATTTTACTTTTTAAGTAGTGATATTTTTAGGAAATAAAGAGGTTTTTTTTCTATTTTATCTTTCGTGTTTTTCTGTTAAAAAAAATATTTAAATGATAACAATCTCTTTTTTTAAATGTTTTTGATATTAATCAAATGCATCCTAAATAGTCATCTATTATTAATTTATTGTTTTTATTTATTTTATTCTTTTGGGTTAATAATTGAACAAATAAAAACAAATAAAAAACAAATAAAAATATTGACTCAAGCGAAAAAAAATGGATAATAAGCAGGGTAAGGATTTTTCATTGTTTTCTTTCCTTATATTCCTTATATTTCATGTTGGCCTGTATAGTTTTATACAGGTCTTTTTTTATTTTTGAACTATTCATGAAATCCCTTCATAAAAAGAGTATAATCAGTATTCTATAAAACTTGCTTTAAAGCTTATCCTAACAGAGCGTTATATTTATTGAGAGGATTTGATTATGTCTTTTAGTATTCCACATCTTTTAGTGTTTCTTGCCGTGGTGATTTTATTATTTGGCACTAAGAAGTTACGTAATTTAGGTTCGGATCTTGGTTTAGCGCTGAAGGGTTTTAAAAAAGCGATGAATGATGACGAAGTTGAATCAAAAAGTGATAATAAGTTAGATGATAATAAATAGTTGCATTTATTTAGTATGAATTTACAATTTGACGTAGTAATTGTTGGTGGTGGATTAGTTGGTTTAGCCACTGCTTGTGCACTTAGCCAATGTGATTTAAACATTGCGATTATAGATACTAAACTTTGTCAGCATGAATTCTTGCCTCATGCTGAAATAAGTATTAGAGCTTCTGCTATTAATGGCGCTAGCCAGCGCTACTTTTCAAAAATTGGTATATGGGATGATTTATGTAATAGCAAGCGTGTACAGGAATTTACTGAGATAGGTGTATGGGAAAAAAATGGTCAAGCTCATTTGTCTGCCCAAGCCAAAGATTACGGTTATTCTAATCTTGGATACATAATTGAAAATAATGTCATTTCTCATTATCTTTACCAGTTTGCCTTAAACTGTTCGAATATTAAAATTTATAGCCATGAAGCAGTTGATTGTACATTTAATGATGATTTTGTCTTTTTGACACTTGCAAATAAAGCTGTTTTACAAGCTAAATTAATGATAGGGGCTGATGGTGCTCATTCTTGGGTGCGTAGGAGTGAAAATATTTCTGTTCTTGAGCGTGATTATCTTCATCATGCTGTGATTACAACTGTTCAAACTGAATATCCTCATCAATCCTGTGCTAGGCAAGTGTTTTATCCCAATGGAATTATTGCTTTTCTTCCTCTTTGGAATGTAAATAAAAGTTGTTTAGTTTGGTCGACAAAACCAGATAATGCGTCTACTTTAACTTCACTTTCTGAATCAGAATTTTCGAACGAATTATTTCGGTTGACTGGTGATAAAGTCGGTAAATGCCAGTTAATTAACCCTAGAATGGTATTCCCATTAAAAGCGCGATTTGCTAAACAATTTATTAAGCATCGGTTAGTACTTATTGGCGATGCTGCTCATACTATTCACCCTTTAGCAGGACAAGGGGTAAATTTAGGTTTTCAAGATTCTGCTTTATTAGTTTCAACCATTAAACAATTAATTGAAACTAATAAAGATATTGGGCTTGTAAAAAATTTAAAATCATTTGAGTTTAATCGTCGCAAAGATGCGTTAGTTATGCTCACGGCCATGCAAACTATTCAAGATATGTTTAATGGTGATAATTTGTTGAAAAAGACGTTAAGAACAATTGGTATGAATGTTATTGATAATAGTCAGCTATTAAAAAAGCAACTGATTAAATATGCTATGCATATTTAATTTAAACCTATATCTAGTTATTATTGTGGCTGTCAAAAACTTTCAGGTAAGTATGTGTTTCAGTATAAAAAATAAATTATGATACTTAATAGATTAAGAATCTATTTCAGAAATAACAATCCAACCATAAAATAAGTAAACTGAACTAAAGCCGCATGATCTAATGTGCTTAGCAAATTATAGTTAAACAAGAATAATAATGATGCACTAAAAAGTGCACCAATATTGATAATAAATCGTGACTAAATTGTTTGTTTTAATAAGTTATAAACAGGGGTAGCAAGACCTATTTTTGCGTTGTTAGATTTTAGTTTATACCAATAGCCACTATGTTCATTAAAACATTTTGTATACTTGGTAATGACACAATAAATAGGAAAGATATCTAAGTGAAAATGACTAAATGTGTGGCGAAATGCAACAAGTTGCTTTGGTGCTGTTGTTTCGATACCTTGTTTTTTTAACCAGTCAGTTATTGCTTGTTTACTTGAAAATTGAGGAAAACAATACAATCCTCCCCAAATACCAGACGGAGGCCTTTTTTCAAGCCAAATTGTATGATCATATTCCAGCATTAAAAAATAGGCTGTCTTTTTGGGAATGGCATTTTTAGTTTTTTTTGTGGGATAGAGTTGCCAGCTTTCGGTTTTATATGCTAGACAATGGGTTTGCAATGGACATAAGGAGCATTTAGGTTTAGTGCGTGTGCAAACCATAGCCCCAATATCCATCATAGCTTGATTAAATTTTGCTACCTTATGTTTCGGTGTGACTTGTGCACTTAATTGCCAAAGTTTATTTTCGACAGTTTTAATACCCGGCCAACCTTCAACAGCAAAATATCGGGTTAAAACACGTTTTACGTTGCCATCTAAAATTGGATAATGTTGATTTTGTGCAAGAGATAAAATTGCACCAGCTGTTGAGCGTCCTATGCCTGGAAGTACGACGACATCATCGAACTTTGTAGGGAACATGCCATTAAATTTATCCACAATTAATTGTGCTGCTTTATGTAAATTACGTGCTCTTGCATAATAACCAAGTCCTGTCCAAAGATGCAATACATCATCAATTGGCGCTTTTGCTAAATCTGTTATTTGTGGGAAGTGCTCAATAAAACGGTTAAAGTAAGGAATAACCGTTGCAACTTGGGTTTGCTGTAGCATCACTTCAGACAACCAAACATGATAAGAGCTTTTTTCGACCTGCCATGGTAGCGATTTTCTGCCATATTGTTCATACCACGTCAGGACAGCTTGCGGAAAGTATTGTATTGTCATAGCCATTACATTGCAGCAACAATAGAATCACTAGGATAGCAACCTAGTACCTTAGTATATAAAGTCATTGATGCCAATTCTTTGAGAGCTGTTTGCATTTCATAAGAATGAATGTTACCTTGCAAATCGATATAAAACATCTCTTCCCAAGGCGTACCATGAATTGGACGTGATTCAAGTTTAGTCATAACAATGTTATGGTTACGTAATACCGATAGCGCATCAACTAAAGCACCTGCTTGCTGACCTGTTTTCATGAGAATTGTGGTTTTAGCCGGGATTTGATCAGATACTTCTATCGGCTGACGAGCTAACACAATAAAACGAGTAATGTTTTCTTTTTGGTTAGCAAAATTATGTTCAAGGACTTGTAGTCCATATAATTCACCACCATCTTTATTACCCATAGCTGCAACATTAGGTTGATTCAATTTAGCTACAGTTTCCATTGCTGATGAAGTACTATCGCAGTATATGATTTTCCAATGAGGATAGTTCTCTAAGAAATTACTACATTGCTGGAATGGTTGTGGATGGCTATAAATAGTATCGATTTGCTCTAGCTGTGAATTTTGTATAGCAAGAACACAATGATCAATAGGTAAAGAGAGCTCACCAATAATATGCAGATTAGTTTTTTGCAATAAATCATAAACTTCATTAATTGAGCCAGAACTTGAATTTTCTATTGGTAAAATTCCATAATCTACGGCACTATTTTCGACTTGTTCAAAAATCTCTTTAAAGGTTGAACAGCTTAATTCAATCATTTCATCTAAGTGAGTGCTAGCATAGCGGCGAGCAGCAGAATGCGAATAAGATCCTTTGGGGCCTAAAAAGGCAACTTTGGCTGTGGTGATTGTGCTGAGATTAAGCTTTTCTTGCAAGATTTTTTGTTGTAATAGTACAGAATCTTCAATAATTAATTGATATAAGCGTTTAATGAAAATATCATCAAGATGATAGTCTTTGCCTTCATTGATTAAGGTTCTGATAAGTGAACGTTCACGATCAATATCACGCACAGGAATGTTTGCTTCAATTTTCGTATGAATTACTTGCGTTGAAAGTTGGCGCCTCTGGGCAATAAGCTCTAACAATGTTTTATCTAATTTATTAATTTTATCTCGCAAAGATAATAAAGGATTTGTAGCCATTTTTTATTAGTTATTTAAAAAAGATAGTTTGTATTATAACAAGCAAAAAAATAAAGGCACCATCAAAGTGCCTTTTTATTCAATCAAGAAAATTAACAAATTAAATTTCTTCTTCTAATACTGCGTCTTTTATGCTGTTAACCGCACGCCGAGATTCATTTTTGTGTTGTAGTTTATTAAGTTGTTTTTCAAGCTTATCAATAAGGTCATTTATTGCAGCATACATATCAATATGTTTGGCAGAGGCAACTAATGAAGTTCCTTTGGTAGCAATTGTTGCATCAACAATAAATCCATCTGGTTCTTTCGATAAAATAAAATGAGGGTTGATTAACAGTGCTCTCCATTTATCTAACTTCGAAAATTTATCTTCTAGATAGCTACGAATAGCAGGGGTAACTTCCATTTGTTTACTGGTAATACTTAAAGTCATAATTGACCTCCTCTTTTTTATCAACAAAGTTAATTTTAATGTTGTTATTACATTGGCAAATTATTTTAGTCTCGTTAATAAGATTTTTGTTTTTGCCTGATTTTTATTAGTTTAATTTTAAAATAGATTTCATTGACTAAATATTGCATAACATGTGGACGGGATGAAACTGATTTTACCATGGTTTTAATATATACTGTATTAATAATTATTTAGTTTATCCTATGTTATAGGTAATTTTCAATAATGAGGACAATGTGAGTTATTTAGATAATGTGAAGATTGTTTTGGTTGAAACGTCTCATACAGGCAATATGGGCTCTGCTGCGAGAGCAATGAAAACTATGGGATTAACTAACCTTTGTTTAGTTAATCCGATCATAAAACCTGATTCTCAATCGATTTCGTTAGCTGCAGGTGCCCGTGATATTATAAAAAATGCACAAATCTTTTCTTCACTTGAACAAGCCATTGCTGATTGTACTTTAGTGATTGGTACTAGTGCGCGTTCTCGTAGTTTACAGTGGCCATATTTAACTCCCAAAAAGTGTGGCGATAAGATTATTCAAGAAGCCTCAAATCTCCATACTCAAGTCGCTTTGGTATTTGGGCGTGAGCGTGTTGGTTTAACTAATGAAGAATTGCAAAAGTGTCATTACCATGTTGGAATTCCAGCTAACCCTAGTTATAGTTCTTTAAATCTTGCTATGTCGGTACAGGTTTTGTGTTATGAAATTCGTATGTCAATGCTCAATCTTGAAGATAAGCAATCTGAGAGGGAAAATGAGAATATGGCTGAAACTGAGTTTCCTATAGATGCTGATATAGAGCGCTTTTACCAACATTTAGAACAAACTTTATTACAGACAGGCTTTATTAATGCCAATCATCCAGGGCAAATTATGGGGCGTTTGCGTCGATTATTTACACGTGCACGTATTGAACAACAGGAACTAAATATTTTGCGAGGCATTTTAACTTCGATTAATAAAATTTTGCATTGATGACACATAGAAACACCCACAGATTTGTGGGTGTTATTTTAAGGTTGATACTGTTTAATATAGTACCTTATCTAATATATTACCTTATCTATTAATCAAAATATCAATTCTAAGTATTAGCTATTAGCTTTTTTACGCCATGTTGTGCCGTTTGCACTGTCTTCAAGGACAATATTCATTGCATTTAATTTGTCACGAGCCTCATCGGCCTGCGACCAATTTTTGCTTGCTCTTGCTTCGTTACGTTGTTTTATTAATGCTTCAACTAATGCAACATCAACATCATCTTGCTTATCGCCCTGTAAAAATTTAACAGGATCTTGCTCTAATAATCCAAGTACTGCTGATAAATAACGTAATTCAGCTGCTAATTCATTTGCGAGGAGCATATTATTATCGGCTTTGGCTTTGTTTATTTCACGAGCCAGATCAAAAAGCGTTGAATAAGCTTCTGGTGTATTAAAGTCGTCATCCATTGCATTACAAAACTGGCGATAATAATTACTGTCAGGTGTTGTATGTGGATGATTCGCATCAGTATCACGCAAGGCTGTATATAGTCGCTCAAGTGCTATTCTTGCTTGTTTTAAATTATCTTCACTATAATTTAATTGGCTACGGTAATGACCAGATAATAAAAAATAACGTACTGTTTCAGCATCATAATGCTTTAATACATCACGAATAGTGAAAAAATTATTGAGTGATTTTGACATTTTTTCTTGATCGATCATCACCATACCCGAGTGCATCCAATAATTGACATATTGCCCATCATGAGCACAAGTTGATTGGGCAATTTCGTTTTCGTGATGTGGAAACATTAAATCTGAACCACCACCGTGAATATCAAAGTGATTACCTAATTGATAGCTGTTCATTGCTGAACATTCAATATGCCAACCAGGGCGCCCTTTACCCCATGGGGAATCCCAACTTGGTTCGTTAGGTTTTGACATTTTCCATAATACAAAATCCATTGGATTACGTTTAACATCAACCACATCAACACGAGCACCAGCTTGTAGCTGCTCTAAATTTTGGCGAGATAACATACCGTAATTCGGATCGCTGTCTACCGAAAACATGACATCACCATTATTGGCAATATATGCATGTTTTTTTTCGAGAAGCTCTTCAACTAATTTGATAATTTGTGGCATATGATGAGTTGCACGAGGCTCTATATCAGGCCGACGAATATTTAGTGCATCAAAATCGGTATACATTTCTTGTAGCATTCTATCTGTAAGTTGCTCACAGGTTTCACCATTTTCGAACGCACGTCTAATTATTTTGTCATCAACATCAGTAATATTACGAACATAAGTTAAATCGTAACCTAAAAAACGTAAATAACGTGCGACAACATCGAAAGCAACGAAAGTACGTCCGTGACCAATATGACAAAGATCGTAAATTGTCACTCCACAAACATAGAGTCCAACTTTATTAGGGGTAATAGGTTGGAATATTTCTTTCTCGCGTGTTAATGTATTGAATATTTTTAGCATTATAATTACTATTTATTAATAAGTGATTTTTAAATATTAATATAACAAAAATCTAGATACGGCGAAATTACTTATTAACATCTTTACAACAAAAATGAAAGGAAATATTGGTTATGCTATTTGATATTTTTGATGTCATAAGGGTAGGTTTGGAAGCTACAGGTATTGCTCTTGATGCTAAACCTAAAAATAAAGTTATGAAAATTTTATATTGGTTAGTATTAATTGCTATAACAATAGTTTTTTTTATATTTATTAATACTATAACAAAAATAGATATTATTTACTTTATACCAGTACTTTTCGTCTGTTTTATTTTTGCATTAATTACATTTGGCATTTTATGTTTAATGATATTTTTTTTCTTATGTTTAGGCTATGTTTGTTTTTGGATATTAAAAAAATTGTTTGAATTGATGGCAAAAATAATTTCTTTGCTTATATAAATCAAACTTGGCGGAAGAACTCAACCAAGTTTGATTGAGACATAATTTTATTTTAAAAGACGATAAAGATATATCAGTAAAATAGCACCCAAAACAGAAATAAATAAACTTGGGAAATTAAATCCTGTCACACTACCCCAACCAAAGAAGGTGCTAATATACCCACCCACTAAGGCCCCAGCTACACCTAATAAAATAGTTTTAATCACTCCTACACGTCCAAGTGGCATAAAAAACTTCGCAATCCAGCCGGCAATTAATCCTAGAACTATCCAACTAATGATACCCATGATTATTTCCTTTTGTTATTGAAATTAAAGTTAGTTTACTCAAATATATTAAAAAATCTAACAGATGCTGATGTTCAATGTAATAGTTTTAACCGATTGTTCAAAAGTCAGAAATGATATGTAAAATATAAAGATTATTAATTTTAATATTCGGTGTGTTTTCATTTTTTAACGAGGTTATAATAAAAACAAGTAAATATTAGTAATGAAATATAAGGGAGATTTAATCCCCCTTTTAATCTTATTGTTCGAAAATTGTTTTATGTAGAATTTTAATAATTGACTCGGCATCATTGCTTTTTGCTAATAAGCAAAGATTGTGTGTACTTGCTCCATAACAGCAAAGCCTAATAATAAACTCATCTAATACACCAAACACTTCTTTTGGTATGCCTCGTGTTGAGGTTAAGTTATTGCCTATGATCGCAATTAGTGCTAAGTCTTCCTCTACAGTTACATTACAAACTGTTGATAGTTCATTAAATAATTCTTTTGTTAATAAACTGTTACCGTTGGTGTTAGTACCTGTGGTATCAATAGTTAATGCGACACTTACTTCTGATGTAGTAACTAAATCAACAGAAATATTATGCTTGGCTAATATCGTAAACACATTTGCAAGAAAACCTTGCGCATGTAACATATTTAAACTGGTTAGGGTTAGTAAAGTTTGTTTACGGCGTAATGCTAAAGCTCTAAATACGGGTAATTTAGATGTAATGCTGTTTGTGTTGTAAACAATTGTTCCTCCTTCTTGAGGCGCTTTGCTTGAACCAACAAAAACTGGGATATTGCTACGCACAGCGGGTACTAATGTTGCAGGGTGCAACACTTTTGCACCAAATGTTGCCATTTCTGTTGCTTCGGCAAAAGATATTTCATCAATACGTTTAGCCGCTGGAGTAATGCGCGGATCGTTAGTATAAATTCCTGCCACATCAGTCCAAATGTCAATTTGAGTTGCATTTAATGCTTCACCTAATAAAGCAGCGGTATAGTCGCTACCACCGCGCCCTAAGGTTGTAGTTTTTCCTGAACTTTCACTACCTATAAATCCTTGTGTTACTATGATATTTTGATTGTTTAGTGATTTTAAATGTGCACAGCAAAGTTGTTTAATATCTTCAATTTTAGGTGTGGCTTTACCAAATTTATTATCAGTGCGCAATACTTTACGTACATCAAACCATGTAGTATTTTTTTGCTTTTCTTTTAATATCTCCACAAAGAGTTTGGAAGACATTATTTCACCGTGACTAACAAGTTCATCAGTTAATGCTGGCGATGTAGCTAAACTTGCCGCTTCTGACAATGAGGCTATATTAGCAATGATTTGGTCTATTTCATTTCGGAGTTCGGGGTTTTCAGGTAGCTGTTCTAAGATGTTGTATTGGATAGATTGAATTTTTGCAATATGTTGAGAGCGAACATCGGTATCACGACCTTCTGCTAATGCAACTAACAAATTGGTCACGCCGGCAGATGCCGATAACACTACAACTTTAACATTAGGATTAGCGATTACAATATTGGCACTATTTACCATTGCTGGATAATCGGCAACACTAGTACCACCAAATTTAGCAATTACAAATGATGTTTCCATGGATTCCTCATATTAAAAATTTTTATTTTTAACAGAGTTAGAGCGGGCATGTTCTATTTATAATTAAAAAGTACAAACCATGAAGCGCTCCACCTGTTAAGGTGACAACCCAAGGGATTCAGCCCTTGCAGTCGATTTGATTACTTCTGGATGGGTAATCAAACCTCGGCATTACGTCCCCTCGATCATTTATTAGTGGTTCCAGGCCCTAAAATGACTTACCTGAGTAATGCGCCTCTTCGTTTTGCAACTTCTGTTACGAAATCAGCACTATATAGGATTAACGATTTTATCAATTGTGTCAATAGTTTAAATACCAAAAATTATTTGGTTGTAATATAGTGAAATTGAAAGATTTATAGCTCTCGTTCAAACAATTCAATAATGGTTTGATATAATTTTTTTACTGTACATTCTTTAGTTGGTGTACTAAAGATTGTATCATCACCCGCAATTGAACCTAAAATACCTTCTGATTTACCAATTGAATCTAGTAATCGAGCAATGAGTTGGGCGGCACCAGGGCTAGTACGTATCACTACCATTGAACTATTGAAATCAATATCAATCACTAAGTTTTTTAATGGACTACTAGTTGTTGGTACGCTTATTTCTGCAGGTAAACAGTAGACCATTTCGGATTTTGCATTCCTGGTTCTCACCGCACCAAATTTGGTTAGCATACGTGAAACTTTTGATTGATTAATGTTATCAAACCCTTGTTCTTGTAACGCTTGTACGATTTCTATTTGTGAACTAAACTTCTCTTGACGAAGCATCTCTTTAAATGTTTTTGTGAGATTAGCTTGTTTCATAATGTTCCTTGGCGTCTAATTTGTTACTCTTTACTGCTAATAAATGTAGTTATAAGGCTCATAATAAAGTCTAATTGATATTTAAATCAAAATAACTACTACCAATTTTAATGTATCAGTAGTAATTATTATATACATAATTATGCGTTAAATATGCATAAAATTAAAGCGTTGATTTAATCGCACCCTTCGGTCTATAAGATTTTACTATTTGGTCATAGGTTTCAATATAAGGTCCTTCTAGTAGTTGTATACAATAAGGGATACTAGCAAATATGCCACTGACAATAACATTACCTTGATCATCTTTAATACCCTCAAGTGTTTCTTTAATTGATTTTGGTCTACCTGGTAGGTTGATGATTAGACATTTTTTGCGAATAACACCAACTTGCCTAGATAAAATAGCAGTTGGTACAAAATGTAAACTGATCTGACGCATCTGTTCACCATAACCAGGCATTACACGATCGGCGATTGCTAATGTTGCATCAGGGGTTACGTCTCTAGTTGCAGGACCTGTGCCACCAGTAGTTAAGATTAAATGGCAATGTTGATTATCAACAAGTTCGCATAATGTTTGTTCAATAACAACTTGTTCATCTGGAATAATATGGTTTTTGGTTGTAAATGGTGTTTTCAGTGCTGTTTGTAACCATGATATTAATGATGGTATGCCTTCATCTTGGTAAACGCCACTTGAGGCCCTATCTGACACTGAAACTAATCCAATCTTAAACATGATACTTATACCTTAAACAATAAATTAGACGCAGATTGATAATTAAAGATACGTTATTAGTATTTAATTAATAATATATGTTTTATTTTAGAAATTATAATTTATTTATATTGATATAAATAAAACTAAACTAAACTAAAACACTCTTTACAATGATTGATTATATTGTCGATTCATTTAACATGATATCATATTATTAAAATAACAATTGATTCACTTAGGATATATTCATGCCATCAATTCCTGCACTTGAGTTAATCTCACTCAAAAAAATCTATAAAAATGGTATAGAAGCATTAAAAGGTATCGATTTAACTGTACAAGCTGGTGATTTTTATGCCTTGCTAGGGCCAAATGGTGCTGGTAAATCAACAACTATAGGTATTATTAGTTCATTAGTAACTAAAACTTGTGGGCAAGTGAAAATTTTTGGTTATGACTTAGATACCGATATTGTAAATGCCAAAAGACAATTAGGGATTGTACCGCAAGAATTCAATTTTAACCAATTTGAAGAAGTGTTACAAATAGTCACTAATCAAGGTGGTTATTATGGATTGCCCCGAAAAATAGCATTAGAGCGTGCGGAAAAATATTTGCGAGTTTTAGATTTGTGGGATAAACGCCATAGTCGAGCTAATATGTTATCAGGTGGAATGAAAAGGCGATTAATGATAGCCAGAGCTCTCATACATGAACCTAAATTATTAATTCTTGATGAACCGACTGCAGGTGTTGATATTGAATTACGCCGTTCTATGTGGGATTTTTTACGTGAAATCAATCGTCAAGGTATCACAATTATTTTAACCACACATTATTTAGAAGAGGCAGAAATGCTCTGTAGAAATATTGGTATTATTCAGAGCGGCAAATTGATAGCAAACTCATCAATGCGTGAGCTATTGGCGAAAAGCCAATCTGAAACAATTGTTATTGATTATGTGGCGACGCCTAAGCAGATTGAGTTAAATGGCTATAATTATTCCGATGTTGAGCCTGGGATGTTGGAAGTGAAAGTAGATAAACAAAATGGATTAAATCAATTATTTGAACAATTAAATAAACAAAATATTAAAGTTATCAGCGTACGAAATAAAGCGAATCGATTAGAAGAGTTATTTGTTGAGCTGTTGCATAGTGATACTAAACAAAAAGGTGGCATTAATGAATAATTTATATTGGATTGCCTTAAAAAGTATTTGGCGTAAAGAAGTAACCCGATTTTTAAGAATTTGGATTCAAACCTTAATTCCACCTGTTATTACCATGTCGCTTTATTTTATTATCTTTGGTAATTTAATTGGTTCTCGTGTTGGCGACATGGGCGGTTTTAGCTATATGGAATTTATTGTGCCAGGCTTAATAATGATGTCAGTAATTACTAATTCCTACACCAATGTTTGTTCATCTTTTTTTAGTGCTAAATTTCAACGTAATATTGAAGAAATATTGGTGGCACCGGTACCAACAAATATTCTTATTCTAGGATATGTAGGTGGTGGTGTGATGCGCGGTATTTTAACGGGTATTTTGGTTACTATCGTATCGCTATTTTTTGTCCGTTTTGATGTACATTCTTGGTTGTTTGTTATTTTTACATTGCTACTGACCTCGATTTTATTTTCATTAGCAGGCCTACTCAATGCTGTATTTGCTAAGACGTTTGATGATATAAGCATTATTCCAACATTTGTGTTAACACCATTAACTTACCTAGGTGGCGTTTTTTATTCAATTTCTATGTTACCAACTTTTTGGCAATGGATATCGAAAATTAATCCCATTGTTTATATGATTAATGGTTTTCGTTATGGATTTTTAGGCGTGTCAGATGTGCCATTATGGATCACATTTTCAATGCTTATTTTATTTGTAACTGTACTTTATGTAATTGCATGGCGACTGATTGATAGTGGACTAGGATTGAGAAGTTAATTAAAGCTAGGAAATAGTAATAGCCGCCGATATTGATCGGCGGAATAATAATTAGCTACTGTGCACCAACAACAGCTTCCTTAGCCATCTCAGTGATTTTAGTAAAATCACCTTTTGCTATGGCATCCGTTGGAATAAACCAAGTTCCACCAACACATAATACATTATTAAGTGCCAAATAATCACGGTAGTTTTTAGGGTTTACACCGCCCGTAGGGCAAAACTTCATGTATCCACAAGGGCCAGCAAATGCTTTTAATGCTGCAACTCCGCCATTGATTTCAGCTGGGAAGAATTTTAATGCAGTTAAACCATATTCTTGGGCTTTTAATAATTCAGAAATAGTTGCAATACCAGGAATAACAGGGATAGGACCTGCAACTGCAGCTTCTAAAATAGCATCGGTAATTCCTGGTGTAATAACAAACTCTACACCAGCTTCAGTAACCTGTTTTAGTTGTTCAACACTAGTTACTGTTCCTGCTCCTACAATTGCTTCAGGAACTTCTTTGATGATTTTCTTAATTGCTTCAATCGCACAAGCTGTTCTTAATGTTACTTCCAGTACCTTCACTCCGCCAGCAATAAGAGCTTTAGCCAGCGGTACAGCATCCTCAATTCGTTCAATAACGATAACCGGAACCACTGGTCCCATAGTTAAAATTTCTTCAGCACTTCGTTTCCATTTTTTCATTTGTTTCTACCCATATCTTATTGATACTTAAATAAAGCAATAATCCCTAATAAATAGGGATTATTTTGTTATTCATAAATACCTAATTTCTTTTCTAAATAATGAATATTTGTGCCACCTTTTTGGAAACCTTTATCGTTCATAATATCAATATGAAGATCAATATTGGTTTTGATTCCATCAATAACCAGTTCTGCTAATGCATTTTTCATACGTGCTATAGCGACTTCACGTGTTTCACCATAAGCAATTAATTTACCAATCATTGAGTCATAGTAAGGTGGGACACTGTAACCAGCATAAATATGCGATTCCCAACGAATGCCAAAGCCACCTGGGGCATGGAAGCGAGTGATTTTCCCTGGTGATGGCATAAAAGATTTAGGATCTTCAGCATTAATTCTACATTCAATCGCATGGCCTTTAATTTCAATATCACTTTGTTTAATTGAAAGCGGCTTACCGGCTGCAATTAAAATTTGTTCCCTAATTAGATCAACACCGGTTATCATTTCAGTAACTGGATGTTCTACTTGAATACGGGTATTCATTTCAATGAAATAAAATTCGCCATTTTCAAATAAAAATTCGAATGTGCCAGCACCTCGATAGCCAATCTCGATACATGCATTAACGCAACGCTCACCGATAAATTTACGCATTTTAGGTGTAATACCAACAGCAGGAGCTTCTTCAACAACTTTCTGATGCCGTCTTTGCATTGAGCAGTCTCGTTCACCTAAATAAACAGCATTTCCTTGACCATCAGAAAGTACTTGAATTTCAATATGACGAGGATTTTCAAGGAATTTTTCCATGTAAACCATATCATTATTGAAAGCAGTTTTGGCCTCTAACTTGGTCATTTTGATAGATTGTTCAAGATCATTTTCTTCACGAACAATACGCATGCCTCGTCCGCCACCACCACCAGAAGCTTTAATAATAACAGGATAGCCAATTTGCTTAGCAATTTGTTTATTAATTTCAATATCACTACTTAGAGGACCATCTGAACCAGGTACACAAGGAACCCCTGCTTTTTTCATGGCGTGAATTGCTGATACTTTATCCCCCATAAGTCGAATAGTATCTGGTGTAGGACCAACAAAAATAAAACCAGATCGCTCAACTTGTTCAGCAAAATCTGCATTCTCAGATAAGAAACCATAACCAGGATGAATAGCAGCTGATCCAGTTACTTCCGCAGCTGAAATTAATGCGGGAACGTTAAGGTAACTTTTTACCGATGCTGCTGAGCCAATACAGACGGTTTCGTCTGCAAGTAATACATGTTTTAAGTCTTTATCTGCCGTAGAATGAACGGCGACAGTTTTTATTCCAAGTTCTTTACATGCTCGTAAGATGCGTAGAGCTATTTCTCCACGATTCGCAATAAGAATTTTATCAAGCATATTCAATCTCTTAATCGTATTGTCAATAATAAATTCAGATTATTCAATAATGAATAGTGGCTGATCAAATTCAACTGGTTGACCATTTTCAACCAATATGGCTTTTATTGTACCAGCTTTTTCTGATTCGATTTGGTTCATCATTTTCATCGCTTCAACGATGCAAAGCACATCGCCAACATTTACTGTTTGACCAATTTCAACAAAAGCTTTTGATTCAGGGCTCGGTGTACGATAAAAAGTTCCAACCATTGGGGATTTAATTGTTGTACCATCAGTTACCACATTATCTGTTACAACTTCTGTTTGAACGGTTGGAGCTACAACAACAGGAGCTGGTTGAGGAATTTGAATATTTTGTACTGGCGCCGAATAGTTTGTAGTATGAGCAGCACGACTAATACGAACTGATTCCTCACCTTCAGAAATTTCAAGCTCTGAAATACCTGACTCTTCAACTAATTCAATTAATTTTTTAATTTTGCGTATATCCATGAATTACACCGTGTTTATTTGACATAAGTAACAATTATTTAAATGCATCCTTATTATCGGCTAAAGGTGTTTTTTTAGTCGGTAATAAAGTTGTAACTCAACATTAACGCGGAAGAATACACTGTAAAACAGATTTTGTCATTATATATCTCCTTTACAATCACTTGTTATACTATTTTCTAGGTATTATTTTATAATTGCGATACAATATTGAGCGTCAATTACTATTGAGATTTGCTATGGTTTGAAAGGCTTAAATTATACTCCATTTAGCCTTAATAAAGTTGAAAATATCTATTTTTTGATTCCATGGTTGTTTTTTAATACTGAAATATACTTAAACAAGATTAATTCTAGGAAGAGTTTTTATTATGTTCAAAAAAGTTCGTGGCTTGTTTTCAAATGATTTATCGATTGATTTAGGTACAGCAAACACACTTATTTATGTAAAAGGGCAAGGTATCGTGTTAAACGAGCCTTCAGTTGTAGCGATTCGCCAAGATCATCGCACAGGCACTCCAAAAAGTGTTGCTGCTGTTGGGCATGCTGCGAAACAGATGTTAGGGCGAACACCTGGCAATATAGCAGCAATTAGACCGATGAAAGATGGTGTTATTGCTGATTTTTCTGTCACTGAAAGAATGTTACAACATTTCATTCGCCAAGTTCACAGCCATAGTTTTTTAAGACCAAGTCCTCGCGTACTTGTCTGTGTTCCTGTAGGTGCTACACAAGTTGAACGTCGAGCTATCCGAGAGTCAGCATTAAGTGCAGGGGCTCGCGAAGTGTATTTAATTGAAGAGCCAATGGCGGCAGCTATTGGTGCTGATTTACCTGTATCTGCACCTACTGGTTCAATGGTTGTTGATATCGGTGGTGGAACTACCGAAGTGGCTGTTATTTCACTAAATGGTGTTGTTTATTCTGCATCTGCTCGTATTGGTGGTGACCGATTTGATGAAGCGATTATTAACTATGTTCGTCGCAATTATGGCGCTTTAATTGGTGAGGCAACAGCCGAAAAAATCAAACATTTTATTGGTAGTGCTTATCCTGGCGATGAAGTTCTTGAAATTGAAGTGCGTGGGCGTAATCTTGCTGAAGGTGTGCCACGTAGCTTTACTTTAAACTCTAATGAAATTTTAGAAGCATTACAAGAGCCATTAAGTGGTATTGTTAGTGCGGTAAAAGTTGCATTAGAGCAGTGCCCTCCTGAGCTTGCTTCTGATATTTCAGAACATGGTATGGTTTTAACCGGTGGTGGTGCTTTATTACGTAATATTGATAAGTTATTATCAGCTGAAACAGGGATTCATGTAGTAGTGGCTGAAGATCCATTAACGTGCGTTGCCAGAGGTGGCGGCAAGGCGCTAGATATGGTTGATATGCATGGTGGTGATCTATTTAGTGAAGAATAACTTAATAAGTTATTGTTAATTAGTTTCATGTTGATAAAACAATAGTTATGCATGCATCTCATATTTTTTTCCGCCGACAATTGTGTCGGCGGAGTCATATTTTGAAATAATTAGATCTTGAGCTTTAAGCAGGTAAGTACTGGCAATGAAATTACTTTTTTCTAAACGCTCCCCTCTTAGTGTACAATTATTTACTTCTTTGGCGTTAGCCTTGGTTCTAATTGTATTAGATGTCAATTATCGCCCATTTAAAGAAATTCGTTATTATTTAGATACCCTTATTTCTCCTCTATATTATGTTTCAAATGCACCAAAGTCGTCGTTTGATTCTCTTTACGAGATGTCCAAAACACGAGAAACATTAATAAATGAAAATACAAATTTACATGCAGACTTATTACAACAAAAAAACGATCTATTATTACTTGAGCATTTAAAACATGAAAATGATAGACTCCGTGAATTGTTAGGTTCTCCTTTAAGGCATGATGAACAGAAGATGGCTGCACAAGTATTACTTACAGACACTGATCCTTATGTTTATCAATTTGTTGTAAATAAAGGTAAACAAGATGGTGTTTATGTAGGACAACCTGTTGTGGATGAAAAAGGAATTGTAGGGCAAATTTATCAAACAGCTCAATCAACTAGTCGTGCAATTTTGTTATGCGATTATCAACACGCAATACCCGTACAAGTATTAAGAAATGATATTGGTATGATTGCTGTGGGAAATGGATGTAGTAATGATTTAACATTAGAATTTATGCCTAATAACGTCGATATAAAAGTCGGTGATGTTTTAGTTACTTCAGGACTTGATGGTCGTTTCCCTGAAGGATATCCGGTAGCTGTAGTTAGTTCAGTAAAACTTGATATTACAGATTCAACCCCAATTATTTCAGCAACACCGACAGCGGATTTGAAACGTTTACGTTATTTATTGTTATTGTGGGGAAATCAAGGAGTAAAACATGATGGATCGTAATCGAATAATGATTATTTGGATAACGCTATTAATTGGCTTATGTTTACAAATCATTCCGTGGTCTCCATCATATAGCATATTTAAGCCACATATATTGATTTTAATTTTTTCTTATTGGTTGATTGCGCTTCCTCATCGAGTTGGGATTGGTACCGCTTTTGTATTTGGAATTATAATGGATCTATGCACTGGTTCTATTTTGGGAATTCATGCTTTTATTTATTCATTTATTGCTTATTTGCTTGTTTTTAAATTTCAATTAATACGTAATTTAGCGTTATGGCAACAGTCGTTTATCATCTTTGGGGTATCGGTATGCTATAATTTACTGGTATTTTTATTTCAAATCTGTATTTATCATACTATAACAATATCATCATTGATTTTTATATCAAGCTGTATTGATGGTTTATTATGGATTGCCATCTATCTATTTTTGCGACTAATAAGACGAAGCTTTGCTATCGATTAAAAGGGAATCTTATGTCTGTTGAATTATTAATGAATGTAACGCCATCTGAAACTCGAGTTGCTTATATCGAAGATGGTGTATTGCAAGAAATCCATGTTGATCGTGAGTCTAGACGCGGTATTGTTGGAAATATTTATAAAGGTAAGATAATTCGTATTTTACCTGGTATGCAAGCCGCTTTTGTAGACATTGGTCTTGATAAAGCTGCCTTTTTACATGCATCAGATATTATGCCTCATACTGAGTGTGTATCAGATACAGAGCAAGAACAATTTCAAGTAAAAGATATCTCTGAACTTGTTCGCCAAGGACAGGACTTAATGGTACAAGTGGTTAAAGATCCATTGGGAACTAAAGGGGCTAGGCTTACAACCGATATTACTTTGCCATCACGTTATTTGGTATTAATGCCAGGATCAAATTCTGCGCATGTAGCTACATCGCAACGCATAGAAAGTGAACAAGAACGTGAAAGGTTAAAAAATATTGTAGAGCAATATGTGACAACAGAGGCTGGTTTTATCGTTAGAACGGCTGCAGAAGGTGCAAGTGCGCATGAGTTAGAACAAGATGCTAATTTTTTAAAACGACTTTGGGCTAAAATTCAAGAACGCATGGCTCGCCCAGTAAGTAAGAATTTAGTTTATGGGGAGTTGGCATTATCACAACGAGTATTGCGTGATTTTGTTGGTGATCCAATTGAGCGAATTTTAGTGGATTCGAAATTAACTTATGATTTATTAGTTGAATTTACGCAAGAATTTATGCCCGAAGTAACCAATAAATTATCTCTTTATCGTGGTAATATACCTATTTTCGATCTTTATGATACCGAAAATGAGATTCAAAGAGCATTAGAACGTAAAGTCAAATTAAAGTCTGGCGGATATTTAATTATTGATCAAACTGAAGCCATGACTACTATTGATATCAATACTGGTGCATTTGTAGGTCATCGAAATTTAGAAGAGACGATTTTTAATACAAATATAGAAGCAACAATAGCTATTGCACGGCAATTACGTTTACGTAATTTAGGGGGTATTATTATTATTGATTTTATCGACATGCAAGAAGAACTGCATCGTGAACGGGTGTTACAATCGCTCCATGATTCTTTATCTAAAGATAGGGCTAGGACAACTGTTAATTTATTTTCGAGTTTAGGGTTGGTTGAAATGACTCGCAAGCGAACACGTGAAAGTATAGGGCATATTCTCTGTGAAGAATGTCCAGCATGTAAAGGGCGTGGTATGGTCAAATCGGTAGAAACAGTTTGCAACGAAATATTACGAGATATAGTTCGTGTTTATAAAGCGCATCATTCAGAATACTTTTTGGTCTATGCCTCGGCTGCTGTGGCTAATGCTTTAACTAATGATGAGTCTCATGCTTTAGCTGAAGTTGAGGTATTTGTGGGTAAACATGTTGAAGTAAAAGTTGAACCACTTTATATTCAAGAACAATATGATGTTGTATTAATGTAGAAGCAATGTCTTGTAAAAAAGTTTCAGGAAACTATACGTTTCAGTATAAAAATAATGAAAGTTAAATAATTGTTATGATCAACTAGTTATAATCGATTATCAAAAACTTCTATTAACAATTAGAATTTAAGGAATTTATGATAGTAACTCAAGTGAGTGAACGACTACTCAACCCAAACAATCTAAGCCAACAAGATCTTTTGCATTTGCTTGATATGCTGAGCTCAAGGAAAATTGATTTTGGTGATTTGTATTTTTTGTCTGGCTATTATGAAAACTGGTTACTTGAAGATGGTATTATAAAAAATGCCTCATTTCACCGTGACCAAGGTGTTGGCGTTAGAGCCGTTGTTGGTGAAAAAACCGGATTTGCTTATACTGATCAACTTTCATTAGCTCGGTTAGAACAAAGTATATTAGCAGCCAATTCAATTACTAAAATACAAACACCTATCAAAGTGACGCCTTTTAAATCTGCTCAAGCAGTATCTATATACTCGTCAATCAATCCGATCAATTTTTTTTCTAAAGAACAGAAAATTGAATTGTTGCAACAAATTGACCACTTAGCACGTTCAATCGATCCTAGCGTTATTGAAGTTTCAGCCAGTTTAACAGGAAGTTATGAAGATATTTTAATAGTAGCAACAGACGGTACATTAAAAGCTGACACCCGTCCTTTGGTGCGTTTATCCGTTTCAGTTTTGGTTGAAAAAGAGGGGAGACGTGAGCGAGGAAGTAGTGGGGGTGGCGGTCGATTTGGGTATGAATATTTTTTAACAATCAACCCAAAAACATCAGAAAGTTATGCTGACAGCTATGCGCGAGAAGCCGTGCGTCAAGCACTTGTTTCTCTTTCTGCTAAAGCCGCACCAGCAGGAACAATGCCTGTTGTTTTAGGTGCTGGTTGGCCTGGCGTTTTGTTACATGAGGCTGTAGGTCATGGCTTAGAAGGCGATTTTAATCGTAAAAACAGTTCAGTTTTTTCTGGAAAAATTGGTGAACAAGTTACTTCAGAAGTTTGTACTATTGTTGATGATGGCACGATTGAAAATCGCCGTGGCTCACTATCTATTGATGACGAAGGTACTCCAAGTCAAAAAACAGTGCTTATTGAAAATGGTATTTTAAAAGGCTATATGTTTGATAAGATTAACGCAAAATTGATGAATACATGTTCAACTGGTAATGGTCGTCGTGAAGGATATGCATACTTACCTATGCCAAGAATGACCAATACCTATATGTTGGCAGGAAATTCTTCTTTTGACGATATCATTAGTAGCGTCGATTATGGTCTTTATGCACCTAATTTTGCTGGTGGACAAGTAGATATCACCTCTGGTAAGTTTGTGTTTTCAACTTCAGAAGCTTACTTAATTGAAAAGGGAAAAATAACAACTCCAGTTAAAGGTGCCACATTAATCGGTTCAGGTATAGAAACTATGCAGCAAATATCTATGGTAGGTAATGATTTAGCATTAGATTCTGGTGTAGGTGTTTGTGGTAAAGCAGGGCAGAGCGTACCTGTTGGGGTTGGGCAACCCACTTTAAAAGTGGATAATTTAACCGTTGGTGGTACCATTAACCACTAATAATAATACATCAATGGGATTTAAAAATAGATGGAAACAATAATTACACTTTATCATGCGTTTGTTAATTTGGACATTGCAACGCTTTCAAACCCTAATGTGCTATGGACACTATATGGGATGTTGTTTGTCATTATTCTTTTAGAAAATGGCGTTTTACCAGCGGCTTTTTTACCTGGAGACAGTCTATTATTCTTAACTGGTGTGTTAATTAGCCAAAATGTATTCCATTTTGGTTTAATTAATTTTATTTTAATTGCTGGCGCTGCTTTAGGTACTTGGTTAGGTTATGCTCAAGGACTTTGGCTTGGTAATACTAAGCTTGTCCAAGGTTGGATGGCACATATACCTGAAAAATATCATCATAAATCTGAAGTATTATTCCATAAGTACGGATTACAAGCGCTATTTATTGGGAGATTTATTGCTTTTGTACGTACATTATTACCGATGATGGCTGGATTATCAGGACTACACAGTCGAAAATTCCATATTTATAATATAATCAGTGCTACATTATGGATTTTCTTGATTGTGACATTAGGTTACCTATTTGGATTATCACCAGTTTTCAAAGAGTATGAAAAGCAGATCATGTCTTTATTAATGCTAATACCTGTTTTGTTGTTGGTGTTAGGGTTAATTTTTTCAATTTTTCTCGCTGTTAAGCGCTCTTTAAGCAATAAAAAGCAATCTAAAATTGGATTAAACGATAACAAGAAGTAGAAAGTGAAATTAACCGATAAGCCGGGTTCTGTCGTGGACAATCATTCCTCTAGGCTAATACTCACGCATTAGCTCAAGCAGTCTACCCGGATTCAACGCGGGCCACGCCAATGAATCCCTATTTGACCTTGCTCCGAGTGGAGTTTACCGTGCCACAACTGTTACCAGTTGCGCGGTGTGCTCTTACCACGCCCTTTCACCCTTACCTGATCTTATAAAATAAGCCATCGGCGGTTTACTCTCTGTTGCACTAGTCGTGAATTTTAGCTCTCGCCAAAACTCCCCAGGTGTTACCTGGCACTCTGCCCTATGGAGCCCGGACTTTCCTCCCCTTTGTTTCTTTATAAAAACAACAAAGCAGCGATTGTCTGGTTAATTTCATGGACGAGTATAACCTAAAGTGCAATTTTGTCCAGAGATGTCTTTTCTTTAGGAAATAGATGACTGAAATTTAAACATGAGTAAAGTAATGTAATGTAATTCCATAGGATTGAAATAACAAATTCTTAGCACATCTTGTTGATGTGCTATAAAACAAGATAATTTATTACCATTTTTTCTGTCGTTGGTTTTCATCATAATTGAACCATGTTACTACCCCTTTAGACATAATAATATCAAGCTTTCCTTCAATAATATTGTATTGCGTTTCACCAATTAACATATGACTTGTTGAGCTCTTTTTAGTGTATTGATATGTCCACTGTGTTTCGTTGCTATTAAGAATTGTTTTGTTTATTGGTTCACCAAATATAGATAGAATTTGGGATTCAGTTGTCGAACCTTCGACGATATTTCTTACTTTTTCCTTACTTAGAGGAGTTCCATGCTCTACAAAGTTCTTTTGTGAACAACTTGATAATATTATGATTAAAAATAACGTGATAAGGTATTTTGTTATATTTTTCATTATATTGTTGCCTAAGGTGATTAATGTTTTTATTGGTAATTGACAATAATAGCATATGTTGGGCAACGTTTAAAATAAGAGAAATTTTATATTTTTAGAAAAAGTAATTAATATTCAATTAGATCATAACTATTACTAAGATAGAAACATGGAAACACTTTTATGTTTCTATATGTTTCTATATTTTCTTCAAGGTTGTTGTTATTCATTTTTTATCTACAGGCTATTTTAAAATTTATTCTTTGCTCTGCCGTAGAACACGTTTTATTGGTTGCTTTGTTTTTGAATTAATATAACGACTGGGCCAAATTTGGTGGGGTTCTAAATTTAATGCTTTGGCAATAATAATTTCTCCTTTTGTCCATGGGCGAACTAATGCATTGCTAAGTGTTGATGAACTTAAGCCTGATTGGCGAGATAGATTTGCAAGTGTTGTACCCTTCTTTTTTAGGGCAGCAATAATATCCGCAGGATGCCAATCATTAAACTTTATTTTCATTTTTTATTTCCTCCTAGTTTATAACCTTATATATCTATGTTATGCTCTAAAATTACTAAAACAAGTAAGTTTATAATTGAATTTAAATTATCAATAATAAGGTGTTTCTTATTTATTGTATCAAAGTTTCTTTGATTTCTATAATTTTTTCTTAATTGTGTTAAAATGGGATAGTGAAAATGAAAGAGTGGTTCTCATCAAAAGAGCTATCAAGTGTTGCAGGGATGCCGTCAACGATACAAGGTGTTAATCGTAAAGCAAGAACTGAAAACTGGACAGCTAGAAAAAGGACTGGTGTTCGAGGTAAAGCCCTAGAATATCATATTGGTAGCTTGCCACTTAACGTTAAAAAAGCATTATATAGTGAAGAAGAAAGTGCTAACTATATCATTTCGCCAATTGAGCCTTTACAACTTTGGATCACTGCATTTGAACAATTATCTACAGATGAACAATCTATTGTATCTTCATGGCTGATGCGAAATGGTATTAAAGATTTTATTACTTTTATTAATAAACAGAAAAAAGATGATTAGTGTTATTGTATAAGCTGCGATATACTTTAACGTCCCTGAAATTTAGTTACTATGGAATAAACAATGGAAAGTCAGTTTCAATTAACAAATAGTAAAGAGATTATTGCTTATTTAGCTCAACAATTCCCGAATTGCTTTACCCTTCAAGGTGAGGCTAAACCATTAAAAATTGGAATTTTTCAAGATATTCTTTCTTGTTTAGATAATGGTGAAATACTTAGTAAAACTAAACTTCGAGCCGCTCTGCGTGCATACACAATGAGTTGGCGCTATTTGTATAGTATAAAAGAAGGGACTAATCGTGTTGATTTATATGGTAATCCTCATGACGTCATTAATCAAGAGCAAATGGAGCATGCACAACAACAATTAAAAGAGAGTAAAGAAAAGGCTAAAATACGCTTTAAAGAACGAGCAAAAGAAAAACGTAAAAATAAGCATACGAATTTTAAAAAGTTTAAAAAATCTAACAATTTAAAAATTGGTGATTTTGTTAAAGTTGTAGTAGGTAATAAACCTATAAAAGTACAAATCATCAATATTGAAAAAGAGCATATTAAAGTCAAGGTTGGTGTAGGCATGGAATTAACGGTTAAACCTGAACATATTATTAATAAGTAGAGAGTTTGAATGAATAAATTACTGAAAGTTATCACGCTTAGCCTTATTTTGAGTATTGTTAGTCAAAACGTTCAGGCAAAATCGCAGGCTAAAGAACAAATTCCTGTTTTGAAGCAAGATGAAATTCACCAAGTTGTTGCTAAACGTGTAACGAATTTTTTTACTCAATCACATTACCGTAATTTTGCTTTAAATGGTGCTTTTTCTGCTCAAATTTTTGACCGTTATTTCAAATTATTAGATGGAAACAAATCAATATTTATTCAAAGTGATGTTGATAGCTTTCGAGATAGACAAGAGTCATTAGGTCAGGAATTAATTAATGGTAATTTAAATACAGCTTATGACATCTATAATCGTTTTTTATTAAAACGTTATAACCGTTATCAATATGCTCTTGAAGTTTTACAGCGGCCTATGGATTTTTCTGCTAATGATGAGGTCGATTTCAATCGTGAAGAAATTGCATGGCCGACTTCTGAAAGTGAACTTGATGCCTATTGGGATAAACGCGTTAAATATGACGAACTCAGTTTATCTTTATCTGGGAAAAATGAAAAAGAGATTCGCGAGGTATTAGCTAAACGTTATAATCGCGTTCTAAAGACGATCATACAATCAAATAATGAAGATGCTTTTCAAGTATTTATGAACGCATTTGCAAGAGAAATCGATCCCCACACTAGCTATTTAGCACCACGTAAAAAACGAGATTTTGACTCAGAGATGAGTTTATCTTTCGAAGGAATTGGAGCAACATTAAGCCAGCAAGATGATTATACCACAATAATGTCTTTTGTGACGGGTGGGCCAGCGGAAAAAAGTAAGCTACTTAGCATCGGGGATAAAATTATTGGTGTAGGTCAAAAAGATTCTGCAATTGAAGATGTTATTGGTTGGCGTTTAGATGATATAGTCGATAAAATTCGCGGTCCTAAAGGCACTGTTGTGAAATTAGAAATTTTACCTGTGGGTAATAATAGTAAGGCAAAAGTAATTGAACTTACTCGTGATAAAATTCGTTTTGAAGATCGTGAAGCGAAATTAAAGATCGTTGATAATCAGCGTGGTAGAGTAGGCGTTATTGAAATACCTAGTTTCTATATGGGACTAACTGAAAAAGTTGAAAGTCTTTTATTAACAGCAAACAAAGAAAATTTGCAAGGTTTGATTATTGATTTACGCGATAATGGTGGAGGCTCATTAGCTGAAGTTATTACTTTAACCGGTTTGTTTATTGATAGTGGGCCCGTTGTTCAGGTTCGTGATAATTTACAAAAGGTTATTACTTATGATGACCGAAATAAAGGTATTGAATATACTGGACCACTTGTTGTAATGATTAATCGCTACAGTGCTTCAGCATCAGAAATATTTTCTGCGGCTATGCAAGATTATGGCCGCGCATTAATAGTAGGTGAAACAACTTATGGTAAGGGAACCGTCCAAACTTCTCGTAATATTTCTTATCCAGTTGACGCAAGACTACATCCAAATTGGCCTGAGCTAGGCGGTGCACAGTACACAATACAAAAGTTTTATCGTATCAACGGTGGCAGTACACAACTAAAAGGTGTTGAACCAGATATTGAAATGAATAAAGTAAAATACGTTGATGAGACAGGTGAACGATTCTTAGATAACGCATTACCTTGGGATAAAATTCCTTCGGCTGATTATTTAACTCTTGCTAATATTAAGCCATTGCTACCTAATTTAGAATCACAACATTTGGCTAGAATTTCAAAGAATTCTGAGTTTATCTATATTGATGAAGATATTAAAAGATTTAATGATAAAAAAGGTCGTCAATATATTGTTTCGCTTAATAAGAAAAAGCGAGAATTAGAGCAGAAAGCTAATGATGAGCGTGATTTAACAAGGATGAATGAGCGTTTGAAAAAAGCAGGCTTGCCATCAATTACTAAATTAGATGATGTACCTAAAGATTATAAACAACCCGATCCTTACTTAGATGAATCGATTGAGATACTCCTAGATTTTGCACCTAATTATCCGAAAATTGAAAGCAATAAATCTATTAGTGAAATTATTTCGTTCGACTCACCAATCGAAAAAGCTAACTAATAACAAAATAATTGGAGATAATAATATGTGTTCAAATTTAAAATATGCATTGATTACAACAGTTGGTATACTAGCTATTATAGCTATATTTGGTATTATTGTTTGTATGAATTAAAAAAGCTTGATTAATTACATTGTGATTATTATAGTATGCAGCTAGCTTTAACAAAGCAGGCTCTAATAATTAGGTGAGGTGTCCGAGTGGTTGAAGGAGCACGCCTGGAAAGTGTGTATACGGCAACGTATCAAGGGTTCGAATCCCTTCCTCACCGCCATAACTATTTAGTCATAGCAGGAAAGAACATCTGGTTCAATGTTATTGTTAAAATGGCTATCAGAATTACTTTAACAAATCCAATTAAGATTAGCTGCTTAAAATGACAAACAATACCTTCCTCTCCTTAATCATTTGGAGCCATTATGGAAAACTTACGCACAGTTCAAGACTTTATACGTTGGACAGCATCACAACTTAGTCTATCAGATGTCTTTTTAGGTCATGGTACAGATAATCCTATTGATGAGTCTAAACAATTAATTTTAGCAACGTTAGGATTATCGTTGTTTATTCCTGAAGAATTTTATTCCGCTAATCTAACTAATGATGAAAAAAATCAAATTATTGATATTATTCAAAAGCGAATAAAAGATCGTGTACCAACCCCTTATTTAACTAACCAAGCTTGGTTTTGTGGACATGCTTTTTATGTGGATGAGCGTGTATTAATTCCTCGTTCTCCTATTGGTGAACTAATTGATAACCATTTTGAGCAAATAATATTAACTGAACCTAAAAATATTTTAGATCTATGTACTGGTAGTGGCTGTATAGGGATTGCTTGCGCTTATGAATTTGCTGATGCTCAAGTTGATATAACTGATATTTCATTAGAAGCATTAGATATCGCCCAAACAAATATTGAGATGCACGAAATGGATTTTCAAGTTACTCCTATTTTGTCAGATCTATTTGATGATGTGCCTGAAAAACAATACGATCTGATTGTCACTAATCCGCCTTATGTTGATAGTGAAGATATGAGTGATTTGCCAGATGAGTTTTTATATGAACCTAAATTAGCATTAGAAGCGGGCTTTGATGGTTTAGATCTGGTAAAAAAAATTTTACGAGATGCGATAAATTATTTAACACCAGCAGGTGTATTAGTTTGTGAAGTCGGCAATAGTTGGGTTAGCCTACAACAACAATATCCCGATGTCCCTTTTAATTGGATAGAATTTGAACGTGGTGGGTTGGGTGTATTTTCTATCACACGTGAAGAACTGATTCAATATCATTACTGTTTTAAATAAGCTGTTTTTAATCATTGGAATAAATTTATTATGGCTGGAAACTCAATCGGAAAATTATTCAAAGTAACCACATTTGGTGAATCGCACGGAGTAGCATTAGGGTGTGTTGTCGATGGTGTTCCTCCTGGACTTGCGTTAACAGAATCAGACATGCAAAATGATCTTGATCGTCGTAGACCTGGCTCATCTCGTTATACAACTCAACGCCGAGAAGCAGATCAAGTCAAAATTTTGTCAGGCGTATTTGAAGGTGTTACAACTGGGACGAGTATTGGTTTACTTATTGAAAATACCGATCAACGTTCTCAAGATTATAGTAAAATTAAAGATATCTTCAGACCAAGCCATGCAGATTACACTTATCAAAATAAATATGGCATACGCGATTATCGCGGTGGCGGTCGCTCCTCTGCTCGTGAAACGGCTATGAGAGTTGCTGCCGGCGCTATTGCAAAAAAATATCTACAAGAAAAGCTTGGCATTACTATTCGTGGTTATTTGGCTCAGATGGGTGATGTAAAATGTGAATTGAAAGACTGGCAACAAGTTGAACACAATCCATTTTTTTGCGCAGATGAGAGTAAATTAGATGCACTTGAACAGCTGCTTCGGTCATTAAAAAAAGAGGGTGACTCAATAGGTGCGAAAGTTTGCATTGTTGCTGAAAATATTCCAGTAGGACTTGGCGAACCTGTATTTGATAAACTAGATGCTGATCTTGCGCATGCACTAATGAGTATTAATGCCGTGAAAGGTGTAGAAATTGGCGATGGTTTTGCTGTTGTGAATAAACGTGGTAGCGAAAATCGTGATGAAATAACACCTAAAGGCTTTTTATCTAATCATGCCGGTGGGATTTTAGGTGGTATTAGTTCAGGACAAACCATATCAGCTAGCATAGCTCTTAAACCCACGCCTAGTATAGAAATTCCAGGTAAATCAGTTAATATTTTGGGTGAAAGCGTTGAAGTATCTACACATGGTCGACATGATCCATGTGTTGGCATTCGAGCTGTACCAATTGCTGAAGCAATGGTTGCTATTGTGCTGATGGATCACTACCTTCGTTATCGGGCTCAATGTGGTGATGTAAATAAATTATGAGTTATGATCTGCTTATTTTACTTTTTCTGATTGCTGCTTTGGCCGGTTTTATTGATTCTATTGCTGGCGGAGGTGGTTTATTAACTGTCCCTGCATTACTTGCTGTTGGACTGCCACCAGCTAGTGCATTGGCAACCAATAAATTGCAAAGTTGCGGTGGTTCGTTTTCTGCTAGCCTATATTTTATCCGGCAGCATATGGTGGATTTGAAACAACAAAAATGGGCAATCGTTTTTGCTTTTGTTGGTTCAGCAATTGGAACATTATCTGTGATGCGTATCCAAGCTGATTTTTTAAAATTATTATTACCAATTTTAACTATTAGCGTTGGGCTCTATTTTTTACTTTCTCCAACTATTGGAGAAAACGACCGTAACAGTCGCCTTTCACTTATTCAATTCGCATTAATTCCTGCCTTTGGTATTGGTTTTTATGATGGCTTTTTTGGCCCTGGAGCTGGTTCATTTTATGCGTTAGCTTATATCACGTTAGCTGGTTTTAATTTAACTAAAGCGACTGCACATACCAAAGTACTAAACTTTACCTCAAATTTGGCCGGCTTGTTGTTTTTTATTATAGGGGGCGAAGTAATATGGTCAATTGGATTGGTTATGTTAGTTGGTCAATTTATAGGAGCAAGGCTTGGTGCTAAAATGGTTATCGCCAAAGGTCGTAAATTAATTCGACCAATGTTAATTACAGTTTCGACCCTTATGAGTATAAAATTAATTTACGAAAACTTTTTTTAATTACTTATAAGTTAAATAATTTACATTTTTCTTTATCTAAAATATCTAAAGTAATTTTATTATCAATTTTACTGCTTCTCATTTTTGCCTTTCATAATTCATTTATATTAAAATTTTTGTCAAAAACTTTCCGGTAACTATATGTTTGAGTATAAAATAGCAACAAATATTTACTTCACTTAAATATTATATAGTATATATTTGTGTCATATAAGATAGTTTGTGTTAACTCGTCAACCGATATTATGAAACTTCAACAATTACGCTACATTTTAGAAATTGCACGTTCAGGCTCAATTAATGAAGCAGCTAAGAATTTATATATTACTCAGCCAAGCTTATCAACGGCGGTGAAAGATCTAGAAGCTGAATTTGGTATTGAGATTTTTGTGCGCAGTTCTAAAGGAGTTTCACTTTCACCTGATGGTGTTGAGTTTTTAGGTTATGCCAAACAAGTTCTAGATCAAGCTGAGCTATTGGAACAGCGCTACTCCAAAAAAGAACCCTCTAAGCAGTTATGCAGCATATCCACTCAGCATTACGCTTTTGCGGTTAATGCTTTTGTCAATTTAATTAAAAATAATCAAACAGATGAGTATGAGTTTACGCTTAGGGAAACAAAAACACATGATATTATCACCGATGTAGCTAATTTACGTAGTGAAGTTGGTATTTTGTATTTGAATGATTTTAATAAAAAAGTGATTTTACGGTTACTGAAAGAACATAGATTAACCTTTAACCCACTTTTTGAAGCTAATCCTCATGTATTTATCAGTACTCATCACCCATTAGCATCCATGAAGTTATTAACTTTAGATGATTTAGAGGATTATCCTTATCTCTCTTTTGAGCAGGGAGAGTATAACTCATTTTATTTTTCCGAAGAAATTTTAAGTACGGTTTATCATAAAAAGAGTATACACGTTAGTGATAGAGCAACCTTATTTAACCTATTGCACGGACTTAATGGTTATACCATTAGTACAGGGGTTTTAAGTGCTGACTTAAACGGATCTGATATTTTATCAATACCGTTAGATGTAGAAGAAAAAATCCTAATAGGCTGGATCACATCACAAAAGGCTCAACTAAGCTTATCGGCTCAAAATTATATTGAGGCGCTAAAAAAACTAATTCAAGAAGAGTATGGTTTTGAGCTTAAGTAAATATTGCTGTTAACTAAATAAATCAAATTGCTATTTTTATAGATTTCAGTATAATTTCCTCGCTCATATATTCACTATATGGGCACCGAGGAATGTCTGAATTAGAGATCGGTCATTCCATTTTTTATATTTATTTTAAGAGGTTTATTATGTCTCTAACTGTAGAAGCTAAAGCGAAAATCGTTGCCGAATATGGTCGTGGCACTAACGACACTGGTTCAACAGAGGTTCAAGTTGCTCTTTTAACTGCACGTATTAATGATTTACAAGGTCATTTTTCTGAGCATAAAAAAGATCACCATAGCCGTCGTGGTCTATTACGTATGGTGTCTAGCCGTCGTAAATTATTAGATTATTTACGTCGTAAAGATATTGAACGTTATAACCAATTGATTAAAAAACTAGGTTTACGTCGCTAATTGACAATCTACTTGAAAAGAGGCTTAGGCCTCTTTTTCGTTGTGAAAAATCGATGCTCTGATATAATATGGAGCGTTAAAAATTATTATTTTATGTAAGCCAACAAAGTAAAGATTATATCTCATGTTTCGCGCGACTAATGAGAGCTCTATAATTTATAGATTTGTCATTAGTCGTGACAGTGAAATAATCTTTTTGTTGTATATATCCCACATTGTTGAAGAGAGTATCAATAAGCGTAGCGTAATGCTGCGTCCTGTCGAAATATCAAACTTCAACATAACAAATAACAAGAGGACACTATTTTGTTTAATCCGACATGTCAAAAATTTCAATATGGTCGTCATACCGTGACTTTAGAAACTGGTATTATGGCTCGTCAAGCAACCGCAGCTGTTATGGTTAATATGGATGATACTGCTGTATTTGTCACGGTTGTTGCAAATAAAAAAGTAAAAGAAGGTCAAGACTTCTTCCCATTAACAGTTAATTACCAAGAACGTACCTATGCTGCGGGGCGTATTCCTGGTGGATTTTTTAAACGTGAAGGTCGTCCAAGTGAAGGTGAAACTCTAATTGCACGTTTAATCGACCGCCCGCTTCGTCCATTATTTCCTGAAGGATTTGTTAATGAAATCCAAATTATTGCAACCGTTGTTTCGGTTAATCCCGAGGTGAGCCCTGACCTAGTTGCAATGATTGGCGCTTCTGCTGCACTTTGCTTATCTGGTGTTCCATTCCACGGTCCTATTGGTGCTGCACGTGTTGGCTTTATTAATGATGAATTTGTATTAAATCCATCAGTAAAAGAGCTTGCAGCCAGTCGTCTAGATTTAGTTGTTGCGGGCACAAAAAGTGCAGTATTAATGGTTGAATCTGAAGCTGATTTACTCACTGAAGATCAAATGTTAGCAGCGGTAGTATTTGGTCATGAACAACAACAAGTTGTTATTGATAATATTAACGAATTTGTAGAAAAAGCCAATTGTGAAAAATGGGATTGGGTAGCACCGGCTAAAAATGAGGTGCTATATAATGCCATTGTTGAATTAGCTAAAGATCGTTTGGGCGAAGCTTATCGTATTACTGAAAAGCAAGCACGTTATGCACAAATCGATTTAATTAAAGAAGAAGTTTTAGCTGTACTAAAAGAACAAAATGACGAGCTTGATGAAAACGAAGTGATTAATATTATTGTTGAGTTGGAAAGTCAAATTGTTCGTAAGCGTGTTATTGCTGGTGAACCGCGTATTGATGGTCGTGAAAAAGATATGATTCGTGCACTTGATATCCGTACTAATGTCTTACCAAGAACTCATGGTAGTGCACTGTTTACACGTGGTGAAACTCAGGCACTAGTTACTGCAACATTAGGTACTGAGCGTGACGCACAAATCATTGATGAGTTAACTGGTGAATATACCGAACGGTTCTTACTTCATTACAATTTCCCTCCATATTCTGTTGGCGAAACAGGCATGGTTGGCTCACCAAAACGCCGAGAAATTGGTCATGGCCGCCTAGCTAAACGAGGTGTTGCGGCTGTAATGCCAAGCCGTGAAGAATTTCCATATACTGTTCGAGTAGTGTCTGAAATTACTGAGTCAAATGGTTCATCTTCAATGGCTTCTGTTTGTGGTGCTTCACTTGCTCTTATGGATGCAGGGGTACCAATCAAATCATCTGTTGCTGGTATTGCAATGGGATTAGTAAAAGAAGGTGATCAGTTTGTCGTATTGTCAGATATTCTTGGTGACGAAGACCACCTTGGTGATATGGACTTTAAAGTAGCAGGTACACGCGAAGGTGTAAGTGCATTGCAAATGGATATCAAAATTGAAGGTATAACCAAAGAAATTATGCAAGTAGCACTTAATCAAGCTAAAGGTGCTCGTTTACATATTTTAGGTGTAATGGAACAAGCAATTAATAAGCCTCGCCAAGAAATTTCAGAGTTTGCACCACGTATTTATACAATGAATGTAAATCCTGACAAAATTCGCGATATTATCGGTAAAGGTGGCGCAACAATTCGGGCTTTAACCGAAGAAACAGGAACAACTATTGAAATCACTGATGATGGTACTGTTAAGATTGCAGCTTCAGATGGCAATAAAGCCAAAGATGCTATGGCACGTATTACTAACTTAGTTGCTGATGTCGAAATTGGTAAAATTTATACAGGTAAAGTGACAAGAATCGTTGATTTTGGTGCTTTTGTATCGGTTATTGGTGGTAAAGAAGGACTTGTTCATGTGTCCCAAATTGCCGATCATCGAGTTGAAAAAGTGGCTGATTATCTAAAAGTAGGTCAAGAAGTAAATGTTAAAGTACTAGAAATTGATCGCCAAGGTAGAATCCGTTTGAGTATGAAAGATGCAGTCGAACCTACACCAGAAGTTGCTTCAACAGCAGAATAAAATTATTATTCATTAGGGGATAAAAATGGGATTATTCAACCTGAGAACTGTATGCGGCATTTTGCTAGCTGTTATTCTTTTGTCAGGTTGTTCTAATTCTCAACCTTTGTTAGCTGTTCCTGAGCAAGTTTCATATGATGATGAGTTAAAAATTGCTCAGCTCAGCCAACAGCTATCTCAAAAAGGCCTTGATACTGGAACGCGAATGCAACTCATATTTGAGCGAGGTATCGCCTATGATTCATTGGGGTTTAAAGCCTTTGCTCAAAGCGATTTTTCCTATTTGTTGGGTTTAAATCCGGAAGTTCCTGACATTTACAACTTTTTAGGAACTTATGCATTAAGAGATGGTGATTTTGATACAGCTTTGATGTCGTTTAATACTACATTAGAGCTTGATTCCACTTATACTTATGCATATTTAAATCGTGCTATTACGTTGTATCGTACAGGCCATTATCAGGCTGCAGAGCGTGATGCATTACGGTTTTATCAATATGATGTGAATGAACCTATTAGAATTCTATGGCTTTATTTGATTGAAAAGGAAAATGATAATAAAGCCGCCAAAAATGAGCTACAAAAACGTTATGATCTGATTAATGATAAAACGAGTTATAGTGGCAATATTATTGCATTTTATTTAGGTAAAATTAGCGAATCTAAATTAATGCAGAACCTTCAACAAGGTGTAGAGAATAATCGACAATTAGCCGAACGCCTTTGTGAAGCCTACTTTTACTTAGGTAAATATTATCAAAGTAAAGGTGACAACGAACGTGCCAAAATGTTATTTAAATATGCTTTAGCCAATAATATTTATAACTATGTTGAACATCAACAGGCACTTTATGAAATGAAGTTACTTGAAGAAAAAGAAGAGTAACAAGGGTCATGCCAGTTTTAAAAGTGAAAATATTGTTATAGCGTAGTTCTGATTTGCCAAATAATATGTTCTTAACATTAGATAATGCGGTTAGCTTTATCTTAGATATATAAATATCAATCAACCTTAGTTTATTTTTTTAGATTCGATTTGTTGAGTTAACATAGGCAGTTAGTTATTGGGGTGAGTTGTAAATTTTCAATTTAGTGAGCTGGCATAAATTTATATCTGCTTTCTTTATTTGGTTTAAAAAAATAAGATAAAACTTATATGATATTAGTTAATAATTATCAGGATTTTTACTAAATAAGTAAGTTTATATATTCAAAATTTATAAGCGAGTTTACATGACAAAAGAAGTTTCTTTTATTGATCTTGGTTTATCCGAGGATATTCTTAACGCATTAAATGATCTTGGTTTTAGCAAACCATCACCAATCCAATCTGAATGTATTCCTCTATTATTAGAGGGTAATGATGTATTGGGTATGGCACAGACAGGTAGTGGCAAAACCGCTGCATTTTCAATTCCTTTCTTAATGAATATTGACGCAAACTTAAAAGCACCACAACTTTTAGTATTAGCTCCTACACGGGAATTGGCTATACAAGTTGCTGATGCTTGCTCTGAATATTCAAAATATATGAAAGGGGTTAAAGTACTAGCTTTGTATGGTGGACAGCGTTACGACGTTCAATTACGTGCCTTAAAACAAGGTCCTCAAATTGTAGTTGGTACACCAGGACGTTTGCTTGATCACTTAAATCGTAAAACTTTAGATCTCTCTAATCTTAAGGGATTAGTACTTGATGAAGCAGATGAAATGTTAAGAATGGGTTTTATTGATGATGTTGAAAGTATTATGACAACGATTCCTGATGATCATCAAACAGCTTTATTTTCGGCAACAATGCCAGCGCCAATTCGTCGTATTACTAAACGATTTATGCAAAATCCTAAAGAAGTCCAGATCAAAGGTACCAAGCAAACAGCCCCTGATATTGACCAAAGTTATTGGCTTGTTCGGGGTGTGCGTAAAAACGAAGCTATCGTTCGCTTTCTAGAAGCAGAAGATTTTGATGCGGCTATTATTTTTGTTCGAACAAAATCAGCTACTTTAGATGTGGCGGAAGTGCTTGAAAAGCACGGTTATAGTTGTGCTGCATTAAATGGTGATATGACACAACAATTGCGTGAACAAACATTAGATCGTTTACGAAATGGTCGTTTAGATATATTAGTTGCAACTGATGTTGCTGCTCGTGGTTTAGATGTTGAGCGTATTAGCTTAGTTATCAATTATGATATCACTTTAGATTCTGAATCTTATGTTCATCGTATTGGACGAACAGGTCGCGCTGGTCGTGCTGGTCGAGCTATTTTATTTGTTGATAGCCGTGAACGTCGTTTACTTAAGAATATAGAGCAAACTATCAAAAAAACAATTCCAGAAGTTGGATTGCCATCAAAAGAGCTACTTGAACGGCGTCGTTTAGCTAAATTTACTGAGCAAGTCCAGAAACAACTTGAGAGTAGTAATTTAGATGAGTACCAAAAGTTATTAGCACAAATACAAGCTAATAGCGGAGCCGATCTTGAAACGATTGCAACCGCTTTATTAAAATTAGCACAAGGGGAACGCCCTTTAATTTTGCCACCAGATCCAGTGTTTAAACCATCGCGTGAAATGCGAGATCGGGATAACCGTAGTGGTGAGCGCCGTCTACGAGGAGATAATCGCGAAACACCAAAACGTCGTGAGCGTCGCGATGTGGGTGATATGGATATGTACCGTATCGAACTTGGTAAAGAAAACGGTGTTGAAGTACGGCATATCGTTGGTGCAATTGCCAATGAGGCCGATATTAGTAGCCGTTATATTGGCAATATCAAACTTTATGATACTTATTCAACTGTTGAATTACCAAAAGGCATGCCAAAAGACATACTAAAACATTTTGAAAAAGTAAGAGTACTTAATCAACCAATGAAAATGAGCTTAATCAGTGGAGCAACGTCTGATACTAAACGAGCTCGTAAAAACAATAAATCAGATACATCTGATAAAGCGTTTGTAAAAAAACGCAGTCGCCCAACAGCACCTAAATTCTAATGTATTGGCCTCTGCCATTCGGCAGAGGTATCTTTAATTCCTTTTATCTCAACTAACAAAATAGTTTAGTGGCCACATACGGCATCATATTCAGATAGATAACAAAACAGAGTTAGCGCTTTACCCTAAGTTATGATTAAGAGTATACTATTAGAAATATTAACAGTTAATTAGAGGTGAGCATGACAGATTCTTTAAACAAATGTAAAGCAAACGAAACAGCAGCATGTTGTTGCGTGGATGTTGGTACAATAATTGACAACGAGGATTGTAGCGCTGAATATGAGCACGTTTTTGCGACAGAATCTGAAGCTCAACAAAAGTTGGCATCATTAACACAAGCTGCCAAAGATGTTGAAACTGAGCCTTGCAAAATTGAGAGTAATATTGAAAAAATTAATGATGGCTTTAAATTATCAGTAAAATTCACTTTTTGCTGTGGTGCAGAATGCATGATTTTCCAATTAAAATTACGTTGATTGAATATCGATGAAAGTTTGTATTATGAGACATGGTGAAGCAGGGTTTTCTGCTTTATCAGATTCAAGTAGAACATTAACAAATTATGGCGTTAATCAGTCAAATCTAGCTGGCAAATGGCTTAAACAGCAAAATTTTCAATTTGAAATTGGTTTAGTTAGCCCTTATTTACGAGCTCAACAAACATTGACAGAATTATCATCACAGGTTAGTGTTAAAAGAGTTGAAACTAATCAATTTTTAGTGCCTGGCGGTAGTCCATCTCATATTGCTGACGTATTAGCAATATTGTTAAATGATGGGGTTGAAAATGCGATTATTGTATCGCATTTGCCATTAGTGGGATATTTAGTTAATGAACTATGTCCGCAAGTTTCTCCTCCTATGTTTTCTACTGCTGCAATTGCTTGTATTAGTTTATTACCAAACTCTGCAGGAAATCTTGAATGGTTTCATCAAGCGGAGTAAAAAAACTTAATCTTTTTGATTTACCTCTAACTGGTCGAACTTTAATTGAAGCATCGGCAGGGACTGGTAAAACTTATTCCCTTGCCTTTATTTACTTAAGGTTATTATTGGGCATTGGTCAAAATAGTTATCCAAGGCCTTTAAATGTTAACGAAATTTTGGTTGTGACTTTTACTAAAGCAGCAACTCAAGAACTTCGATCGCGGATAAGGCAAAATATTCAAGAACTGCGAATAGGGTTATTACAAGGACATCATAAAGATCCTATTTATCAACAACTCATTGAATTAATTTATGATAGAAAATTTGCAGTACAGCAACTTACTATTGCTCAACAGTCAATGGATGATGCGGCTATTTATACTATACATAGTTTTTGCCAACGAATACTAACTAGCCATGCATTTGAATCGGGTGTTTTATTTGAGCAAAAGCTAATCTCAGATGAATATGAATTAAAATTAAGAGTAACCCAAGATTTTTGGCGTCACTATTTTACACCGCTTGATAAATCACTTGCTTATTTAGTGCTTGCTACATGGCAAGATCCAACGGCATTACTAAAAGACATCACCCCATATTTAGGATTAGATCTTAACAATGCTGACAAGGTAAACCTAGATATAAGCACAAAAATAAAGCTTTTTTACCAGCAATGCTATGAAAAAATTGAAAATATCAAACAATCTTGGTTAGCTTTGTCTGAAAAATTAGTTGAAATCATTACACAATCAGGTGTCAGCAAACAATCATATAGTAGTCGAAATCTACCTAATTGGGTAATTAAAGTATCGGCATGGGCTAACAGCGAAACTCGAACGTTTGAATTACCCAACGAACTTGAAAAATTTAAGCAATCAGTTTTAATCGAAAAGACGAAAGAAGGAAAAAGTGTTCCATGTCATTCGTTTTTTGAACAAATTGACGATCTATATAAACAATCTTTTGATCTACAAAGTCAAATATTAATGGATATCGTCAGCGTAATTCAAAAAGGGCTCTATAACGAAAAACTAAAAAATGGCGAGATGAGCTTTGACGATCTTATTGGGCAACTTAATCGCGCACTAAAAGCAAAAACGGGCGATCGATTGGCGCAAAGTATAGCCTCAAAATATTGTGTTGCTTTAATTGATGAATTCCAGGATACCGATCCTGCTCAGTATCAAATTTTTGATCGTATTTATGACAAGCAAAAGTTGGATCGAGGGCTACTATTTATTGGTGATCCAAAACAAGCAATTTACAGCTTTAGAGGTGCTGATATATTCACTTACTTAAAAGCTAAACAATCGACAGGGGAAAATTCTTTTACCATGGATGTAAACCATCGTTCATCTGCTTCGATGGTCAAAGCTGTTAACCAATTATTTTCTAATTGTGATAATCCATTTATATTTAATGATATTCCTTTTTTACCCATGGAAGCGGCAAAACGGAATCAGCAAAAGTCTTTACAAGTTAACAACCAAGAAGTATCGGCATTAGCTGCTTACTTACTGCCTGATGATATTGCAACCAATTCTGATTATCAAGAACACATGGCTAGTTGTTGTGCTACCCAAATAGTGACTTTACTGTCTAATTCGTCAATGTTAATTGATAGCGAAAACGAACAACGTCTTGTGACTACTGCAGACATTGCAATCTTAGTGCGTAATGGACGTGAAGCCGAAGTTATTCAACAAAAATTGACTCATTGCGGTGTTAAAAGTGTCTACTTGTCAAACAATAGTAGTGTGTTTTCTTCAAATGAAGCAAAAGATGTATTGAGCCTATTGCAAGCTGTTTTAATGCCAGAAAACGAAACAATGCTCAAGCTAGCATTAATGACATCGCTATTAGGTCAAACCATGACTGATCTTGAAAAAATCACTGACGATCAAGATAAATGGGAAAGTTTGGTCGAAGAATTCAAACAATATCAAGCAATTTGGCAATATTATGGTGTATTGGTTATGTTACGCCGAATGATGAAAAAACGACATCTAGCTGAAAACATCTTAGCTCGCCAAGATGGTGAACGAACGTTAACCAATTTAATGCATTTAGGAGAGTTACTTCAAGAAGCATCAAATGAATTAGATAGTGCACACGCTTTAATTCGTTGGTTGACAAAACAAATCATTAATCCAGATCCGAATTTAGAAAATCATCAGCAACGCCTTGAAAGTGATGAAAACCTTGTCAAGATTATTACTATTCATAAATCAAAGGGATTAGAGTTTCCGATTGTTTGGTTACCATTTATTTCAATATATCGTACGTCCGACAGCCAATTTTATCATGATAAAAATAATGACTATCAGCCAACATATGCATGGTTACTGTCTGATGAGATTAAAGAGCAGATAGAAAAAGAGCGACTTGCTGAAGATTTGCGGCTATTATATGTTGCAATGACTCGCTCGGTTTATCATTGCAGTATTGGACTTGCTTCATTGAAAAAAAGCCAATCGGCTATTAATCATTTATTAAAAAGTGAATTAAGATCAATTGCCAACATAGCTAATTTAATTGATGTCCAATTACCTATAGAGAGCGAACAGTATATTCCGCCAATTTTGCCAGACCAATCATTATCGGCTAATGTATTTTCGCGTAATATCTCAAACAGTTGGCGGGTCACAAGTTATACTGAATTACAAAGGCATAATCATAATGTATTGGCTTATAAGCCTGATCTTATTAATGACTGGGACGAATCCCCATACGAATCCGATATAGTACAATCAAACGACACACTATATGATATCCACCATTTTCCTAAAGGAGCATATGTCGGTACATTAATGCACAGCATTATGGAAGATATCACATCAGATAATCTTGTTGAATTATGTAATCAGATGGTAAAAAAGCTCAATTTAGAAACAGAGTGGAATAGCGTAGTAACAAATTGGATGCAACAGATATTGACTACAAAACTGCATGATCCAAATTTAATATTATCGCAAGTGTTAATGGGGCAACATATTAACGAATTGCAATTCTATCTCCCTATACGCAAAACAGTCACTAGTCAGCAATTAGATAGTTTATGTAAACAATATGATCATTTGTCAAGATTATGTCCCGAATTAGATTTTGAGTCGGTACAAGGTATGCTAAGAGGCTTTATCGATTTAGTCTTCAAATTTGAAGGAAAATATTATGTGGTTGATTATAAATCTAATTGGCTAGGTGAATGTGTTGATGCTTATAGCCAAGAAGCACTTGAAAAAGTGATGTGCGATCATCGCTATGACCTACAATATCAACTTTACTGTTTAGCATTGCATCGTTTTTTAAAAGGACGTTTGTCTAATTACCAATACCAAACGCATTTTGGAGGGGTATATTATCTCTTTTTACGAGGAATGCCCGAGCAAGGCATCTTTTATCACCTACCTCAGCAAGAATTTATCGAAGAACTTGATAAGCTGTTTGATGGTGAAATGTTAAATGGAATATAACAATTATTAAGAAATAACCATATCGAAAAATACAATTGAATAAAAATAAGGCACTCAAAACGGTGCCTTATTTTTAGATGGCTTATTTAACATTTAAACATAAGCTGATAACTATAATGTTTATCGGTCAGTAAAAATTCATGATGTACATTTGGTGTCCAAGAATCATCTCCACCAATTCCCATATGATAAGCATCAATACTTATATATGCGCATGACCTAGGTTCCAATAAATGACGATGAGTTTTTTCTATTAATTGCTCTGTCCCATATTGATTAACGTTAAATTTAAACTGATGTCCAGTTATGATCATCTCATTAAGTTGCAATCTTTTAACCTCGCAACGTAACCCATTTTCACATGGATAAATATAAGGAGTATAAAGTTCTGCAAAAGGTAACGACCAATCACCAAAAATAGCAGATGTTTTTCGATCAGGATAATTTTCATGAGGTCCTAAACCAAGCCATTTTACTTTTTTAGGAATCTGTCTCATTTGATAACTTAAACCAATTCTCGCTGGTGCAGGCATATCGTTAGCAATATCAACTTGCACAGATAAAGTTAATTTGCCTTCTTGATCGAACTCATATTGCCATTTAGTTTGAATTACTTTTTTGTTTTTGAACAAATATCCATGCAGTGCTTCGATCACAATTTTATCTGTTGATTGTGTAAGATGCATACCTAAACATTGGTGGGTTAGATCGTAATAACCAGCGGCTTTCCACTGCTCAACCCAAGCGAATGGATTATTATTACTATCAAAATCGCCACTAATACCAATATCATTATCGATAGGTGCACGAACAAATTGATCAGTAAAAGGTGAAGCTAATAATGGTTTATTACCTTTTGTCCATTGGTAAAGCTGTCCAGTTTTTTTATTAAATTGCCAACTTTGGTTTTTGTAATTAATAATGTAATCATCTTTAGTTTCAGTCAATTTTAGTTTATTTTTTGCTTGGCAAAAAGCTAATGAAGGAATATAAGAATTAGCTAATTTCCACTGTTCCCATGCAACAATATGACCAGCTTGTGACCATGGTGTAGCCTTGTTTTGAATAACACTAACTGATAAATGTAAATCTTCACAATTTAAATCATTTGCTATATTGTCAAGTAAAGTTATTTGTAATGAACTATTGGGTTTAATATTAAGCTTAATTTTTCCTTTTTGATATTTTTTTCCATTAACTAATAATTCCCAATATAAAGTTTCATTATTTGCATGGTGAAATAGATATTCGCTCGTAATATCAATAATCAACGGTTTTTGACTAATTAGCTTAAATTGGAATGGCTGTTGTACCTTTTTGGCTTCAATCAAACTTGGGTGAGAAGTTCTATCAGGAAAGACTAATCCATCCAAGCAAAATTGCCTATCATGATAAGTTTCACCAAAATCACCGCCATAAGCCCAATAATTATCGCCAGAAGGTGTAGAACAGCGTATCCCATGATCAGCCCATTCCCAAATAAACCCACCTTGTAGTCTAGGATATTGTCTGAACGCTTGCCAGTATTTATAAAATGCACCTAGGCTATTACCCATTGCATGGGCATATTCACACAAAATAAGTGGGCGATTTTCATTTGGTAATGAAATCCATTTTTTTATTGCCCATTTGGAAACATTAGGGTGTGGTTGATCTTGCTCAACGCGGGCATACATAGGACAAATAATGTCAGTAGCAGTGGTGTTTGCACCACCACCTTCATATTGCACAGGACGAGTTGGATCGTTACTTTTAATCCAAGCATAAAGTGCATCATGGTTTGATCCATGCCCTGATTCATTTCCTAACGACCAAATAATAATAGAAGGATGATTACGATCGCGCTGAACCATTCGCGTTACTCGTTCACTATAAGCTGCAAGCCATCTAGGATCGGCCGACAAACGAGACATAGGAAACATACCATGTGATTCGATATTGGCTTCATCAACTAAATATAGTCCATATAGATCACAAAGATCATACCAACGAGGATCATTAGGATAATGACTACACCTCACAGCATTAAAATTATGTTGTTTAATCAATTTTATATCATGCAACATTGCTTCTTCGGTTAATGCATATCCCAAATCAGGATAGAACTCATGGCGATTTGTGCCTTTAATTAATAGTGGTTTACCATTTAAGCATAGTTGCCCATGTTTAATTTCAATGGTTCTAAATCCAACGTTATAAGCTTCTGATTCAATTAAGCCTGTTTTTTTGTGATATAAACTAACAACAATTCGATAAAGGTTTGGGGTTTCAGCACTCCATAATTGTGGTTTAGTAACCGGTATTTGACAACGTAAACGGTCAGTGTACCCTCCTTTTTCGTCAACAAAAGGTAAACCGATTGATTGCATATGCTCAACAACTAACTTATCTTGTTGCCACAATTCAATACCTACATCCAATAAATCCATATTTCCATCATGCTGAATATCGGCCTGTAAAGATAAAGTGGCATTTTGATAACAATCGTCAAGTAAAGTATCAATGTGAATATCACGTAAGTGTGATTTAGGTTTATTCAGTAGAGAAACATCTCGGAAAATACCACTCAATCGCCACATATCTTGATCTTCAAGATAACTGCCATCACACCATTTTAAGACTAATACTGCTATGCGGTTTTTACCGACTTTCAAAAAAGGCGTTAGATCAAATTCTGCTGGAATTCTACTATCTTGTGAATAACCAACCCATCGTCCATTACACCAAAGATGAAATGCAGAGCTAACCCCATCAAATATAATCCGTGTATCGCCTTTAGTCAGCCACTCTTTAGTCATAGAAATATATCGTGAATAACATCCTGTTGGATTTTCATCTGGTACATAAGGCGGGTTATATGGAAAAGGATAACGTATATTGGTATAAACCGGCGCATCATATCCCTTCAACTGCCAGTTAGATGGCACCTCAATTGTGGTTGCGTCAAGTTCCTTTTGTAACCATGACTCTGGAACTTGTTTGGGACTTGTAAAATAACTAAAAAACCACTCACCATTTAATGACAATACAGCATTTGAATCACTATTATTTTTAGCTTGCGCTTTATCTCGCCAACTATGAAATTTCGGATGTGTTTCAAGTCGATTTAAATTCAAAACAGATAAATTATTCCAATCGTGACGGTTTATAATTTCATTGAAAGAAGGATTCATACGCTCTCCGTTTTATTTATTGCTAATATTACTACGTCATTTATTAGTTATTATAGATAGTTTGTAACTAAATACAGTGATCTAGATAACAATTATGTAACCGTATACATATTTGTTAAATCTAGTTTTGTAGGTTTTTATTGGTTCAAAAATTGTAGTAGAAATATATTCGCAATATGTTGTATACAACATCATAATTTTTAATGTGATATTAATCACAATATTAGTATTTAGCTTTTGAATAGTAGTTTTTATTGGTTATATTGAAACTACCAATTAAAAGGTGTTGGATTGTTACCGACTTACAGCGGGCAAAACCTAAAGAATAGCTATGGCTATTCTTTAGGTTTTTTTTTGTCTCAAATTAAAAAATATTTATCTATTTTTTAAATAATGAATAGGGGGAAAAATGAAAATTTCAAAAAAAATTGTATGTAAATTCAGGCCAAAAAGAATTGTTTTAATAACTATATTGGGTTTGTGTTATTTACCCAATGCTATGGCTACAACTCAAGATGAGTTAGAAGCAAGAATTGCGTTATTAGAGCAAAAGCTATTAACACTTAGCAAAGAGTCAAATGATTTGAAAAAACAAGTGATTGAATCTAATAAAAAGCTTGCTCAATTAAATAATAACCTTCAAAAACAACAAATTGTTATAAATAATCAGAAAAAAGCACTTAAAAATAGCCAAAAACCGATAATTACAAATCAACAGGTACCTATTAACCCAGTACAAGCAAATAATAATCAAATTGTACTAGTTAGTGCACCAAAAAACGATACTACGCAAGACACCAATCATCTAGAAAAGACATCATTTACTTTAGCTGAATTTAAAGATTATATTAAAGAAGAAATAGGATTTTCTTATAATGGTTACTTCCGTGGTGGTTGGTCAACCTCAAGCAACGGTAAACCTAAAAATTATGCTGAAGGTGCATTAGGTCGATTTGGTAATGAATATGGTGGTTGGTATGATCTTATCTTTAAGCAAAAAGTCTATGATCAAGATGGCAGAAGAGTTGATGCAATTGTTATGATTGATGGAAACGTGGCAACCAATAAAGCTGCAGGTTTATTTAATACGCAAGATGACAATCTTATGCAATTTTCAGATATCTATTTAGAAACAAAAGGATTTGTGCCGCATTTTCCTGATGCGAAATTATGGGTTGGTAAACACTCTTTACCTTATAATGAAATTCAAATGCTTGATTGGAAAACACAAAAAACACCTGCGGGTGGGGGGATTGGTATTGAAAATCTTAGAGTCGGTGTTGGTGCTCTTGATTTAGCATTAGTTAGAGCTGATGTAAATGTAAAAAGCAAAAAAGGATTCATTAAAGATGATGGTCTGGGAAATAAAATTACCCAATATAAAAAAGAAGAAGTTGATTTAAATGAATTAGAAATTCGCTATCGTGATATTCCATTATGGCAAAATGCAACGCTTGGTGTGAATGCTCGTTATTCAGCACCAAATAAATCTAAAATCCAAGATAATATATCGGTTAAAAATGCTTGGCTTGGTAGCTTTGTCTTGCGTCAAAATGAATTTTTGGGTGGATTTAATCAATTTACGTTACAGACAGCAACTAATTCTGTCGCTTCACAGCTGGCTAATATTAATACTAACAACCCTGAATTTGCTAGTAATTCGGATAATGACTATATAGGTACACATACTGGTGGTAAAGCTTATCGTTTAGTATCTGAAGGTGAAGCTTATTTAAGCGATAATATCATTGTTGCCCATGCTTTGGCTTTAACTTCAGGCAATGATGTTTATTCTTATGATCTTAATCTTCCACATACCGATTTTACAAGTTTTAAATCAGCAATAAGACCAGCTTATATCTGGGATACTTATAATCAAAGCGGTGTTGAACTAGGTTACTTTCGTCAGAAAGACAAAGTTAAAAGTAAAACTTATGTTGAAGAAGGATATAAAACAACACTTTACCATTCATTTAAAGTCGGAAAAAGTATTTTATCTTCACGACCTGATATTCGTTTTTATGTTTCTTATATAGAAGCACTACAAAATGATATTAGTAAATTTGATTTTAATGGTAAAGATCATCAAATTAGCTTTGGTGTACAAACAGAAGCTTGGTTTTAAGTGTAAGGTTATAGATATAAAATAAGGCTTATCATCTGAACTATATTATAGATGTAAAATATATAGTTCAGATGAAAAATAGATACTTTGTTGATGTATAACTACTTCATTTTTAACTATTAATAAAAGTTACTGAATAACGCTTAGTTAAGGTTGGTATATAGACGTTAATCAAATTTGTTGGAATACTTTCTCCTTTTGCAAGCTTTAGTGCTAATTCAGCAGCTTGTTCAGCCATTGTCTGTAAAGGATAACGAATAGTAGTTAATTTAGGATGTAAATAATGCGATAAAACAAGATCATCAAAACCAATAATCGAAATATCGTTTGGAATTTTAATATCATTATCATAAAGCACAGACATTGCACCGGCGGCCATTGAATCGTTATAACAAGCAATTGCAGTGATATGACAGTTACGTTCAAGTAATGACATCATTGCTTGTTCGCCACCTATTTCATTAGGTAAACCAATCGCAATAAGGTTTTCATTAACATCAATACCATGTTCTAACAATGCGTCTTTATAGCCTTGTAAACGATCAGATGAATCAGAAATATTATGATTTGAACATAAATAACCAATTCTAGTATGTCCATGTTGAATTAAATGTTTGACTGCAAGATAAGAGCCGTAACGGTCATCAAGAGCAATACAGCGTTTTTCAAATCCTTTTACGATACGATTAATCAGAACCATACCGGGTACTTGTTGCATCAATTTTTTTAGATCGCTATCGGAGAGCATTTTGGCGTGTACAACTAACGACGAACAGCGATGCTCAATTAATTGAGTAATCGCATTATATTCTTGTTGCTCATTATGATAGCCATTACCGATCAACAAAAAATGACCTGTTCGTGAGGCAACTTTTTCAACGGTGCTAACCATGGCACCAAAAAATGGATCCGATACATCAGCTACAATAATACCAATAGTATTCGAATTTTGTTGTGATAAAGCGCGTGCATTAGCATCAGGATAGTAGTTTAATTTTTCCATAGCTTTTTTTACGGTATCTCTAGTATTATCCCGAACGTTATTTGCGTTATTAATCACACGAGATACAGTTGCAACTGAAACTTTAGCTAAATGCGCAACATCTTTTATTGTCGCCATAAAAAACCTTTTAATTAATTGCTACTCATAAAGTATTGATAATTATAATGTTTATCAATGTAGAGTTCTATAGATTAACAATAATATAAGACAAAAGGTACTGAAAGTGAAAAGATTATCTTTTTCTTATCTTCAAATTAATTTACTTTCAATACTCTTGATATATGACTGAATTAACTGATCATAATAAGGTAAAATAAAAACTTTGCCAATAATATCATTGGTGAATTGAAAACTAGAATTGTTTCATTAAAGATTGAATATTAAGGGGGACAGCAATTAGCAAATCCCCAGATAGTTGCTTAATAATTAATTTAGAAGTATTGATAATATTATTTAGCGGTTACTTTTATTAACATAGCAGTTGCTGGGTCAAGTACTGGTAAAGGTAAACCGACATTCATTAACCAATCACCAGATAACGTTGTTTTGTCTTTCATCCATTTAGGAAATTCTTTCATAACATGACCATTTATTTTAGGATCGATATTATCAGGCATATCTAGCACTTCAATTTGGTATTGTTTATCAGCTAACAAACCCGCCAACCTCAAATTGCCACTTAACGCATAGGTTGGTAATGTGAGTTGAGCAATAATAAATACAGCTTCTTTTTGGTCTTGACTTACAACCCCATAACTTTGCATAGCTGGGCTATCATCAACATCCAATCTTACAGAGTTACCGCTATGTAACAAAGAGCGCAGTTGTTTATGTAAATTAATATAATATGCAAAACCTTTTTGTTCTTGCTCAGACTCTTTTACTGGGTCGAGCTCGACTCCCATATGTCCAAATAAAGCGGTTAAACCACGTAAATTCATATGTAGTTCACGAAATGTGGTATGGCATAATTTTCCACCAATATGCGCCCCCATGACTTCTGGAGGAAAGAAATAACTCATTCCGCGTTGAATTATTTGTCTATCTAATGCATCGTTAGAATCAGAAGTCCAAAAACGTTGGGTACGTTTTAAAATCTCATAATCAATTCGCCCGCCACCGGATGAACAAGATTCAATTTCAACATTAGGGAATTTTTCTTGCAAAATATCAAGTAATCGATAAAGTGTTTTTGTTTGTCCTACAATGGAAGGATTTCCTTCATGCCCAGGCTGTACAATTTCTCGATTCATATCCCATTTAATATAATCAATATCATGGTTACCGAGTAACCAAGTTATTCTTTCAAGCAGATATTCAAATACAGCGGGATTTTGTAGATCAAGTAAATACTGATGGCGACCTTCTGGTTGTTGATAACCCGGTAGTTCAAGTAACCAATCAGGGTGAGCACGATAAAGATCTGAGTTTTTATTAATCATTTCTGGCTCAACCCAAATACCAAACTCCATACCAAGATCTTTAACATGTTTAATAACCGGTTCTAAACCATTGGGATATTTTCGCTCATCTAAATACCAATCACCTAATCCTTGGTAATCATCATCACGTTTACCAAACCAACCGTCATCAATGATAAAGCGTTCAACACCAATTTGAGCTGCCTTAGTCGCCATTTTCATAATGTAATCTGGGTTATGGTCAAAAAAGATACCTTCCCATGTATTAAGATGAACAGGACGAGCTTTATTTTTGGCGAATTTAATAATATTACTACGTAAATATTGGTGGAAATGTTGACTTATTTTATTTAAGCCTTCATCGCTATAGGTAGCATATAACCAAGGCGTACTTAAAGATTCACCTTTAGCTAGAGATATTTCTCCTGCATAATACAGAGCTTCCGCTTGAATAAAACGTTTACCATTACTTTTAACTGCAACTTGAATGCGATGATTGCCACTCCATCCCAAGTGGATTCCCCAAACTTCGCCAGTTTGTTCTTTAAAACCTTCTGTTCCAACCATCATACCCGGGAAATATTCGTGTGATGTTCGTCCTCGTCGATTCTCTTGTAAATAACCACAATGTGATATTTTAGTTCGATGAGGAAAAAATTCTTTAATCCAACGACCACTAAAAGCCATTAATTCTTGTGCCCGTTCAGGAATAGGTAACGTAATAGAAAAGCGATTAACTTGATATGGTTCATCACCTAAATTGGTTAACGTATTTTGACTCTGCAATACACCACTTTTATCTAAAATAAAATGACTAGTTAAACGCAGTTTAGCGACAGTATCTTCACTAATAATCGTTATATCATTATCCGTTTTGATAACTTCTTTGGTTACAAAAACTGGTGACCAATCTTTACCCTCTCGGTGTCCTTCAAGCCCCGGTGTACTAAAATTACCTAAGCCTTCTTCAGGGCAAAGGGTGAAAGGTACATTGACATCAATACGAGAATTAGCGACAGCAGGGTAAAGCATGTCAATCATTTCAGGTTGAAAGTTTTGTAATCGCTTACCAAAATAACACAATTCGGCATACGGTTCAGTACGAAAAAGGATATCTATATTGTTCTTGCTAAGACAATAATTCATAATGGCTCCAAATTTGTAATATTTTACTTATATAAAATAATAGCTATTTATATAAAATAATATTTTTAATTTCATATTTTGTGATTAAGATCTCACAAAATATGTAAGCGATTTCATTGTTAAAAGTCATATCTATTTTAGTTTTTAAAACTATTTATTATAAAATGAATATGCGACTTGCTATGATTTTATGTTATTATGAAACTATTTATAGATGCTTATTGGAAATATATGAAAAAACAGAATATTATCGTACTACTTTCGTTTTTTGCGATTTCTTTTAATGGTTATGCTATAGACAAATATGTGACTGATAATGTCGATATTTATTTACGTAGAGGCCCGGGTTCGCAATATGCGGTTTCTAATGCAGTTAAAGCTGGAGAAAAAGTTGTCGAGCTTGAAAAAAGCGCAGATGGCAAATTTACTCGCATTCAACTTAATAATGGTAGTACCGCTTGGATTGAAACAAACAAACTAAATGAACAACCTAGTTATAAAGAACGCTTTCCAGCTCTGGAAGCAAAACTAGCAGAATATCAAGATAAAGTTGATAATGCTGAGGCAAATCAACAAAAATTGTTAAGTGATTATATCCAAAAGTTGCAAACAGCTGAAAAATCGATAGAAACACTTCAAAATAAAAATGAAGCACTAGAACAACAAGTTAAAGAGCAAAATTCACGAATTGAATCAATGCTAAATCAAGTCGATGACAAACGCCGAGACCTTATTGTAACTTGGTTTACCTATGGCGGTCTTGTTGCTGGAGGCGGTCTTATTTTAGGGCTTATATTACCAATAATTATACCAGGTCGACGCAAAAAAGATCGTTGGATGAGTTAGATGAGTAAAATCTATCTTGTAGGAGGGAGTGTGCGTGATAAATTGTTGCACCTACCTGTTGCTGATCATGACTGGGTAGTTGTTGGTGCTACACCAGAGGATCTTTTGGCCTTAGGTTATCAACAAGTTGGTAAAGACTTTCCGGTTTTTTTGCACCCTAGCACTAAAGAAGAATACGCATTGGCTCGTACTGAACGCAAATCGGGTAGAGGCTATACTGGATTTATTTGTGATTTTGGTAAAGAGATCACATTAGAACAAGATCTGATTCGCCGTGATCTAACAATTAACGCCATTGCGATGGATGAAGATTGCAATATCATCGATCCATATCATGGCGTTGATGACATCAAACATAAAATCTTACGCCATGTATCGCCAGCCTTCCGAGAAGATCCTCTACGTATTTTGCGTGTAGCACGTTTTGCTGCTCGTTTTCATCGATTGGGTTTTACTGTAGCTCCTCAAACTCTAGAGCTAATGAAACAAATGGTATTAGCAGGTGAGGTTAGTTACTTAACACCAGAACGTGTATGGAAAGAAACCGAAAAAGCATTGTCGACATTAAATCCACAGATCTATTTTCAAATACTAGAACAATGTGGAGCGCTTCCATTATTATTTTCATCATTAGACTTAACAGCCAATATTAGTGATGCACTAAAAAAATCTGCTCAATTAACTGATGATTTAACTATCCGTTTTGCTGTACTGTGTGCACAGTTATCTAACAAATTAGCGGTCGAAGCATTATGTGAAAAAATTAAAGTACCTAACAACTATACTAAAGTTGCCGTCATGGTTCAGCAATATCGAAATAATCTTGAACGAGTGCAAACCCTGACTGCCGAGCAAATTATTTCTTTGCTAAATAGCATTGATGTATGGCGCAACCCTTTGCACCTTGACCAATTAATTATTGCAAGCCAAACTTTTTCTAAAACAACATCGTTTGCACAAGCAAATTATATAAAAGAAGCTTATAAAATCGCCAATAGCGTCAATGTGCAGCAAATTATTTCTGAAGGTTATACAGGGAAACAAATTCATTTTGAGTTACAAAAAAGGCGAATTGAAGCGTTATTAAACTGTATTTGATTGTATCTTAATCAATCGTTACTTTTTTTCAAAATATCTTAAAAAAATAGTTGACGATTTGGTGTAACCCTAGCATAATGCGCCTCGCAGTGTTGGTTATGACGTTGCGAATGAATGGCTACGTAGCTCAGTTGGTTAGAGCACATCACTCATAATGATGGGGTCACAGGTTCGAATCCCGTCGTAGCCACCATTAAGATTAGGTAGTACTTTTACCGGAAGTATTCAGTGCGGGTGTGGCGAAATTGGTAGACGCACCAGATTTAGGTTCTGGCGCCGCAAGGCGTGTGAGTTCAAGTCTCTCCACCCGCACCATTTAATTTTAGTGTCTTCTTTATTGGGGTATAGCCAAGCGGTAAGGCAGCGGGTTTTGATCCCGCCACGCCCAGGTTCGAATCCTGGTACCCCAGCCATTCCAACTGCTTAATTTTTTGATATCTGATTATTCAGTCTATTATCACTTTTGTAATTTATTTTTACAATTATCCTAAACGGGTATAGTTGAATTGGTAGATGCACTCGATTTAGATTCTAGCTCTGAACAGGTGTGCGAGCTCAAATCTCACTACCTATACTAGATATCTCTCCCTTTTATTGGGGTATAGCCAAGCGGTAAGGCAGCGGGTTTTGATCCCGCCACGCCCAGGTTCGAATCCTGGTACCCCAGCCATAAAAATTATATTAAGTACTTATGTGTTTTAATTAAAAAAAACAGTAGCAAAAACTCCAAAAATAAAATCTTCAATAAGATAGATACATTAAGTATTATGCTTTACTTGGTGCAGATAATTATATTTTAAATTAAATTTATTTTAATAAGACAGCTTCGAAGTTTTTATATGTTTTTTTATAAGATAAAAGATTTTTATTTCAGTTTTTTTATAAAATAGCTTCCTTCTTCCTCTTTAAATATATCTTTAACAATAAAATTAAGAATCTGTAGGATTTACTAGCGTGCATGTAGAAATTCTTCGCGTCGTTTACAGTAATTTGAGAAACTACTGTAATGAATATACAAAAAACAAAACTAACACCTTATCACAGACAAGCGGTAGAGCGCTGATATCAAAAAGAAAAATAACAGTCACCAATTTGGCTAAACCTTTATGGTCAGTCGCTAAATCATTTATAGCGTGCTAAAGAAAGCACGATTGAAGCTTTTTGTGCCTTTAACCAGTAAAAATGAACGTATAAAATCATCAGTTATGGAATTAAACGTCTGTTAAAGTTGAAAAATCTATTGAAGATAAATTAAGACAGCAAACTAAACCCGATAACAAAACCTCTCTGAGCGAAATACCAAAGGTTTACCTTTACTTAAAAATGAAACAAAACAGCAAAATAGAGAATATTTACTTATGTATATCCATTTGATTTTTAAGGTTTTATGCATAAACGTAGTGTACTCCTGAAACTTTTTGACAAAAATGGGACTACCTTTATTTGTTAGATAAATGTTTATTTAAATAAACTGCGTGATAACCAGCATATCAACCAAAAATCACCACCCCACAATCCAATGGAAAAGCCTAAAGTATGATACGAACTTTAAGTTGAGGCGTGATATGTTCAGCAAATATTTAGCGATTCGAAAGATAAAAAACAAAAACTTAAATACTTGTAAAGCGATTTCAGAAAAAACACCTTATGCGTTTTTAGAGGATTATTTTAATCATGAAGTGCAAACAACTCGGTGTTTGCCTACATTTAAACTTTTAATTCTGTATAACTAATTTCTACAATAGAATAATAAACTTTTCCATTAGGGGTCATAACGACTATTTCATCATCAATTTTATGTCCAATTAAAGCTCTGGCAACAGGACTATTTATTGATATCCAATTTTTTTTAGGGTTAAACTCGTCTGCTCCAACAATACGATAGATACGCAAATTGCCATTTTCATCCTCTAATTTGATCCAAGCACCAAAAAAAACTTTTCCCTCTTGTCTTGGATCTGGATCGACAATGACCAGTGACTCTAATCGCTTGGTTAAGAAACGTACTCGCCTATCGATTTCTCGTAATCGGCGTTTACCGTAGATATATTCCGCATTTTCACTACGATCCCCTAAAGCTGCAGCATCTGATACTGCTTGAGTAACTTTAGGTCTTTCCTCTTTCCATAAATATTTTAGTTCACGATCAAGCGCTAAGTAGCCTTCTCTTGTTATGTAATCTGCTTTTTTCATATCATGCTATATCTATTATATCGTTTTTCTTTGTTTATTAAGATTATTTGTATCAAACTTAAAACTATTTTTATTTGCAGGAATTTTAAAGTATAAATAGTGAGAATAATTCTTACATCTTATAATTATATCTCGACAAAAGATTTTTTGCAGGTCAAGAAAAATATCCTTTTTAATGCTTGCTTAGTTGATTAATATAAAAATAAACCCCGAATAATATCGAGGTTTGTCAGTAAGTTGCACCATTTTAAATGGAACATTTTCATAAGTAATATCAATTGAAAACCGACTTACTAAGCTTTGTATTTTTTCATGACAATTGAGGCATTAGTACCACCAAAACCGAAACTATTTGACATGACTGTTGTTAGTTCACGCTCGGTTGGTTCAGTAATAATATTCATACCAATTGCAGCTTCATCTAATTCATCAATATTAATGCTTGGGGTAATAAAGCCATGCTCTAACATTAATAGTGAATAAATAAGTTCTTGTGCACCAGTTGCACTTAGTGAGTGACCCGTCATTGATTTAGTTGATGAAATAGCGGGAATATTATCACCAAATACTTGTTTAATTGCCCATAATTCTTTGACATCACCCACTGGGGTTGATGTGCCGTGAGTATTGATATAATCAACAGGAACATCTAAATCTTGGATAGCAAGTTGCATACAACGCATTGCGCCTTCACCCGATGGGGCAACCATGTCATGACCATCTGATGTTGCGCCATAGCCAACTAGTTCACCATAAATGTGAGCACCACGAGCAAGTGCGTGTTCTAATTCTTCAACCACAACCATACCAGCACCGCCAGCAATAACAAAACCATCGCGGTTTTTGTCATAAGCGCGTGATGCCTTTTCTGGGTTGTCATTATATTTGGTTGATAAAGCCCCCATGGCGTCAAATTCGCATGACATTTCCCAACAAAGCTCTTCACCACCACCTGCAAATACAATGTCTTGTTTACCAAGTTGAATTAGCTCTGCTGCATGCCCAATACAGTGAACTGATGTTGCACAAGCTGATGTCATTGAGTAGCTAATACCTTTAATTTTAAATGGCGTTGCTAAACAGGCTGAAATCGCTGATGACATTGATTTGGTTACCGCATAAGGTCCCACACCACGTAATCCCTTTTCTTTCATTCCAGCAACAACATTATATTGCGTCTTGGTTGAACCACCATAACCAGCAATTAACCCAGTACGAGGGTTAGAAACTTGTTCTGGTGTTAATTTGGCATCCTCAATTGCTTGTTGTAAAGCTAAATAACCATAAATAGAAGCATCATTCATGAAGCGAACAATTTTACGATCAATCAGTCCGGTTGTGTCGAGTTTGACATTTCCGCATACATGGCTACGCATTCCGCTATCTTTCATTTCTTGGGAAAAAGTAATACCGCTACGACCTATTTTTAGTGATTCTAAAACTTCTTTAGTATTATTCCCAATACTTGAAAGAATTCCTAACCCTGTAATTACAACACGTTTCATTTACTATTTAGCTCCTAAGTTATTTGGCTTCATACTTAAAGTGTGTTGATTATAGCGTACGCTTGTAAGCTGAACAATACCTTAGCTCTTTTTTTATTTTAAATAAAATGTTAGCTTATTGTTTTTTAGTAAAAATAGAATATTTGTTTTTTTATTGAGTAGAAAAGTGCATTGTTTGGGTTGAATCCTATAATAAAATCGCTATAATCCTGTATAAATATACAGTTTATTAGTGATTTTAATATGAATGAAAAAATGATAACGAAGCTTGAAATATTAGCTGAATCGGCAAAATATGATATTTCTTGTTCATCAAGTGGTGCGTCAAGAAGTAACAAAGGTAAAGGTATTGGTAATGCGCATAAATCAGGAATCTGTCATACATTTACTGCTGATGGAAGGTGTGTGTCGTTACTTAAAATTATGCTGACCAATTATTGTATGTTTGATTGCGCTTATTGTATTAATCGACAAAGTAACGACATACCAAGAGCAGGCTTTACACCAAGAGAGCTGGCCGATTTGACCATCGAATTTTATCGCCGCAATTATATTGAAGGTTTGTTTATTAGTTCAGGCATTGTAAGAAGCCCTGATCATACGATGGAAAAGATGATCAGAGTGGTAAAAATCTTGCGTAATGAGCATGGTTTCAATGGTTATATTCATATGAAAGCGATCCCCGGTGCAAGTAATGAGCTTATTGATCAAGCAGGTTTATTGGTTGATAGGATGAGTGTTAATTTAGAAATCCCAACCGAAGAAAATCTTAAATTATTAGCGCCCGATAAAGATCATCAAAGCATTTATCAACCAATGCGCCAAATTCATCAAAATTTGCTAGAAAATATTGAAGATCGCAAAAAATTTCGATCCACGCCAAAATTTGTACCTGCTGGGCAAAGCACGCAAGTGATTATAGGTGCGACAGATGAGTCAGATAAGCAAATTTTGCAATTAACTTCTAAGCTCTATAAAAGGCCAAGTATGAAACGAGTTTATTATTCGGGATTTATTCCTGTAAATGGCTACGATAAACGTTTGCCAGTTGTTCAAGATGTACCCAGAATGCGTGAAAACCGTTTATACCAAGCGGATTGGTTATTACGTTTTTATGATTTTAATGTCGATGAAATTGTGAACGATCAGCATCCTGATCTTGATTTAACAGTTGATCCTAAGCTGGCTTGGGCAATTCGCAATCCACAGTATTTTCCTGTTGATGTTAACCGTGATAGTTATCAAAAAATTTTGCGTGTGCCAGGTATAGGGGTTAAATCAGCAAAGTTAATTGTGATGGCAAGGCGTCACCGTAAACTCACTTTTGAGGCACTTAAGCGTATTGGGGTGGTTTTAAAGCGAGCGAAGTTTTTTGTTGTGTGTCATGAAATGAAAAAATTTAAATTGCTTGATTCATCAGCCGATTATATCCGGCTTACTTTGCAAGAACCGCCTTTACAAGAACCTTCTTTATTAGAAGATAAGCAAAATAATGCTCCTGAGCAATTGGCGATGGGGTGGTAGCGTATGTTAGCGTTTTATTACGATAAAAGCTTTGAAAGCCTGCTTTGTGCAGTTTTTGATGCTTTTAAACTAAAAAAAATGCCAGAATGTTTGTTAACGGCACAGCAAATTGAGCCGTTGTTAGTGTCTGACAGGCATCATGTTGTATTTAGTGAGCTAAAATATGAGCGAGTACGTGTGGCATTAATTAAAAAGGTCAGCAAAATTGCACTTCGCCATTTAATGTATGTGTGGCTATCAGAATTGCCCGAAAGCGATTTGGTTGTTTTTCGTTATATTTGTAAGGTTTTTAAATCATCTCAAACAATCGAAACCGATTTTGCTGATCACGATGTGTTAACTGTGCATGATATTGCAAAAAAGGTAAGTCGAGAACGGCATCGAGTGATGCAATTTGTACGTTTTAATGCTATTAGTCATCCACTTAACAGTGAGTTTGAGCATCATGATAACAATAACAATAACAATAATGATAAAGTGTATTTTTCGGTTATCGCTCCTATTTATAATGTATTACCATTAGTCCTCAGATTTTTTAAAGCGCGTTTTGCCGATCAAAAATGGGCGATATATGACGAAAAGCGTGAATATGGTTATTTTTATAATTTACACACTATTGAGCCTGTTTCGCTTGTTAATAAGGATGATTTGATTATTCACAGCCAAGTTAATCAGCAATATCTAACGAAGGAAGAAGCATTATTTCAAACCATGTGGCAACGCTATTGCAATGCTTTAACTATCAAAGAACGTATCAATCCTAAATTACAACGGCAACAGATGCCAAGTCGATTTTGGCATTATCTGCCAGAAATGAGGCCAGTATTAAAAAACCTTTAATTAAAATGACTTATATGTAAGGAAACGTCGCATTGTTTATACCTCATAATTAAAATAGCCATCTAAAAACGCATAAGGTGTTTTCCCTAAAATCGCTTTATGCGGTTTAAGCGCATTATAAAAATTAATAAAGTGTTTAAATTTTTGATTGATATAATGGTTATCACACAGTTTATCTAAATAAACCAAAACAGCGCAATTTTTGTCAAAAAGTTTCAGGAGTGTATAGTGTTTAAGTAAAAAAACTAAAAAAATCAAAAAAAATATAATCAACGCTATTCACAAGTAAGTAATATGCTTTCTATTTGATGAATAAAATAGCATCAACACAAATAAAAAAACCGCCAATTATTAGCGGTTTTTATTTGATTTAAAAAGTTATTGTGAATCGATATCATTAATAAAATCATTAATGGTTTCTTCACGTTGTTGCTGCTTACTTTCATCGACTTTACCGCCCGATGCGACAAAGTCATTACGTTGGAAGTATGCATTGCGCATAAAGTTGTAAGGGTCATCGCTATTTTTAATTAAATCTTCATATTCTATCGCAACAGCACGCGCTTCAACACCGTCAAACACACCACGCACTAATGCCCATTGCCAGTCCAACCAAACAAGCGGTGGGTAAAGCGTGTCAACTACGTGACCACCTTCGTTTCTTAATGTTGCAGATCCATAAAACGGTAGTACAACATAAGGGCCATAAGGTACATCGTAATGACCTAAAACATCGCCAAAACTTCGTTTACCACCCTTTTGTAATTGAGGATCAGACATACTAGCAATATCCATTAAACCAGCAAAACCAAAAACAGTATTTAAAAAGAACCGTGCTAAATGTGTGCCTGCTTTATGAACATCACCTTGTAATAAATTATTCACCATCGAAGCGGGTTCAGAAAGGTTAGATGAAAAGTTAACCACACCACTACGAACAGGAGTAGGGACATAATCTTTCCAAGCGACTGCAGCAGGGCGAAAGACATAAGGATCAAGCGCATAGTAGTTAACATCAAACATGGTTTTGTTAAAGCCAGATAACGGATCACTATAAGAGTTAGTTTCGGTCTGATAAGTGGCACAACTAGTTAGGGCCATCACAGAAAATATCATACCAACTATTCGTTTTTTCATAATATCTTCGCTTAAAACTGATAAAATTAAATATGATTTAATTGTATCATGATTAATCAAAATAAAAAATTTTTCGTTATTTAAATAGCATTATTTTTATAAATTTATTAAAATGAGCACCCCTCTATGACCTCATAGTTAAATGGATATAACAAGCCCCTCCTAAGGGCTAGTTGCAGGTTCGATTCCTGCTGGGGTCGAATTCATGAATAAGATTTAAAACGATACTCTACGATTCAAGCCTTATTTTAACAGCGTTTTGAAGTGGTTTAACACGATTTCTAAATGATTGACAACGCTCTAACGGTATATTTTAGTACCGTGAGCAAAAATACCGTAATTATACTAACTATAAAAGCCATTGAATCAGCCAAACCCAAAGAAAAACCGTACAAACTAAATCGTGACGTAGCCAAAAGGAAAAACAGCAATAACGGCAAGGATTCGCAGAGCAGCTTTTGGTAATTTTGGTGATCATAAATTTTTAAGGGATGAAATTTACGAAATGCGGATTACTGTTGGTGCAGGGTATCGAGTATATTACGCAAAGGATGGCGATATTACCTATCTCTTGCTATGTGGTGGTGATAAATCAACACAAAATAAAGATATAGAAAAAGCGGTGAAACTTTGGAAGGAGATTAAAAACGATTAAAGTGACGCAATTTGATGCGGCAAAATTTCTTAATACTGATGAAGAAAGAGCTATGTATCTTTCGGATTTTTTACATGATGATATTTCATCAGAAGAGTTTATCGCCGCACTTAATGATGTGGCTCGTTCAATAGGCATGGCAAAAATAGCAGAAGAAGCAGGTATTGGGCGGGAAAGTTTATATAAAACTTTATCAGCTAAAAAACCTAGATTTGACACTATGCTCAAAATTATTCATGCATTAGGGATGGCTCTTCAAATTACAGCAACACGAAAAGCTTGAAGAACGCAATAAATACTTGACTGTTTATTTAAACAGATAATCTACCTAAGATGCGGTTTTGAACACATAGAATTTAAGCCCACTGAAATAGTTGGGCTTTTTGCTATCCATATGTGAGTAATTTTATGAGAACACGAGCATATAGACGACACAAGTTAAAACGATGTCTAGATAATAGAAAGCACGATTTTTATTCTGGTGATTCTAGAAAATCGCTAAAAAGGCATGTAATAACACCAACAGCTTGCTCTTGTTGGATGTGCGGTAACCCAAGGCGACATCTCAACTAGTTAACATTGCAAGAACATCGATCATTACTGAATTTAAAAGAAAGCCTCAATCTGAAACCCGCTTCGGCGGTTTTTTTTATTAAAAATCTAACAGTTCAGGCTTGATTTGTAGTGCTTGGGCAATTTTAATCCGTGTTGCTTTTCTTAACTTTTGGCTTTTTTCATATTGAGAATAAGCTGATTGGCTAATACCTATTTTATTCGCAACTTCAACTTGGGATAATTTTAAATACTCACGCCATGCTTGTGCAGGAGAATAGTTATTATCAAAAACCATGTTAACAACTTCGCTTGGTACACCAGTTTCAACATCGATTGTTTTTGTGTTTGATAACTCTAAGTATTGATTGTAAGGCATAACCACAAATTGTGGTTGTCCTTGTTCATTATTAATAAACTGTATATTAGTAATTGCGTTCATCGCGTTTTTTCACCTCTTCAATAAAAACAATATGAATGACACCATCAAAATTAAAAAAACACTCGATAGTTAACCATCCGTAATCTGTACTGATATTTATGATTAGTTAAGGTTTTTACATTAATGCAATTCGGCATGTAAGCCAGTTCATTAATTTTATTACGGATTAAAGCATTGCTTTGAATTTTCCGTAACTGTTTTAAGGCTTTAATTTGATAAATAATTTTATTCATTTTGTTTTTCTAACTAATCTTGATATAAGTATTATATAAGATATATAAGTTTTATAAAAATAAAATATAAGTAAATTTAAACCTGAAGCTCTCAATTGTGGGCTTTTTTATGTCTGGAAAAAATTACGAAAACATCTCATTGGAAACCTCAAAACAGCTCTACAATCTCAATATCACCGAAAGTAAAGGTAATTAAGTTCGGTGACGGCTACGAACAACACATTCGTGACTGCATTAACAAAGACTTTCGCTCATACAATGTAACATTTGTTGAGTTATCAGAAGATATCAGCTTGATTGATGATTTCGACGGCTTACTGCTTACTTGGCGCAGTTGTCGCCCGTCACGAAGTGCCTGTTAAATACCTAGATGCTGTTAACTTTGAGAACGGTCAATATGCCGATCCGTTTTGTGAAATCCTTTCAAGTTATGTCATTGAATAAGTCAAACAACTGGATCGGCTACACTAATTCATACAACTTTTTTAAGGGGTAAGATAAACTTATCACAACTAAAAAAGGAACAAATATGAATAAGATTAAACGCAAAAGACGAACATTCACAGATGATTTTAAACAGCAAATGTTCAGTCTTTATCAACATGGTAAATCACGTAGTGAAATTGTTGCTGACCGAGGTAAAGAGTTTGATAATCGGTTATTAGCGGATTGTTTTAATACATTTAATATCGCGCATTCATTAAGCAAGAAAGGATGTCCTTATGACAATGCGGTAGCGGAAGCGACATTTAAAACAATTAAAACGGAATTTGTAAAAGATCAACGTTTTAACTCAACGGCTGAGTTACAATGCGCTTTTTCGGCTTATGCTTATTGGTATAATCATAAACGATTACATTCTTTGTTAGGCTGCTTGCCTCCCGTTGAATTTAAAAAACACTTACCCCTTAATTTTTTTGTTTGAGAATGTGTTGCCATTCCACTGAAAAATAAGTAATAGAGGTACTTATTATGTGGTTACTTTTTTTACTCGGTTTGTCTATGTTCATTTTCACTTTATGGTGTATTAAAGTAGCTAAACCAACGAAAAAAATTAGTCTTTCGTCTTTACTCATAAGCCTATTAGCATGTTAACTTGTAATAGGTTTTTCTATAAAGAGGTTAAAATGGAGCAAAAATCAATATTGTTTATTTTTGTTACAGAAAAAAAAGTTTCATTCGATGGATAAAACAAGCAAAAAACAACAATATGACGTTAGAGAACTGGATTATTAAAAAGTTAAATTCTGATGTGAAAGTAGTTTATAAAAAAGTAAAATTACAAAAAGATATTCCAAAAGACGAACAATGGTTTATAAGGTTATCGATGAAACCTGAAATCAAAGGATACTGAGTTCATTGCTCACGGTCAGATGAAAAAAAGCTCGTAGAATGGATAACTTGTAAATTAGATCCATAAACAATAAATTTTTTCCTTAAAAAATTTATACGACACATGAATATTAATATATCTTATCTGTAGGAAAACGCCGAGTTGTTTACACTTCATGATTAAAATAATTCGCTAAAAATCATAAGGCGTTTTTCCTCAAATTGTTTTATGCGGTTTAACCGTAAGATAAAAATTAATCAAACATTTAAGCTTTTGTTTTCTCTCTTTGGAATCGTTAAATATTGGCTGCTTATGCCGCATATCAATTCAAAGTTCATATCACGTTTTCGGCTTTCCATTAGTTTATGAGCAGGTGATTTTTGCTTGATATACCGGTTATCACACAGTTTATTTAAATAAATCAATACAGTATAGTTTTTGTTAAAAAGTTTCAGGAGTGTACTACGTTTATGTATAAAAACAATAAAAATCAAATGGATATTTTTAAGCGAATATTCTCTAGTTTGCTGCATCGTTTCATTTTTAAGTAAAGGCAAACCTTAGGTATCAGCTTGTCGTATTTCTCTCAAAGCGGTTTTGTTATCGTTATCTTCAATGATTTTTCGACTTTAACCAGACGTTTAATTCCCTAACTGATCGTTCTATACGTTCATTTTTACTGGTTAAAGGCACAAAAAGCTTCAATCGTGCTTTCTTTAGCACGCTATAAATGATTTAGTGACTGACCATAAAGGTTTAGCCAAATTGGTGAGAGTTATTTTTCTTTTTGATATCAGCGTTCTATCGCTTGTCTGTGATAGGGCTTTAGTTTTGTTTTTTTATGGATATTTATTACAGTGTTTCTCAAATTATTGTAAACAACGAGAGAAATTTCTACAGCATATCTAAGGTTTAATCATTTTTGCGATTTTTTTACTTATTATTTATTGTTATTGAGAATAATTCGCATTTTTAAACTAAAAATGACGTTGATATTTTTTAAAATAAGCATATTTAATTTTATACGATTGCTTTTATCAATATTATCGTCATTTTTAGGAAGCATAATGTCATCTTTTACTCTTAATCAATTACCTTTAGGGCACGAGGCGGTGATTACTCGATTGTTACCTGAATCGTTGCCTTTTCGTCGAAAGTTACTGGCTATGGGTATTACACCCGGCTGCAAGGTTTTGGCTGTGCGAATAGCACCACTTGGTGATCCGATTGAAATTAAAATGCGAGGCTTTTCGCTTTGTTTACGTCGTAAAGAAGCTCAAGCTATTGAAGTGATGGAGGTGAATGCGTGAAGGTAGCGTTAATTGGTAATCCTAACTGTGGTAAAACAACACTGTTTAATTTGTTGACTGGTGCAAAGCAGCGCGTGGGGAATTGGTCGGGAGTAACGGTTGAGCGTAAAACGGGCGTTTTTTCATATCAACATAAGCAATATGAGGTTGTTGATTTACCTGGTACTTATTCGATCGAGCGTGATCCACTTTGCGTGTCGCAAGATGAGCTTATAGCTCGTCAGTTTGTGTTGTCTGAACGTGATAGCATTATTATCAATATAATCGATGCGACGAATTTACAGCGTAGTTTATATTTAACTTGCCAGCTAATTGACTTACAACTGCCAATGATTGTGGTTTTGAATATGTGCGATGCACTTAAAGCCATGGGGGAACAGGTTAATGTTGATAGGTTATCAACGTTGCTTGGTTGTCCGGTTGTTGCGATATCATCTAGCAAAAAAATAGGATTGGCAAGCTTTTATCAACATATTGAAAAATTGGTAAACCATCCACAAATTGCACAACCGTCGATAGATTTATTGGGTGATGAAGTGCAAGCGGTGATTAATCGCTATATTGAAGAACTGCCAAAAGAGAGTGTGGTGCGTCAGTTTAATCGCTGGCAGTTGATGGATGTGTTATTGGATCATTCTTGTGGTAATTTGCCACAATCGGATCGTGATATATTAGCAAATTGTCGATTATCGCTAGCAACATGGTGTGATAACGAAGTCGATGTAGCACTAGCTAGCGCTCGTTATGACACCATTGATACAATTTGTAAAAAAGTGATCGATAAACCGCGTGAGCTCAATAGTCGGTTTTCTGATTGGTTGGATAATGTAACATTAGGACGTTTGACGGGCGTTCCCTTCTTTTTATTAGCTATGTATGCCATGTTTATGTTGGCAATTAATGTTGGGTCTGTGTTTGTTGATTTTTTTGATGTGCTTTGTGGCTCGATTTTTGTTGATGGCACGGCTGAACTTCTTCATGCTATCAATGCTCCAAATTGGATTACAGCAATTTTAGCCAATGGTGTTGGTCGGGGCATTCAAACAGTTTCGACTTTTATTCCCGTTATTGGTGCAATGTTTTTTGGGTTGTCATTTTTAGAAGACTCTGGGTACTTAGCGCGTGCTGCAATGGTGGTTGATCGTGTCATGCGCTGTGTTGGTTTACCGGGTAAGGCATTTGTCCCCATGTTAGTCGGGTTTGGCTGTGGCGTGCCAGCGATTATGGGCACTCGAACGTTAGAAAGTACACGCGATCGTATTATGTCAATTTGTATGATCCCTTTTATGTCTTGTGGGGCAAGGTTGCCTGTGTATGCCTTATTTGCGGCAATATTCTTCCCTAAAAATGCGGCTATCGTGGTGTTTGCTTTATATTTATTGGGTATTGCAGTGGCAATGGTTACCGGGTTTGTTCTTAAATTTACGTTATTAAAAGGTTCACTTACGCCATTTATTATGGAAATGCCTGTTTATCGTATTCCAACATTGCGTAGTTTATTAAGTTTGACTTGGCAGCGTTTAAAGTCGTTTATTTTTAGATCTGGTAAGGCTATTGTGTTAATGGTGGCAGTGTTAAGTGTGCTTAATTCGTGGGGCAGTTATGGTTCGTTTAAGCATGAAAGTTCGCAAGATTCTATGCTTTCTGTTGTCAGTCAAACCATCACACCAGCTTTTGCACCAATGGGAATTAAACACGATAATTGGCCAGCAACAGTGGGAATTTTCACGGGTATTTTTGCTAAAGAATCGGTCATTGCAACTTTGAACTCGCTTTATTCGATGAATGATGATAGTGAACAAGTTAAGCAATGGAGTTTGTCGCAAGATATTTACGATGCACTAGCCACAATTCCTAAAAATTTGATTAGTTTGTCTGATACGGTTTTAGATCCATTAGGGTTTTCAACTGCTTCGCAAGATATTAATTCGCTACAGTCTGATTTTGCGGTGGATTCGACAACCGTTTCACAAATGAAATATGCATTTGGCTCATCTTCATCTGCGATGAGTTATTTGATTTTTATTTTACTTTATACGCCTTGTGCTGCAGCACTAGGTGCCGTGTACCGTGAGGCTGGTTTTAAATGGACTTTGTTTGTAGCCATCTGGACTTTTAGTATAGCGTGGTTAACGGCAACGGTTTATTATCAATTTACATTGCTTGGGCATTCGCATGTGGCAGTTTGGTGGTTGTTGGGATGCGGTACATTTATTGTTGTTGCTTTATTGTCCATGCGTGCTTTTGGGCGATATTTATCTTTTAATCAAGGTGTAGTGTCAAATTTATCTAACAATAAAAAAGCAACATGCTGTCAGTAAATTTGCTAGGTTAATGTGTAAAACATCATATAGAGGAAAAATACGCAGGTAACGCCTGCGATTTTAATTATAGCCATGTTAATAACATCAATTCGTGATTATGTGCAGTTAAAAGGTCGTGCATCTTTGCAAGATATTGCACGTCATTTCCACTTACCAGAAAGTGCTGTTACTCAAATGTTGGCTTTTTGGATTAAGAAGGGGACAATAAAGTTAGTAGAGCAAAATCAACCGCTATTTTGCCAAACAAATCAGTGTCATTCTTGTTCAAGTTGTGACTTAAGCCGTAACATTGAATATATTTGGTGCTAATTATTTTACTGTTTCTCATAGACAATCAATACCGATTTTGTTTTGTGATTCAGTTCACATAATTGAGTTTATTTACACAATAAAAAAAGTAGTAATAAATCGTTCAATGAGCGATTTTATTGCGAAAAAGCCTTATGCTAGTTAACCTTATTCATGTTTTTAGCTATTTGTTTATTACTAACTATACGGTTAGATCATTACTGAATGACAAAGTCGTTTTATTATTGAATAAATGTTATTATACTGCCATTGTAATAAAATGCTGTATGAGGACAAATAGTATGAGTCAATTAGACGAGTTTAAAAAACTAACCGTAGTGGTAGCTGATACTGGTGATATCGATTCGATTAAGCAGTTTTCCCCTGAAGATGCAACAACTAACCCTTCTCTTGTTTTAAAAGCAGCACAACTCCCTCAATATCGTTATTTAATTGATTCTGCCGTGCAAACCGCTAAAAAATTAGGTGGTAGCAAAGAAGAACAATTAGTTAATGCATGCGATCAGGTTGCGGTTAATATTGGCGCCGAGATTTTAAAAAGTGTTCCGGGGCGAATTTCGACCGAAGTTGATGCCCGTATGTCTTTTGATAAACAAGGCTGCATTGAAAAAGCCCGTAAAATCATTGCGCTTTATAAAGAAAAGGGCATTGATAAGTCTCGAATTTTAATTAAGATCGCATCAACGTGGGAAGGTATTAAAGCGGCAGAAGTGCTTGAACAAGAAGGTATCAATTGTAATTTAACGTTATTGTTTTCGTTCGCTCAGGCTCGTGCATGTGCTGAAGTGAATGCCTTTTTAATTTCTCCTTTTGTTGGTCGCATTTATGATTGGTATCAAGCTAAAAAACCAATTGATCCTTATGTCGCTGATGAAGATCCTGGTGTTGTTTCAGTTCGTAATATCTTTAACTATTACAAACAACACGGCTATAAAACCATTGTGATGGGAGCTAGCTTCCGTAAAGTCGATCAAATTTTGGCATTAGCAGGGTGTGATAGATTGACAATTTCGCCTAACTTACTGGCCGAAATGCAACAATCAAATGCGCCTGTTGTACAAAAACTCAACCCAAATCAATCTGTGGTGGCTCGTCCTACCCCTATGACTGAAGCCGAATTTAGATGGCAACATAATAGTGACGCTATGGCTGTTGAAAAACTCGCTGAAGGTATTCGAGCTTTTGCCGTTGACCAAGGCAAATTAGAAGACATGATTAGCGCATTGTTATAATCATATAAAACAATTGGGGGAGTATGTTCCCCATTTTTATACTATTTTCCTTTCGTTAATTTAAATAACGATTTTGCAAGTGAAGTTAACCTTGCAGGTATTAACAAATTTAAACTCAAAATTTTTGGAGATGATGACATGAATGCAACCACACTATCTCACCGCGAACTGGCGAATGCGATAAGGGCATTAAGCATGGATGGCGTGCAAAAAGCAAAATCAGGCCATCCAGGTGCGCCAATGGGTATGGCGGATATGGCCGAAGTGCTTTGGCGTGGCTTTTTAAAACACAATCCAACCAATCCTAAATGGGCTGATCGTGACCGTTTTGTTTTATCAAATGGTCATGCTTCTATGTTGATTTATAGCTTGTTACATTTAACTGGTTATAACGTAACTATCGATGATTTAAAAAACTTTCGTCAGTTGCATTCAAAAACCGCAGGTCATCCTGAATATGGTCATGTACCTGGTGTTGAAACTACAACGGGTCCGTTAGGCCAAGGTATTGCCAATGCTGTTGGTATGGCAATTGCAGAAAGAACGTTAGCGGAACAATTTAATAAACCAAGTCATACCATTGTTGATCACCATACTTATGTGTTTATGGGGGATGGTTGTATGATGGAGGGAATATCGCACGAAGTGTGTTCTTTAGCGGGTACCTTAAAGTTAGGTAAACTCATTGCATTTTATGACGATAATGGAATTTCAATCGACGGTGAGGTAGAAGGTTGGTTTACTGATGATACCGCAAAACGTTTTGAATCTTATGGTTGGCATGTTATTCGTGGTATTGATGGGCATGACGCTAAAGCCTTAAAAGAAGCGATTGAACAAGCACAAGCAGTAAGTGATAAACCGTCATTACTAATGTGTAAAACTGTAATTGGCTTTGGTTCACCAAATAAAGCAGGTAGCCATGAAAGCCACGGCGCACCATTAGGTGATGCTGAAATCGAAGCTACCCGTAAAGCACTAGGTTGGAATCACCCTGCGTTTGATATTCCTAAAGATTATTATGATGCTTGGGATGCCAAAGCAAAAGGTAAACAGTGCGAAGATGAATGGAATGCTCGTTTTGACGCTTATGCTAAGGCTTACCCTGATTTGGCTAAAGAATTTAAACGTCGCGTTAATGGTGATCTGCCTGCAGACTGGTCACAAATTGCTAACGATGTGGTTAATAAACTACAAGCAAACCCTGCAACAATAGCTACTCGTAAAGCATCACAAAATGCTATTGAAGTCTTTGCTCCTGCATTACCTGAGTTTTTAGGTGGTTCAGCAGATTTAGCACCAAGTAACTTAACCATGTGGTCAGGCTCTAAAGAAATTTTAGCTAATGCTAATGGTAACTATATCCATTATGGTGTGCGTGAGTTTGGTATGTCAGCAATCATGAACGGTATTGCCTTACATGGCGGATTTATTCCTTATGGTGCAACATTCTTAATGTTTATGGAGTACGCACGCAATGCTATTCGTATGGCTGCGTTAATGAAAATCCGTTCTTTATTTGTCTATACTCATGATTCAATCGGTTTGGGTGAAGACGGACCAACGCATCAACCCGTCGAGCAAATGGCAAGCTTACGGATGACTCCAAATGTCAGTACTTGGCGTCCTTGCGATCAAGTTGAATCAGCCATTGCTTGGCAATATGCGATTGAACGTAAAGATGGCCCAACGGCATTGATCTTTTCAAGACAAAACCTTAAACAACAAGATCGCACAGCTCATCAATTAGCTGATGTATATCGTGGTGGTTATATCTTAAATGATTGCACAGGTACACCTGAATTGATTATCATCGCTACAGGTTCGGAAGTTGAGCTTGCTGTTGAAGCGTATCAACAATTAACTCAAGCCGGCAAAAAAGTACGCGTAGTGTCAATGCCATCAACCGATGCGTTTGACAAACAAGATCAGGCTTATAAAGAGTCAGTATTACCATCATCAGTCACAGCTCGCCTAGCTATTGAAGCTGGTATTAGCGATTACTGGTATAAATATGTGGGTCTTAACGGCAAAATCGTTGGCATGACTAGTTTTGGTGAATCAGGCCCAGCAGATCAGCTATTTAAAACATTTGGGTTTACTGTTGAAAATGTAATAGCTCAGGCAAATAGTTTATTAAAATAATAATAGAATAATTATCAATCAAATGCCATCTGATCTAATGATGGCATTTTATATCTGTCTATGATTATAAACCTAATAGGGATTAGGATCTTTCTTTAGTTTATCAAATTGATATAATTTATTGTTATCCCAGCCTTTAACTTTGATATTTTGTTGTTCTGGTATTTGAGAAAGTTCGTTTTCCATATAATTATGGTTTACGTCTAATTTTATACCCATCCAATTACTCAATAGATAAACTAATTGGAATCCCGATACTTGTTTATTAATTTTTTGCTGGGGTGTTTTATCTGAATCAAAAAAGATAAATGGGACACGATAACTATCTTGATATTCTGAATTGTGTCTTAAGTCATTATGTTGATCTGCATGCGCAAGCCCATGATCTGCAAAGTAAACAACTGAATAATCTTGATTATATTTTTTTAGTATACTGATAGTTTGTGCAATAAGATCATCTGTTTCTTTAATACTACTAACATAACATGATATATTTTTATTATTCAGATCAAACTGCACATTAAATTCTAATCGCTTACAAAAGTTAGAGTGTGAACCAATTAGGTGCATAACAATAAGTTTTGGTTTGCTATTTTCTGTCGATAAAATATTATCTAATTCAGGTAATAATAAAGTATCATGTTTTCCTCTCGATGATTTACCATTATATTCACCTTTTTTAGTGTAAAATGAATGTTGTGCATAAGAGGCAATACGAGGTACCGTAATTTCAATTGTGCCTAATTTACCTTGATTTGAAAGCCAATAAGTTTCAAATCCTGCCTCATTAGCAATGCTAACAATATTATTATTTAGTTGTGCATTGACTTTTTTGTCGTCTAAAAAGATTGATTGACTAATTAAATGTGGAATTGATGATTGGGTATTTGGTGCAGGTGTTATTAATCCATCCCAAATAATGCTGGCTTGGGTGCGAGCAAAGGGAGTATTGTCAAGTTTAAAACCATAAGCGCTCATATAGTCTTTACGAACACTTTCGCCAATAATAATAATATAGTTCTTTTTTTGAGGATTAATAGATAAAATTGGGATAGTATTTGTTTGCTCAATTTGTTTTAATTGTTCTTGTTTTTCTTGAAAATAAAGTTTTGCACTATCGTAAAATGAGAGAGAAAACTCAAAAATAGGATACTTTAAATTATTCAATAAAGTAGTTGATATTGTATTGAAAGAATTTGGATTATGTTTTATTACAGCTTTAATTGGTCTATAAAAACATAGCCCTAATACAAAAATAAGTAAATAGAAATTGTTAGTTTTTGGAAATGAAAATCTTTTAAATAATATAATAAAAATTAATGCTAAGATTAGAGGAGCAAAATAAAAATAAACTGATAGTTGTGAACAGAATTCCGTTATTTCTTCAAAATCTGTTTCAGCAATAGCACTAATTACGGCAACATTAGGTGGACCATAATAAAATCCAATAGGAAAATAGATAGCAGCTATTACAAACCAAATGCAGAAAAAGATTCGAAAAAAAGTAAGTCGAGCTAAAAAAGTAAGAGAAAAGTAAGTTAGAAATATGCGATCAAATCTTTGCTCGTAACCTAATAAGTAAACAAGCAAAATAGAAAGACAAAGACACACTCCATGTGAAAGTATATTTTCTTTTTTTATCATAGTAACTATATTTATTATATCAATTTTTGGTTTCAAGAATTATAAATTTATTCAAATATTTGACAATAGGTTTTGATAAAAAATATCCAATATTTTAATTGTGAGTATTAGTATCGACGAGGAAAAAGTGATGAAGTTTCCTATGTCTAGGGTTTACCACCATGGACTAATGTTAGAACTTCGATGGGATGGCTGCTTGTCCATAATTATTGAAAGATTAACCTATTTATGTTTATTTATTGAATAATCAATAAGTTGTTATTAATAAAATGAGGTTAATCTTTTTTATTTTATTGAATGTCTTTAATAAATAACTTTATCTTGATGCGTGTACTAAAATAACTTCAACGGGTTGTTTTTGTATATAAATCATCCTAGCTATTAATAGAAACGCTGCCACGGCAAGCCCTGAAATAATTCCGATCCAAAAACCGGCTGCGCCAATTGGTTGAATGATCAGGTCGGTTAATCCTAGAACATAGCCAACAGGCAATCCGACTACCCAATAAGAAAGTAAAGTAATAAAAAAGATGCTTTTAGTGTCTTTATAACCTCGAAGCACATTACTAGCTACTACTTGTAAATAGTCAGACGCTTGATAAATAGCGAGTAAAATAATAAGTTGCATACAAATCGCAATTACAGCATTTTCTTGTGTAAATATGGTGATGATTGGTGAACTAAAAATAACTAAAATTAGTGCAACTATAATGGCGATAGCTAAGGATATGGCTAAACTAATGTAAGCAGTTTGTTTGGCTAAAACCGGTTTTCTTTTGCCTAGTAAATAGCCAACACGAATACTGGTTGCTACTCCTAGCGATAATGGGATAGCAAATGTTAAACTGCTGATAGTAAAAATAATTTGGTGAGCAGCAACGGTTATTGGTCCTAGTGGTGCAATTAATAAAGCGATCACCGCAAATAAACTCATTTCAAAAAAATAAGCTAGCGCAAGTGGCGTGCCAAGCAGGATGACTTTTTTGATTATTACAAAATCAATCAACTTGGTGATTGGTGTTTGTCGAATATCGCGTTGGCTTGGGGACGTTAATGTGTATATGCGAATTAAAATAAACATCAACCAAAATATAATTGATGCAGTAATACCGCAACCCACACCACCAAAAGCAGGAAGGCCTAATTTTCCATAAATTAATATGTAGTTGATCGGAATATTGGCAAGCAGGGCTGTAAATATAATGACCATCGCAGGTTTAGTATTAGATAATCCCTCGCATTGGTTACGATAAACTAAAAATAATAAAAATGCAGGTACTCCCCACATAATCGCCCGTAAAAATGACACAGCCACCTCAAACATTTCAGGATCAATTGGGTGATCTGCTGAGCTTCTTAAACCGATTATTTTGTCAGAATGATACAAAATTAACATCATAATGACAGATAAGAATAGTGCAATCACCACGCCTTGGCGGGTATGATCAGCAACTTGGTTTCGTTTAGCTGCACCATTTAGGTTTGAAATAATTGGCGTTAAAACAGTGAGTAAACCTTGACCAAATAAAATTGTTGGTAACCAAATTGAAACTGCAATAGCCACTCCAGACAGGGCGGTTTTACTATAATTTCCTGCCATAATGGTATCGACAAAAGTGATTGCGGTTTGCGATACTTGCGCAATTAGCACCGGAACTGCCAATTTAACCAGATTTTTTACTTCGTGTTTATAATGTTGTTTCATGGTGTTAATTAACGTTTAACCGTTCCCCATAGATCGTACTCATCGGAATGCTCAATGTTAACCTGAACAATATCACCAACATTGACTTGGTTTTCTTCGTTTAGATAAACAACGCCATCAATTTCAGGCGCATCAGCCATACTACGACCAATTGCGCCTTCTTCATCAACTTCGTCAATAATAACAGCTAAAGTTTTGCCTATTTTAGCTTGTAATTTTTGCGTTGAGATTTTTTGCTGTAATTGCATAAAACGATCAAAACGTTCTTGTTTGATTACTTCTGGAATTTGATCAGCAAGTTTATTGGCATCAGCGCCTTCTATAGGACTGTATGGGAAGCAGCCAACGCGATCTAATTGCGCCTGCGATAAAAAGTCGAGCAGTAATTCAAAATCTTGTTCTGTTTCACCAGGGTAACCAACAATAAAAGTTGAACGTAACGTGATATCAGGACAGATTTCTCGCCATTTATGGATACGTTCTAAGGTTCTTTCAATGGTTCCAGGTCGTTTCATTGATTTTAAAATTGTTGGACTTGCGTGTTGTAATGGCACATCTAAATAAGGCAAAATTTTACCATCCGCCATTAATGGAATAAGATTATCAACACTAGGGTAAGGGTACATATAATGCAATCTGACCCAAATACCTAAGTTAGCTAATTGTTCGCAAAGGGTTTGGATATCGGTTTTTAATGGTGTCCCATTCCAAAAATTAGTACGGTTTTTGATATCGACACCATAAGCCGAAGTATCTTGAGCAATAACCAATAATTCTTTAACGCCACTGTCGGCTAGTCGTTTTGCTTCATCTAAAACATTGCCGATTGGTCGGCTAACCATATCACCACGCAAAGAAGGGATAATACAAAAGGTACAGCGATGATTACAGCCTTCCGAAATTTTAAGATAAGCATAATGTTTTGGTGTTAATTTAACCCCTTGACTTGGAACTAAACTAGTAAAAGGATTATACTCGGGTTTAGGGGCATATTTATTCACATGGCTTAAAACTGCTTCATAGCTATGTGGGCCTGATATTTCAAGAACTTTTGGGTGAACAGTTCTAATTTGATCTTCTTTGGCGCCAAGACAACCAGTGACAATGACTTTACCGTTTTCATTCAATGCTTCACCAATCGCTTCGAGCGATTCTTGCACGGCACTGTCAATAAATCCACAAGTATTAACAATAACCAAATCGGCATTGTCATAGCTAGATACCACTTGATATCCCTGTGTGCGCAGTTCGGTTAAAATTCGTTCAGAATCAACTAAGTTTTTAGGACAGCCAAGGCTCACAAATCCAATTGTAGGGGGTGACATATTCATAGTATTTATAATAGTGTTTTATATTTAATGAGGTATTGTTTGAGAATTTAATAAACTACATTTATTAATTGTTATTTACAAATCAAAATGAAGTCGCCATTTTATCACATTTCATTATAGTTGATACACTGATTTTCTAATTTGAAATTTATATTAATAATGTTTTAACTTAGCTATTAGATGTTAGGGATGACTTGAAAAATAATTAATTAATTTCGATAAAAAGAGTTATTGGTTGAATACTGTCGAACAACATAAAATAAAGCCTTTATTTGCAATAAAGGCCTTTCAAAAAGAATAGGAAGATAAACTTATTAACTAAGCTGATCCTATTTTAATGCATTAGTGACTTCGTCTATTTGACGATTTATGCTTTCAGCACCACCACCTGATAGATACCAAAGATCAGGGGTTAAATAAACAACCTGTGTTTTGCTTTTGTTTAATACTTTTTGTGAAAAAAAGTGCTCAGCCATACCTTGATTGCCGATTGCTTTGCTACGATCAACAACAAAAATAATATCAGGTTTTACCGATTTAATGTAATTATCATCAACAAAAATTGGTTTTGGTTTACCTATTAAGTTATTTGCAGGCATAACGGTGACTGGTACCGCTCGTTTAACGTCTAGTACATCGTGAATCAATGCAGCACTTGAGCTTGAATTGATAAGGATCATCTTTCCATCATTATGAATAGCAACAATAGCCTTTTTAGCACTGGCTTGAGCCAAGGTTTGTGCACTTTGAATTTTTTTATCTAATGCTTGGATGATATTATCTGCTTTGCTTTCTGTTCCTGTAATTTTTGCTAGTGCTTGAATATGATTTTTGGTTGATGCAACGTAATTTTTAGCATCAACACTTAAATTAATAACAGGAGCAATTTTTGATAAATCTTCGGTTTTACTTGCTTGGCGACCATCAATAATAATCAGATCGGGTTTAGTTTGTTTAATTGCATTAGTATCAGGCTCTTTCATATTGCCAGTATCGACAATTGAGGCCTTATTAAATTGTTGTAAGTAAGATGGTGTTACAGATCGTGGAATAGCTGTAACGATCGAACCCTTACCTAATGCATCTAACGTATCTAATGCACCATAATTCATTACCACTACTTTTTTAGGTGCTTTAGGAACAACTACGGTTTGATCATCTGCAGTTATATTCATGGTTGATGATTGGCATCCGGTTAAGCCTAGCACAATGACGGCAATACTACTCAAAAGTAACTTTTTCTTATTGTTCATATTGATTCTCTCATGTTATTTACAAATGATAATCATTATTATTTGAAAAAATAAAAAAGTCCAGCACTAAATAATTTTTAAAGATATTGATAATCATTCTCATATAGTGTAATGTGCTATAGCATTTAAAACGATAAATATCATTATAAATAATGGGGTTATAATAAATGAAAACAAAAAAGAAGTTTAAATTGACAAAGCATGTCATCAATACGGGCATTTTGTTGTCATTATCAAGTGCTGCTATAGCAGCTAGCAATTCAGATACTGACACTATGGTTGTTACTGCATCGGGGTTTTCTCAACAAGTCAAAGAAGCGCCGGCTACCATTTCGGTAATTACACCGGAAGAAATTGAAAAAAAACCTTATCGTGATGTCACAGATGCGTTAAAGGATATCCCTGGTGTAAATATCACCGGTGGTGGCGATTCTACTGATATTAGTATTCGTGGGATGGATGCTAAATATACCTTAATATTAGTTGATGGTAAAAAAATTAGCACCCGTGAAACAAGACCAAATAGCGATAATTCAGGATTTGAGCAGGGTTGGTTGCCGCCATTAACCGCTATTGAGCGTATTGAAGTGGTACGAGGTCCTATGTCGTCATTATATGGTTCTGATGCGATGGGAGGGGTTGTTAATATTATTACCAAAAAAGTGTCAAATAAGTGGCAAAGTGGTATACGTTTAGAATCGGTTATTCCTTATCGTTCAAAAGAAAAAGATACATATACTGGCAGTTTTTCGACCATGGGACCGATTATTGATGATGTTTTAGGTATACAACTTTATGGGCAGTATTCAAATCGTCATGAAGATAAGTTCCTTAGTGGCCATGCAGGGCAAAAATTACGTAGTTTAAATGGTAAATTATCTTTAAATGCCACAGATACACAAAAATTTGATCTCGATTTTGGACGAGCTTTACAAAATAGTAACGCAACTGCAGGCAAAACGAGAGATAAATCTAGAAGTGATTTTAATAGAGATAATAGACGAAATACGTTTGCACTAACACATAATGGTTTGTTTGGTGATGTTTCTACAACTTCATTTGCCTCTTACGAAGGAAATAATAATCCAAAAAGGAACATGAAAATTAGAAATACGGATATAGATACACGTGTTACTATTCCTTTTAGTATTAACATGTTGACTTTAGGCGGAAAATACAATTATCAAGAGTTGCATGACAAAGGAAATCAACTAAAAACGACATTATCTAAAATTGATCGTTGGAATTATGCGTTATTTGGAGAAGATGAGTTACGTATTTTAGAAAATTGGAGTTTAACATTAGGATTACGTTATAACAAAGATGAAAATTATGGTAGCAACTGGAATCCAAGGATTTACAGTGTGTGGAATATTGATGATAACTTTACGTTAAAAGGCGGTTATTCAACGGGTTATGCGACTCCACAATTACGTTATGTAGTAACTGACTGGGGGCAAGTCACTGGTGGTGGATATTCTGATGGTGTAATCATTGGAAATCCAGATTTAAAACCAGAAAAAACAAATAATTTAGAAATTGGTATAGGTTATACTAATGATTATGGTATTGATGCCTCTGTAACTGCATTTTACACAAAATATAAAGACAAAATTCAATCCTATTATATTTGTAATCGTAAAAAAGGAACTAAGTGTTTATTAAATGGTTATAGCAAGAAGTTCGACTTTATACAGGGCCGTGAAAATGTTGGTAAAGCCGATCTTAAAGGCCTTGAATTTTCATTTAAAACGCCTTTATTTACTGATTTCCTATTAACATCTAACTATTCTTGGACAAAAACAGAACAAAAAAGTGGCCAGTTTAAAGGACGATCTTTAAATCGAACCCCTAAACAAAAATTCAATACTCAATTAGATTGGTATGTCACCCAACAATGGGATTTATGGACAAAAATGGCCTATTATGGCATGGAATCGTCTAATAACCGTAATGGTACAAAAGTTGAATATCCGGGCTATACTTTTTGGGACATCGGTGCGTCTTATCAAGTACATAAACAAGCTAAGATTTATGCTGGTGTTTATAATCTATTTGATAAAAATGTAACTAACGATGATTTTGGTAAAACCTTGGAAGGTAGACGTTATTTTGTTGGTACCGAAGTTAATTTCTAATAAAACAATACATTAGTTTAAATTGTTATTCTAAGGCAGCTTTAATATAGCTGCTTTTTTATAAAATGATTCAATTTAATAAAATTCAGGATATCTGTAGAAATTCTAGTATAATTTGCGCACATTACAGTATTTTCTTAAATTACTGTAAACAACGCAAAGAATTTCTGTATATGCTTTCAATAAAGGTAAGGTATTTATTTTGTTTAAAACTTAGTCGATTAATTGAGTGGCAATTTCATCACTGATTACTAATATGTCGATATAATTTGCATTTAATGCGGCTTTTAAACTATTTATTTTTTCGAAGTCACCACTTGCACATATTTTTAGTGGAATTTTTTTTAGGTTATCTAAAGTTACTCCAATAATTTGATTACAAAAAGGTGTTTTTAATTCTGTTCCTTTATTATCGAAAAAGCGAGATAGAATATCACCTACAATTTTTTTATTAGCAATTGCTTGAAATAATTCTCCATAAAAACCGTACCAAATAGAACTTTTGGAGATAGCAGGGCAACCGATGCTAAAAAGCGCTACGGTAATCTTACTCCACCAATCCTTTAATTCTTTCATATGTTGAGTTTTTTCAATTTCTAATTTCAATTGTTCGGTATCAACAATAGCGGGGTAATCAATAAGTATAGCTTGACTGTTTAATTTATTGGAAAGTTTATATGCAATATTATTGACATGATATTTTGTTTCAATTTTTCCTGATGGCCCACCAATCATCGGTACGATAATTGTATTATTAAACTGAGCATTATCATTTTTTAAACTACTAACAATATAATTAATTGTGCGCCCCCATGAAATACCAATGATATCGTCATCATGAATATTCTTAATTAATACATTTGCAGCGACATTGCAGACAATTTGATTTTTGCTGTCATTATCGATATTTTGATTAACAGGTACAACAATAACTTGTTTTAAATTAAATTTATTAAGAATCTTTTCTTCTAATGCAATATTGGGCAGTAAATCATAATTAATTGAGATAGAAACAATGCCTAATTCACGTATAACTTTTAGCATTCGACTAATGCTTGATCTATGTATATTGACGATTTTAGCTATTTCAGATTGAGTTTTATTTTCTTCATAATAGAGTTGAGCTATTTTTATTAATAATTTGTGTTGCTCAAAATCGTAGTTACCAACGTTATTATTGATCATGGCTATTTTATTTTATCAGTCATTGTTATTAAAAATTACTGCTCAATCGTATTGAGCAAAAATTTACAAAACCGGCTTGCTCGCACAAACAAATAGGAAAGCTCAAAGTGTGATACGAACTTTAATGGATGTATAGCATAATCAGTCAACATTTAACTATTAAAAACACGAAAAAACAAAATGTTATGTGATTTATCTGCTTTTGTAATACAATCCGCCCACAAAGCCATTTTTGGGAAACATTTTATGAGTTTTTAGCCGATTATTTTAATCATCGAGTATAAATAACTCGCTGTTTTCTTGAAATTAATTTTACTTATATTCAAAATATTTTTAGCTAAAGAGTAGCTAAAATGTTTATAAAAAGTTACACTTCCGCGGGTTTTAAAAATCAACTTATCAAATAAGTTAGTAAATATAAATATAAATATAAATTAATTATTAGGTTAAATATAATGCAGTATCACATTAAAAAAATTTTTACACCAGTTCCGTTTATATCTTCAAGATTGCCTTTCAAATTATCATCAAAATTTCCGTTAGGGTTAATGCCGCTGTTGCTATTACCATATTCATTGGGGTCACAAGCATTATCAGCCAGTACCATGAATGTTATTCAAGGTACTGAACCGTATTTAACGTTTGATGGGGGTAAAACTAAAGTAACTACAACTGATGGCCTATTCAGTATCATATTATCCGATGGCGCCACTATCACGCCAACAACTAATGAGTCATCACCTTCAAACCCGATAGAACTACCGGATGAAAACGATACTTTCGCTAATGTTGGAATGATAATACCCACCTCAACCAACTCAATCAATTTAAATGATTTAGTGACGAGTAATAATTATTGGGGAGATGATGATGGCGATGGATTGGAAGTCGGTGATATAACTGCATCAGGAAATGTAACACTGACCATCACAGATAAAGATAACAAAACAGTAAAGCGTAACGATGTGTTAAGTATTTGTAATGCACCTTATAAAGTAGAATTAAGTAGCTTAGGGGGAAGTTTAAGCACTCGTTACGGTATACCAGACACTAGTACTTTCACAGGAGGTAAGGAAGTTTATTACATCAATCCGAAGGTATCGCCAACCATCTGCTTTGTAAGACCAAGCCTACGATATGGCAGTAAATTTGACAATAATTGGAGAGTAGATTTTGCTGGGCCCGATACTATATGGAGTGCAGATAAAGGATTTATCCTACAGTCAACCGGTTCTGCATCATACGATAATCATTTTCCGACCACGGGAGCTAATGGATTATATTTTGATTTAGATATAGCAGGCACTGATGCAAGTCAATTAACATGGTCACCTGTCACGGCCGGAGAGATAACGGCCACTATAACAAATGCAACAAGTACTAGTGTGCGCATTACTCTAACCGGTCCCGAAGCTAAAGATCGATGGAATGATGTTAGCCCTGACGGTATTACCGTACCAAATTTACCGCAAACGTTTGAGTTAGTAGGAAGAGATAATAGTGGTAATGCTGTATTAAAATATGGATTTAAGTTACAAAAGTGGTTTGTGAATCGAGGTTCTATAACCGACATTCCTTCAGGGCAAGCAAGTTGGTGCAAGGGTTTGGGCTATCGTCTTCCACAGGTAAAAGACCTAACTAATGCAGTCTGTTCTGGTCCAAATGTCACCCGCCAGTGCCAAGGATCTGTTGGAGCTACACCTTCCTCAGAGGGTAATCATTATCAGCGTCAAATAGGTGCGGGGTTATTCACTGAGTGGGGCGCTATGGCCAGTTATCCTGGTAGCAATTTCGCTAACGTTAATGCTGGTTATTTGACGAGTGATGCTACAGATATCCAACTGTTCAATGTATACTCATATAGTGGTGCTGTGCACAGCTACGGAAAGAATTTTAGGGACTATGGGGTTTGTGTTACACCTTAATTTTTAGTTATTAATTGTTAATTTTTAATTCTTAGTCCATGTAGAACTTATATTCTAATTGTGGACTATTTATCAATGAGCGAAGCTTTCTCAAAGAAAGCTTCAAGTCGATAAGTTTTGGCTCTTTTTATTGTTCTACATCACACAAGAGCCAAAAATTCCAAACTCGCTAACAAACTTTTTATCAAAAATATATTCTTAAAATATTATCTATTTTATTTATAGGCCAATTTTTTCTGCTTTTAGGAGCAAAGAATTTTACAATTAATTTGTTAAGTACCATTTTCTTGGCAAAAATTTGGAGTAGAATAATGATATTAACTTTTCTAACTCGTCTTACCATTGATATTTGAGCAATACTAAAAATAATAGTAAACACAAAACTCTATTTCATTAATATTTAGTTAAAGCTTAATTAAAACAAAAGTTATACCGATTTTTAGATAAATTGTTACCCGTTGCAAATCAAAAGTATTATTGAAATTTGTATTTGCGCTTGTCGTTCAACATATGATGTTTGGTTTGGAGGAAAAAATGTATTTATTAGAAATGACACCAAAATTTTTATTAGCTTTATTTATTTTACTTATTTATGTGAAATTATCAGGAAAAAGTCAAATTGCACCAATGTCACAGCTTGATCAGGTTGGTAGCATGGTCATTGGTGCGTTAGTTGGGGGGGCATTACTTAGCCCGACGGTATCACCTTGGCAAGCATCTGGGTTAGTTGCAATTTGGGCGGGGTTGCTTATTTTAATTCGATTTATCAAATCTAAAAACTCTCGTTTACGTGACACAATTGATGGTAAACCAATTCAATTGGTTAAAAAAGGCCGTTTAATAACGGATAATTTTATTAAAGCAAACTTACCAGTAAGGGATTTTGAAACGTTAGTTAATGTTCAAGGTATTGCTTCATTTGGTGAATTAAAAGAAGTATGGTATGAACTAAATGGTTCTTTAACAGTTATTAAAAAAGGTGACAAAGATATCGCCTTGCTTATTATCGAAAATGGTGGCATTAGCCATGATAATCTTGAGCAACTTGAGAAAGATGAAGATTGGGTTAAACGAGAGATCAGCAAACAAGGTTATGAAAAAATAGAAGATATTTTTTGTGCTGAATGGTTTGATAATAAATTAATTATTTACCCTTATGATTCGGTTGCCGAAGGTAAAAAATAGTTATTATTTTTTACCTTAAACGTAATACTCTTAAATTGGGTGGTTAGTGACCATCCAATTTTTAGATACAACCAGCTATTACCGAAGTTGGCTATCTTTACTACCGCGACGATTATATAAGCTAAATGCTTTGGCCATTTGCTTATCGATTTCTTGCTGACAACTTAAACAGTATTGTACACCCGGTAAGGCTTGTCTTCGTGCTTCGGCAATAAGATCGCCACATTCAACACAAAAATGTGCGCTTGCTATGCCGTGATGGAGTTGTCGTCTTGCATTTGTAATAGCATCGGCAATTGTATTATCGATTTGTTGATTAACAGCATCGTCAGACGCCCATCCACTTGCCATAACCAATTTCCTCTATAACGAAAATAATTGTTAAACAACATGGTGTTTTTTTATTTATTTTCAAGTAATATACTGCTAACAGCATAACATTCTAATGTGTACCATAAAGCCTGTGTTAAGCAACATACGGAGCGATTTTTAAACATTATAAAATCATCAACTCAGGAGGTTATTATGCAGCAATATAAACAAGCAACATTTGCAGGTGGTTGTTTTTGGTGTATGGTAAAACCGTTTGATCAGTATGAGGGGGTGATTAATGTAGCATCGGGATATACGGGGGGGCATGTTGCCAATCCGACTTATCAGCAAGTTTGTGCAGGTAATACGGGGCATACCGAAGCGATACAAATCACATTTGATCCTAAAATAATTAGTTATAAAAAGCTCCTTGATATCTTTTGGCATCAAATTGATCCAACTGATTCAGAAGGACAATTTGCTGATAGGGGGAAATCTTATCGCCCTGCGATTTTTTACCATAACCAATTTCAACACAAATTGGCATTGTCATCTAAACAAGCTTTACAAGATAGCGGCCACTTTGATAAGCCAATTCAGGTAGCTATTGAGCCGGCCTCTACTTTTTATTTGGCTGAAGATTATCACCAAAATTATTACCTTAAACAGCCACAGCATTATCATCAATATTACCAATTATCAGGACGAGCCCACTTTTTATCTGAACATTGGTCAAAAAACAAATAGAAGGATGACTCAATTATGCAGAACTACCCACAATACAGTAGTAAACAAAAATGGATACATTGGTTAACATTAATATTGATTGTGTTTACATATCTATTGATTCTGTTCAAGTTAACTTTATCAGCCTATTTAGGTGGCATGTTTAACATTTATTTATTCCATAAATCCTTTGGCGTGCTGATTTTTGTCATAACACTTTGGCGCTTTATCGTCATTAAACAAGACGGAGTGCCAGATGTGTTACCCAAAGCACAAAAACGACAACGTATTTTGTCAAAATCGGGGCAAGGCTTTATTTACCTTTTACTGATTATTGTGCCACTTTCTGGTTATTTAATGAGTAGCCGTCCACTGAATTTTTTTGGTGTTATCTTGATTCCTGCTATTGATATGCCAAATAAAGCTTATCAGTTATTTCATCAAGCCCATCAAGTCAGTGCCTATTTATTGATAGCTTTACTTATTGTACATATAGCTAGTGCTTTATTTCATTATTTTTGGATTAAAGATAAAGTATTACAGTCAATGTTAAAATGTGATTGATCAGCATAAATAAAACAAACAACATGAAATAACAAAAGGTGACTTATGGATAATACAATGAAAGAAAAAGCACTATCAGTATTAACACCTATGCAATATCATATTACGCAACGAAATGGTACAGAACCACCCTTTGATAACCAATTTTATGCTAATGAGCGAGAGGGGCTCTATGTTGATATCGTATCGGGCGAGCCATTATTTACCTCGTTAGATAAATTTGATTCAGGGTGTGGTTGGCCAAGTTTTTCAAAACCGATAGAAAAGAGCAACATCGTTGAAAAAAAAGATACTAGCTTTGGTATGCGCCGTACTGAGGTGCGATCGGCTAGTGCTGATTCACATCTTGGTCATGTGTTTAATGATGGTCCTAAAGAGCTTGGCGGATTACGCTATTGCATCAATTCGGCCGCGTTACGGTTTATTCCTAAAGATGAACTTGAAGATGCTGGGTATGGACAGTATTTAAAGTTATTTGATAAATCATAAATAAAATCGAACCATCTAATTCACAAGTAAAAATCCTATCATCTTAAAAAAGATGATAGGATTGATAAAAGTACAGCTAGATTAACTTTTTTTAAATTAATTTTTTCGCTTAAATAGAATATAGCTAATTAATAAAAACACAAAACTGGTGATAAGCGATCCAATTAATGGGTAAATGCCCATTACAATACTAATTTGGGCAAACAAATTATCGGCAATATAAAACAAGAAACCAAAACTAATGCCAATAACTACACGAATCCCCATCGACACACTGCGCAGTGGACCAAAAATAAACGATAGGGCTAATAGCATCATTACCGCCACTGAAACAGGCTTAATAAGCTTTTTCCAAAACAGTAAATCGTAATACTTGGTATCTTGCCCTGAACTTTTTAGATATTGTGAATATTGATAAAGCCCTGAGGCTGACAACGAATCAGGATCAAACGCGACGATGCTGAGTTTATCGGGAGTAATATTGGTTTGCCAAGGGATAGAGACCATATTGATACCTACCACTTTATTGGGGTTTGTTAAATCATTTTTTTCGATTTGTGACAAAGTCCAAGCGTTATTTTCATAAACACCATAAGCGGAGTGAGTAATGGACTGTAATTTATTTTGATCGACCGAATAGATATACACATCTGAAATTGAATTATCGTTATTTACATGGCCAATAAAGATATAATCATTCCCATCTTTTGCCCAAAGACTGCCTTGCTCAACCATAAGCGAATTACCGTACAGTTTTTCAGAACGCATGTTGCGCGCAGTTTGTTCACTTACAGGGGCAACCCATTCACCAATTGCCATAGTAATCAAGACTAAAGGTATTGCGGTTTTCATTACAGCAAAGGCAATTTTAAAACGGCTAAAGCCTGAGGTTTCCATCACGGTTAGCTCACTGTGTGACGCGAGTATTCCCAAGCCAATCAAAGCCCCCAATAATGCTGCCATCGGGAAGAACACTTCTAAATCTTTTGGCACCATCAACAGTGTATAAACACCGACAGAAAACGCATCATAATCCACTTTGATTTTTCGAAGTTGATCAATAAAACGGATAATTCCCGATAAACTGATCAGTAAAAAAAGACTAATACCTATGGTGCTTAAAATAGTTTTACCTATATAACGGTCTAAAATCGAAAACATGCATATCTCCTTAAGATGCCGCATATTTCAAGCGAAGTTTGCGCATAAATAGGCTATCCCAATAATTTAGTATTAAAGCTAATAAAAAATACCCAACATTCAAAGCGTAAAACCAAAAATCAGGATCTAACCGACCTTTACCCGAATTGGCCTTAATCGAACTGGCTGATAAAAAGTAAACCAAATAAAGCAACAATGCAGGAAAAACTTGAGCAAGACGCCCTTGACGAGGATTAGATACACTCAATGGAATAACCAAAAATGCCATTAACGGCACGGAAATAATTAGCGTTAATCGCCAATAAAATTCGGCATTGGCTTTAGGCGTATCCATATCAGCAAGTGCCTGTAATCCTAACTGCTGAACATCGATTTTATCGGTATCTTCATTCATATCTAGTGCTTTAGGTTTGATAATACCTAAATAATTATGAAAGTTAGAAATTCGAAAATCCTTAAGTTGCGCAGTGCCTTCATAGCGGTTGGCATCTTCAAGAGTAATGATTTGATTACCCTCATTGTCGTGACCGGTTTTGCCTTTATTGGCAATAATAATCGAAGGTCGCTGATTGGTTTTTGGGTTGATTTGCGCGATAAAAACATTCTCTAAATTATTATCATTTACATTACCAATATAAATCATTGAATTGCCATCGGGCGTTTGTTGAAATTGCCCCGCTAACAGTCCCGCTAAACTTGGATTGATTTTTGCATTGGCAAGCAATTGATCTTGCTTAATACTAGACCAAGGCCCAAACCACAATGAATTTAACGTCGTTAATAGGCAAGTTAAAATACAAAGAAACAGCACCACCTGATAAGTTAAACTCTTTTTAACACCACAAGCATGCATTGCCACCATTTCACTGTCAGCATAAAGTCGCCCAAAAGTCACCAGTACGCCAAGAAATAGGCTTAACGGTAAAATCAGATCCGCCATGTTCGACACGCCCAACACCAACAATGGCATAATCAAATCACGAGGGATAGAGCCATCAATTGCATTTGATAAAATTCTAATTAATTTTTGAGAAAAGAAAATCAGCAACAAAATAAATAATATTGCTCCTTGGGTTTTCAATGTCTCTTTAACTAAATATCGACGAATTATCACATTTTACCTATACATGTTGGTACAAAATCTGATTATTATAATCTGATTTGCTAAGTTTTAGTTATCTTTTTGTTGCTATCCCATAATGAACCGATAGAATATTCATTATTCCCATCAACGCATAAATGGAAACATCATGGAATTTCAAATAAAAAACAGCACTATTATAACCAAACAAAAAACAGAGTGTTTAGTTATTTCAATTGATTCAGGAAAAAGCCAGTCAGATATTGTTAAAGATATCGACAACTTAACCAACGGTTTAGTTAGTCAGCTTATCAAATCAGGCGATATTAGCCATGAATTGGGTAAAACGACGTTATTGTATCAAACTAATAGCGATCTAAAACAAAAACTCCTATTTGTTGGCTGTGGAAAAGCCAACGACTTTGGGGTAGCGCAAGCCAAAAAAGTGATTCAAGCCGTTATCAAAGAACTACTTGCCAAAAAAGTTAAAAGTATTGCTTGGGACTTGCTAGCTGTTAATCAAAGCAATAGTCTACAAATTGCCAAACAGTTACCACAAATCGTGAGTGACATAACATATCGGTTTGACGAATTTAAAACCACCAAAACCCCAGCACCAAGCTTAGCAAAAGTGACATTATTAACGGGCAATAAAAGCAATATTGATGAATTAACTAGCAACTTGTTACAAGGTGAAATTATTGCTAATGCCATTACCGCAACCAAGACTATTGCCAACATGCCATCGAACGTTTGTAATGCAAAATATTTAGCCGAACAAGGCAAACAGCTAGGAAAACTACACACATCGCTCAAAGTCACCTGCCTTGGCGAAAGCGAACTGGCAAAATTAAACATGAATGCCTATTTAGCCGTTGGGCGTGGATCGCAAAACGAATCGATCATGACCATTATTGAATACCAAGGAGCCAAAGATAAAAAAGCCCAACCTTATGTCTTAGTTGGTAAAGGGCTAACGTTTGATTCAGGCGGTATATCTATCAAACTTGCTGCTGGCATGGATGAAATGAAATACGACATGTGTGGTGCAGCAACGGTTTATGGTGTTATGCAAGCCGTTGCTGAACTTAAATTACCGATCAATGTTGTAGGTGTTATGGCAGGTTGTGAAAACATGCCTGACGGTAATAGCTACCGTCCTGGTGATATATTAACTACCATGTCAGGCACTACGGTTGAAGTGATTAACACCGATGCCGAAGGGCGGCTTGTATTGTGTGACGCTTTAACCTATGTTGAGCGTTATAATCCCAAAACCGTTATCGACATAGCTACCTTAACAGGCGCTTGTATTGTGGCGCTTGGTCATCACTATACAGGAGTCATGGGTAACAACGATAAGTTAGTCGCACAATTAGTTAGCGCATCACAAAAAGCGGAAGACAAAGCATGGGCACTGCCGATCGACGATCAATTCCAAGAACAGATCAAATCGACATGCGCAGATATTGTTAACGCTGGTGGGCGTGATGGTGGCACAATTACCGCTGCGTGCTTCCTGTCTCGTTTTACTGAAAAATATCAATGGGCGCATTTAGATATTGCGGGCACTGCATGGAAATCGGGCGCACAAAAAGGTGCAACAGGGCGTCCTGTTGCTATGTTGATTCAATACTTACTTGATCAATAAATCGAGCCAGCATTTATGAAAAAAGTGATTTTCTATCTACTTGAAAACCAAACAGAAGCCAACGAATCAGGCATGCTATATTATGAAAAACTCGCATGCCAAAAAATCGCCGAAGCATGGCAAGCTAATTTGTGTGTACAAGTTGCTTGTCAAGATCAAGCACAAGCTGAGCGAATCGACGAATATCTATGGCAACTGAGTACCGACAGCTTTGTGCCACATAACTTAGCTGGTGAAGGTATGAAAGGCGGATCACCTGTTGAAATCAGCTGGCCACAAAAACGCAGTAGTGGTAGTAGGCCGCTACTAATTAATTTACAAGAGCAATTTCCTGAATTTGCTAATGTCTATCGTGATATTATTGATTTTGTACCTGTTGGCGAGGATTTAAAAGCATTAGCAAGGGTAAGGTATAAGTATTATAAAGAGGCAGGATTTAATCTTAAAACTATACCAGTTACTTGTGACTAGGGTGGCAATGTGCCTTTTTTCAAAAAATACCCGTTTATTATCAAAAACTACTATAAAAATATTGATTTTATGTGTGTTTTTTTAACAGTTAATGTCTTTTATGCTCATCAAAGCTTTTATAAGTTATAACTTTATTGATGCAAATTTTTATTTTGATGATTTGAGATAATAAGTAGTTGGTGCTTTTATTTAAGGAAAGGCTAGTATAAAAAGAACTTTCCACGTGCATAGTCTATGTAACACGTGGAAAATCATGGGTAACGCGTTATTATTTATATAAATTGACAAAAACAGTTTGCGCTGTGCTTGCAGGGTTGTTTGATACTTCTTTTACATAATAAAAATGTGCACCATTAGCAACAGCATGTTTTTGTGCAGCTTCGCTGATTTCAGAAGTATCATTAAAGACACCATGGAAGCTAATAGTCTTGTATGGTGTCATACGTTTAAATGCTTCACTACTGATTTCATAGGCATCTTGGCCTTGTATTGCGGTTGTGACGATGTAATCTCTTACCGGGGCATCTTGTTTATATAATAAAACATCGACATCTTGAGCTTGGTCTTGACTACCAACTGATGAAATAGAATCGATATAAAACGCGTAGGCATTTTTTTCAGCGGCTAATTTACTTGCTGCTTCAGTAATTTCAGAAGTATTGTTGTAATTGCCTTTAAATTTAACAACTTCAAATGGTAAATAGTAAAGGGCTTTTGAGCGGTTATAGGAAACAATACCATTATAAGTGGTTGGATTTTGCTCGACAGCTATTTGTGCATTAGATTTATAAATATTGGCATAAACAATAGCACGATCTGAAGAAGTCCCATTGGCAGGGGTTTCCATTGCTGTAATATAATAATATTGGGCACCTGCTTCATCTGCGGCACGTGAAATATCATCAGCAGCATTATCCGCTTGTAAATAGCTGCCAGTTACTGAGATTTCTTTCAATGGTATTAAGTGGCGGCTTTCTTTAGAAGTTAATGGTTGAGCTGCATAAACATTAGCAATAGGTAAAGAGAATAACACAGCTAAAGCTATAGAAGATTTAGTAAAACGTTTCATGATTGAGTCCTTCACTTTTGAATTATTAAAATAGAAAATCATTGTTTAACGCCTATTTAATTTGCAGATTTAATGGTATTGCTTCGAGATTATTCTAACTTGTGGAGCTCCAGAATGTCTTGTCCTTGTCTACTTGTTAAAAGCGTTAAGACATATAGTTGTTTTGGCAGGAATGAATAGTAAAACAACTAGCTACCTTTATAAGACGTTCAGTAATAATCCTCAAGTTCTTTTAATGAAACAGTAGAACACCTAGCATTAATTGCTTAAAATGGTGTTAATTCGATGTGCGTTTTTAATTATTTTGTTGATAATGATTATTCACCAATTGTATCAATAAAAAATTTAAGCAATTGTGCTGTTAATCCCCAAATAACCCAATTTTGATACTGATAATAATAGACCGCATGTTCAGACCTTTTTTGCCAATTGGTTGAACGATTAGTAATAACATCAAATGGAAAATTATCGGCAGGTTTATGTCCTAAAAACATCGTTGCACATTGTGGTTGATTGTCAATAAACCACTTAATAGGAACTGTAAAAATCTGCTCAACTTCGTCATGGTTTAGTTGCAAATCATCTAATGAATTTATTGTGCCTACAAATGGATAAATCATCATACCTAACGTAGCAATAAATTTGGGTAATTGTCCTAAAATTGTGATTTGATTAAGGGCAATGCCTAATTCTTCAGCGGTTTCACGTTTAGCTGTGTGTTCGGGATTAATATCCGTTAATTCAACACGACCACCAGGAAAGCAGATATCCCCCGGTTGCCATTTTAGCTTTTTTGATCTGACTTGAAACAATAGCTCGAGTTGATCATCAACATGAACGATCGGCAATAGCACAGCAGCTTTATTATCAACACATTTTATAATCTGTTTTTTTTGAATCTGTTTTGTTATCTTTTCGATTGTGATCATAATAATTAATTTTATTCAGCATTTAATTTAAATTGTTGTTCTATTTACCTTACACGAATAACATGCTAGATTTAACAAAAGCGTTAGTCTAATACGCTCGTTTTACCTAATTAAAGCTATGCAATATTATATCAATAACCTTAAAAAAGAACTCGAAGATCTTGCCAATTTAAAGCGTGAGCGTGCGCTTATTGGTATGCCATCTGAATTCCAACAGGTATTTTTATTACTTCCGGCGCTTTTTCATTATCATACTCCTCAACTACCTGGATATATAGAAGGTCATATACCTTCAGGTATTGCTTGCTATCAATTATCTAATGACGCAAAAAAACGACTAAAAAAACAATTCAATTTTATTCCACCGACAAACACAACCCAAACCCAAATACTACCACCGGCAATCTCCGCTTTATATTCGATGGGAAGTACTTGCTCTCTTGGACAATCAGTAAAATCTGATCTTGATATTTGGATATGTATTGAAAACAATTTAACCGATCAACAAAAAGAAGCGTTACAGCAAAAATGCCGATTAATCGAAAAATGGGCAGCGAATTTGCAAGTCAAATTAACGTTATTTGTGGTCGATGCCGATCGTTTTATCAATCAACATCACGAATGTTTAATGGGTGAAAACTGTGGAACTGCTCAACATATCTTATTGCTTGAAGAATTTTACCGTTCCGCTAATTTATTAGCAGGGAAATTTTTGTTATGGTTTGCTGTGCCTTATAACTATACCGTAAATAACGTCACTTATCCCACTTATGAACAGTGCGTTAACGCTATGGTTGATCTTAATTTAATTGAACGAAATGACTGGATTGATTTTGGGCCACTAACTGGCTTATCTGCACAAGAGTATTTTGGCGCAAGTCTATGGCAACTTTATAAAAGCATCGATTCCCCCTTTAAAGCAGTACTTAAAACCCTATTACTAGAAGCGTACTCATGGATTTACCCTAAAAATGATCCGATTGCTTATCAGATGAGAGAGTTTATTCAAAAAGGTCAAAAACATAAAGGGGATAATCTAGATTCATACTACATGCTATTAGACAGAATCAGTAACTATCTTGTAGAAATTAATGACTATGAACGGCTTGAGCTAATTCGTAACTGTTTTTATTTAAAAGTGAATGAAAAACTATCAATCCCTACACAATCACCGTCTTGGCGTCGTACTATTTTGAGTAATTTAGTTAAAAATTGGGGCTGGAATGAGCAACAAATTGCCAAATTAGATGCTTGCCAAACTTGGAAAATAGAACAAGTTCGAGAAATGCATGAAATTCTATTACACACCATGATGAAAGGTTATCGAAATTTACTCAATTTTGGTCGTCGTAATAATTTAGACTCATTAATTAGTCCTCAAGATCTTGCGATCTTAACACGTAAACTCTATGCTGCTTTTGAAGTATTACCAGGCAAAATAACAACATTAAAACTTAATATATCCGACAATTTGCAAGAAGATGCCTTGACGTTTATTCATGTGGCAGAAGATCGCATTAATCGAGCAGGATGGTATGTTTATAACCAAAAACCTATCCTCAATTCGATTATTAGTCACCAATATTTGGAATACAGCAAATATTTAGTAAAACTGGTTGGTTGGTGTTATTTTAATGGTTTAATTGCTGATACTACCCAATTTTATTATCGGAATGGTGAAAATCGTAATAACTCAAAAATCAATAAATTGATCGCCGATCTAAAAAATTACTTTCCCATCGATGTTCCTGCTGCAACTGAAGAACAGTTATATGGGCCATGTGAAATTCGCCATTTAGCGATCATTTTAAATCTGGAAGATGATCCAACTACCAACATAAAGATAGATAATGAAGTGGCTAATAGCGTACTTAATTACGGTAAAGATGAACTTAGCTTAGTTGGAACAATTGATCTTCTTTATAGAAATTCATGGAATGAAATTCGTATGCTTCATTTTAGCGGATCACTGTCCGTGCTTGAAGCGATTAAAGCATTATTAAATCGCATGCACAAAAATGCTGATCTTCCTAATTCAATTGAAATTTTTTGTTATAGTGAACACTTAAGTTGCGAAATCAAACAACAAATAAAAAAACTTATGGATGAATGTGTTGATTTGCGCTTAACCACGACTGAAAACAATTCAACACAAGTCAAGCCATTAAGGGTGGGGGGATCTTCTTGGTATCTATTTTTTGAACGATTAGGTGTTTCTAGCCATCAATTTGAAAATGCGATCGATTTTTATGGTGCCGTATCAAACAACAAAATACAAGGTAGACCGTTAAATATTTTAGACGAAACCAATGAACTACCCAAAGAAATCGACAGCATTGCTTATAGAGGGATCATCCAGTTCATTTTTGAAGATACCGAATCGGGTTTTGATCTTTACATCTTAAATGAACATAATCAGGTTGAAATTTACCGTAATTGTAACGGTTCAAAAGAAAATATGGTAAAAGATATCAACGATTTTTATGTTTTATCTGACGATCGTTTTACTTTTACAACGGGCAGTGCTGTTAATTTTAATCTACCTCAATTTTATCAAATCACATATAATGACTCAGGTGAGCGCAAGATCATATCCGTCAATTAAACGATCAAAATGATCTTATTTAAATATAATTATGTCAAAAACTTTCAGGAAAGCATGTGTTTTAGTATAAAAAAGATAAAAATTTACAATTAATAAGTAAAATAATTAAATTTCTATTAAAATAATGGGAACTTTTTTTTAATTTAAGAATCTAACTGTTTGTGTGCACAAATTTGGGCCGATTGACAGTTATTAACATAATAAGGAATGGCCTTTAATGGGGGAGCAAGTAACAGACCAAGTACTCGTAGATCGCGTTGTCAATGGTGACAAAAACGCATTTAATTTACTTGTGGTTCGTTATCAAAATAAATTAGCTCATTTAGTTTCTCGTTATGTATTAGCGTCTGAAGTTCCTGATGTTGTGCAAGAAACTTTTATTAAGGCATATCGTTCATTAAGTCTTTTTAAAGGTGAAAGTGTTTTTTACACATGGTTGTATCGTATTGCAGTTAATACGGCTAAAAATTACTTAACCTCTCAAGGACGAAGGCCGCCAGCATCAGACATTGACGCTAGCGAAGCGGAAAGTTATGAAGGTGCCGATTCATTAAGGGATCTTGATAATCCTGAAAATTTAGCACTTTCAGACGAAGTAAAAAAGACCGTATTTGCAACGATTGAAGCTCTGCCAGATGATTTAAAAACAGCAATTACATTGCGTGAAATTGATGGCTTAAGCTACGAAGAGATCTCTGACATTATGGATACACCCGTTGGAACAGTGCGATCACGTATCTTTAGAGCGCGTGAAGCAATAGATGAAAAACTAAAACCATTACTCGGTTAATGGCTACAAAAAATTGATAAAAGTAGTCATAAATTTAAGGTATCTACTATGCAAATTGAACAGAAAGAGCAACTTTCATTACTTATGGATGGCGAATTCACAAACGATCATATTATTGATGAAGTATCGCATAATGAAAGTTTACAATCATGCTGGCACCGTTATCATATTGTAAGAGAAGCAATGCGAGGCGAGTTGCATAGTAGCGCATTAACGTTAGATATCTCTAATCAAATTGCTCAAGCTATTGCAAGTGAAGATTTATACAATAATCTAACAGATCAACCAAATATCAAAACAACCGCACAACTCAAAGCTGAAAACTTAATTTGGATTCACGTTAAAGACTTTTTTGCTAAAGCCAGCCAAGTTGGGCTTGCTGCATGTGTCACGCTTGGCATTATTGCCGGTGTTCAATATCAGCAAAGCCAAACGGATAATGCAAATGGCATCCCTACATTAAACACTGTTCCTGTCGGTGTTAATATTGCGCCAGTAGGTGGAATTCATCAGCAAAATGATCAGCAACAGCTTGAAGAGCGACAATACGACAAAATCAGATTGCTTGTACAAGATTATGAATTACAAAAAAGATTAAATGCTCACTAATTGGAAATGAAATTACCTTATTATTTTGTACCACATTTTATAAAACAGAGTAGAAATTTTATTTTCACTCTGTTTTTTGTGTTTTTTCCAGCATCCATTTACGCTAATGATACTGATGATGCCTTAACGCTATTAAATAAAATGCATCATGCAGCTCAAACACAAAATTACCATATTCACTTTTTATTTGAAGATAAAGATCAATATGCAACTACATTTGAATATAGCCATTTAGGTGCAGTAAACAAAAATGACATTAATGCCTGCCTACGCTATCTTGAAGGCCCAAATAAAGAGATCATCTTGCATAATGGTGTAACGAGTTACTTTCAACCTGATAGCCCTTCGTTTTCGATCACAAGCCCACGCATCATCGAGGCTTTTCCTGATGTGATTTATAATAATTTTAATGATCTAAGCGAATTTTACGATTTTATTCTATTAGGCAAAGCAAGAACGGCAAATCGCAGTGCACAACAGGTAAAAATCATCGCTAAAGAAAAGGATCGTTATAGCTACCTGATCTGGATTGATGATCAAACCTATTTGCCGATCAGAGTTGATTTATTAGATCAAAATAACAACATTATTAATCAGATAAAAGTAATCCAATTAGATGAAGATTTTGATAAGAAAAAACAGCTAGATTATATCAACAATCGAACCTATCCTGTTTTATTATCGATCGAAAAGCAAGATAGTGCGTTTGATCAATGGCGATTAGCGTGGTTACCTAAAGGGTTTAAGGAAATAGCTGCTTATAATTTGAATTTTTACAACTCTGATATTGCAACTAAATTGTTTTCAGATGGTGTATTTTCATTTACAGTTAATATTTCTTCTGAACAAGCTAAACAATCACATCAAATTATCCAACAAGGTGGACGCACTATTTATTCAACTAACTTGGGACACAAAAATATTATCATCATTGGTAATTTACCGCATACCACGCTTGAACGTATAGCACAAAATATTATCCAGAAATAAGTGCAAACTTCTCGATAACGCTATGCTTAGCAGTGATAAATGTGTAAAATGTTTCCTTTATGACTATGTACTTATTAGCAATGTTGGTAATAACCAAAGGCATTTTAGATAGTTAACCATTAATAACCAAGATACTCATTATAATATTATTAATATGAATAAAAATATCCGCAATTTTTCGATTATTGCCCATATTGACCATGGTAAATCAACGCTTTCAGACCGCATAATTCAAATTTGTGGTGGACTTTCAGATCGTGAAATGGAAGCCCAAGTGCTCGACTCAATGGATCTTGAGCGTGAGCGAGGTATCACCATCAAAGCACAAAGTGTTACGCTTGATTATCATGCTAAAAATGGCGAAACCTATCAGCTCAATTTTATCGACACACCAGGTCATGTTGACTTTTCGTATGAAGTCTCGCGCTCGCTTGCCGCTTGTGAAGGCGCATTATTAGTTGTCGATGCAGGGCAAGGCGTTGAAGCACAAACACTAGCAAACTGCTATACCGCTTTAGACATGGATCTTGAAGTTGTACCAGTTCTAAACAAAATTGATTTACCCGCAGCTGAACCAGAGCGCGTTGCGGCCGAAATCGAAGACATTGTCGGCATTGATGCAAGTAATGCTGTTCGCTGTTCAGCTAAAACAGGCGTTGGCGTGACTGATGTTCTTGAACAACTTGTCAACGACATTCCACCACCAGAAGGCGACTCAAATGCGCCATTACAAGCACTTATTATTGATTCATGGTTTGATAATTACTTAGGTGTAGTTTCATTAATTCGCATAAAAAATGGTGAATTAAACAAAGGTGACAAAATTAAAGTTATGAGTACAGGTATGACATACAACGTTGATCGACTTGGTATATTTACGCCTAAACAAGTTGATAAACAATGCCTGCATTGTGGTGAAGTGGGTTGGGTTGTTTGTGCTATCAAAGATATCTTAGGTGCGCCAGTAGGGGATACTTTAACTTTAGCAAAAGCGCCTGCACAAAATCCATTACCTGGTTTCAAAAAGGTCAAACCACAAGTTTATGCTGGATTATTCCCAACCAGCTCTGACGATTATGAAGCTTTTCGTGATGCGCTTGGCAAATTAAGTTTAAACGATGCCTCGTTATTTTATGAACCTGAAAATTCAGGGGCATTAGGATTTGGATTCCGCTGTGGTTTTCTTGGTTTATTGCATATGGAAATTATCCAAGAGCGTTTAGAGCGTGAATACAACCTCGATCTTATAACTACTGCACCAACGGTTGTTTATGAAGTGCTAACCACATCCAATGACATTATTTATGTTGATAGCCCTGCTAAGTTACCAGCAGTAAATAACATTCAAGAATTACGCGAACCAATAGCAGAATGTAACATATTAGTTCCGCAAACTTATTTAGGCAACGTCATCACACTCTGTGTTGAAAAACGTGGTGTGCAAACCAACATGGTTTATCATGGAAACCAAGTAGCCTTAACATACGAAATACCAATGACCGAAGTCGTATTAGACTTTTTTGACAAACTAAAATCAACTTCGCGCGGGTATGCCTCATTAGACTACAGCTTTAAACGATTCCAAGCTGCCGACATGGTAAGATTGGATGTATTAATTAACGGTGAACGTGTTGACGCATTAGCTTTAATTACCCACAAAGACAACGCACCATATCGTGGACGGGAATTAGTTGAAAAAATGAAAGATCTTATTCCTCGTCAACTGTTTGATATTGCTATACAAGCGGCTATTGGCAATCATGTTATAGCTCGATCAACCGTAAAACAACTACGCAAAAACGTATTAGCCAAATGTTATGGGGGTGACGTAAGTCGTAAAAAGAAACTTTTACAGAAGCAAAAAGAAGGTAAAAAACGTATGAAACAAGTTGGTAATGTTGAATTACCACAAGAAGCATTTTTAGCGATTTTGCATGTAGGAAAAGATTAACTAATTAAAAACAAATCAATAAAAAGATTTATTTAAAGAGGAAACAAAATGGCTGGAACATTTGCCATCATATTAGCAACAGCAACACTCATTACTGGGATCTTTTGGTTTTTAGAAAAATTTAAATGGAAACCAGCAAGACAGCGTAAAGTAGAAGAAATCCGCACCCAAAGCAATGGCGAGGTTGACGGAAAGATTCTTGCCGAAGTGGGTAAACCCAAAGGATGGGTTGAAAATTTGGCATCGTTTTTCCCTGTTTTATTTGTCGTATTTGTCATTCGTTCGTTCATATATGAACCGTTTCAAATCCCATCTGGTTCAATGATGCAAACGTTACTAATTGGCGATTTTATTGCGGTTGAAAAATACGCTTATGGCTTGCGTGATCCTATTACTAACACTGTCATCATCCCAACAGGGCGCCCTAAACGTGGTGATGTAGCAGTGTTTAAACATCCAAATGTTCCACAAATGGATCTGATTAAACGTGTGGTTGGTTTACCTGGTGACAAAGTCGTCTATCTGGTTAAAGAAAAGAAAATTGTAATTTATCCAGCGTGCCAAACAACGGATACTGATTGTAAAGGCCAGCAATCACAGCCACTTGACTTGCATTACAGCGAACCAAAAACAAGCAACTGGAAAGAGGTTCATGAGCAATTTAAAACTTCGCCAAGCTTTTACACCTTACAGCAATATGCTGATAAAGGTATTATTGACTCAGATAGTGTTGTAACATTGAATATGAACATTCAACAAGAAACGTTAGGTGACAAACCGCACGACATTTTGATTACACAAGGATCGCAAGAGGATCCAAATTATTATTACCGCCAAAAAGATCAACCAACAGCCACTTGGGTGGTACCACAAGGTCACTACTTTATGATGGGTGACAACCGTGACAACAGCGGTGACAGTCGATACTTTGGTTTTGTACCTGAAGGTAACTTTGTGGGGAAAGCAACTGCGATTTGGATCAGCTTTGAAAAACAACCAGACGAATGGCCAACAGGGATTCGCTTTAGTCGTATTGGTGGGATACATTAAAAATTATAGTTATGAAAAAATTTAGTCAAATTCAACAATCGATCGGCTATCAGTTTCAAGATCTATCACTACTTGAATTAGCGCTCACTCACCGAAGCGCGAATAAAAAGCATAACGAACGTTTAGAGTTCCTCGGGGATTCAATCTTAAGTTTTGTTATTGCTGATGAGCTATATCACCGTTTTTTCAAACAAGATGAAGGTGATCTAAGCCAAATGCGAGCCACGCTTGTTTGTGGTCAAACACTTGCCGAAATAGGCAAAGATTTTAAATTGGGCGATCACCTTATTTTGGGACAAGGCGAGCTAAAAAGTGGTGGGTTTCGTCGGGAATCGATTATTTCTGATGCCGTTGAAGCCATTATTGGCGCCATTTACTTAGATAGCAACATCGACACAATTCGTCAATTAATTTTATCGTGGTACCAAACTCGCTTAACCCAAATTCAACCCGGCATAAAACAAAAAGATGCCAAAACAAAATTACAAGAATATTTACAAGGGACTCATCGACCACGCCCATGTTATCTTATTGTTGAAATCACTGGTGATAATCACGAACAAGAATTCTTAATTCAGTGCAAAATCGACAATGACGACCGCGAATATTTAGGTCGTGGTTTAAGTCGCCGAAAAGCAGAACAAATAGCAGCACAAGAAGCACTCAACCAACTAGGTATAAAATGACAGAAACAACACAACATTGTGGATTTGTCGCCATTGTGGGGCGACCAAATGTAGGTAAATCAACGCTATTAAACCAATTGCTTGGTCAAAAGATTTCCATTACCTCGCGCAAAGCGCAAACAACAAGGCACCGTATTATCGGTATTGACACGCAAAATAACGACCAAATTATCTATATCGACACTCCTGGGCTGCACATTGAAGAAAAAAGAGCCATCAATCGCCTAATGAACCGAGCGGCAAGTAGCTCAATTGGGGATGTTGAACTTGTGATTTTTGTTGTTGAAGGGACTCATTGGAATGACGATGATGAAATGGTTGCCAACAAACTCAAAAACTGCAAATGTCCAGTATTATTAGTCATTAATAAAATCGATAACGTCACTGACAAAACACAACTATTACCTCATATTCAAGCAATCAGCCAAAAAGTTAACTTCCTTGATGTGGTGCCAATCAGCGCCGAAAAAGGTGAAGGCGTTGATATCATCAAAGATATCGTCAAAAAACACTTACCAGAAGGCGAACACCATTTCCCTGAAGATTACATTACCGACCGTTCACAACGCTTTATGGCATCAGAAATTATCCGTGAAAAACTTATGCGTTTTTTAGGTGATGAATTACCTTATTCAGTAACGGTTGAAATTGAACAATTTAAAGTTGACGAACGTAATGGAATGTACCGCATTAACGGACTAATCTTAGTTGAGCGTGACGGACAAAAGAAAATGGTCATTGGTAACAAAGGCGAAAAAATTAAAAAAATTGGTATTGAAGCGCGTAAAGACATGCAATCATTTTTTGACAACAAAGTCCATCTAGAACTTTGGGTCAAAGTCAAAGCGGGCTGGGCAGATGATGAACGAGCGTTAAGAAGTTTAGGCTATAGCGATGATTAACGAACTCGCTAGATTTTTAAAGTTATCAATCAGGCATATTTATGCCTGATTTTTTACCTAATTTTAAGAAATAATTAAATCAAATCTTCATTAAATTTAATAAAAATTTTTGTTTTTTTATTAAAAACACTTCAGGAAAGTTATTTATTTTATTAAAGTTTTTTATTGAGGATATGGCTTACTAGGAAGCTTTCCAAAACTTTTCAACAAAATTAATTCTAATATTAACAATATATATACCAAATTAACCCTAATTTTGACAACTCTCTATTCACTTTATTAACAAGTTAATACTAAACATCTTCCCTTAATTTATATATAATGCGACTTAATAATTTGATTTTTATATTAACTTCGGAGCCATTTATGCAGCAGTTTCGACCCATTCGCCGTGCTTTACTTAGTGTGTCCGACAAAACTGGCATTTTAGAGTTCGCCAAAGCCCTATCAGAACGAAATGTAGAACTCCTTTCAACAGGGGGAACCGCAAAGCTACTTATGGACAACCAAATACCCGTAACCGAAGTATCCGACTATACTGGTTTTCCTGAAATGATGGATGGGCGAGTCAAAACACTACACCCCAAAATTCATGGTGCTATTTTAGGTAGACGAGGTATTGATGATGACATTATGCAACAACACCAAATTGCACCGATTGATATGGTGGTTGTCAATCTTTATCCATTTGCTAAAACGGTTGCTAAACCAAATTGCACATTAGAAGACGCCATTGAAAATATCGATATTGGCGGTCCAACCATGGTGCGCTCTGCTGCTAAAAATCATAAAGATGTTGCCATTGTGGTTGATTGTAGTGATTATCAACATATCATTGATATGATGGATAATAACCAAAACGCCCTTTCTTTTGAATATCGTTTCAATCTTGCCATTAAAGCCTTTGAACACACCGCCAAATATGATGGCATGATCGCCAACTATTTTGGGCAACAAGTACCACCGTATATGGGCGAAACCGACAAACCAGCAGGACAATTTCCACGCACATTAAATCTTCAATTTATAAAAAAACAGAACATGCGCTATGGCGAAAACAGCCACCAACAAGCGGCTTTTTATATTGAAGAAGGCGCTAACGAAGCATCGATTGCAACGGCAAAGCAACTGCAAGGTAAAGCACTATCTTATAACAACATTGCCGACACCGATGCAGCGCTTGAATGTGTCAAATCATTTGAACAGCCTGCTTGTGTCATTGTCAAACACGCCAACCCTTGTGGTGTTGCGGTTAGCGACAATATCCTAAACGCCTATTTAAATGCCTATAAAACCGATCCCACATCGGCCTTTGGTGGCATTATTGCCTTTAACCGCCCATTAGATGCGGCAACGGCTCAAACGATTGTTCAACAACAATTTGTTGAAGTTATCATTGCTCCAATTGTCAATCAAGACGCATTAGCCATTATTGAAGCGAAAAAAAATGTACGAGTACTAGAATGTGGCCAATGGTCAACCTCTACAACAGCCAGTCTAGACTTTAAGCGTGTTAATGGCGGTTTATTAGTGCAAGATCGTGATTTAGGCATGGTATCGCCAAACGAGCTTACGGTCGTCACCAAACGCAAACCAACAGAGCAAGAACTGTCTGATGCTTTATTTTGTTGGAAAGTGGCCAAATTTGTTAAATCCAATGCCATCGTTTATGCCAAAAACAACATGACAATTGGTATTGGCGCAGGACAGATGAGTCGAGTTTATTCCGCCAAAATCGCTGGAATCAAAGCGCAAGACGAAAATCTAGAAGTTGCAGGTTCTGTTGTTGCTTCAGATGCGTTTTTCCCGTTTCGAGACGGGGTTGATGCAGCAGCAGCAGCGGGGGTAACGTGTGTAATTCAGCCCGGTGGCTCGATTCGTGATGACGAAGTGATCCAAGCGGCAAATGAACACAATATTGCAATGATATTTACAGATATGCGTCATTTTAGGCATTAATTTTGATATGAATAATATGGCAATTTTGCTTATTATTAAAAATAAATTAGCTATATTTATCTTTTTATTAAAAAAGACATCGTTAAAGGATCTTTTATGAAAGTTTTAGTCGTTGGTAATGGCGGGCGTGAACATGCGCTTGCTTGGAAAATTGCACAATCACCGCGAGTCTCTAAAGTCTTTGTTGCACCAGGTAATGCAGGTACTTCACTAGAACCTAGTTTAGAAAATATCAACATCAAAGCGACCGACGTCGGAGGACTGCTTAGTTTTGCTCAACAAGAACAAATTGATTTAACTATAGTTGGCCCAGAAGCCCCATTAGTGATTGGCATTGTTGATAGCTTCCAAAAAGCTGGATTAAAAATCTTTGGCCCAAGCAAAGCGGCTGCACAACTTGAAGGATCAAAAGCCTTTACTAAAGACTTCTTAGCTCGCCACAACATCCCCACAGCAGAATATCAAAACTTTACCGAAGTTGCTCCAGCTATTAACTATATTCATGAAAAAGGCGTCCCAATTGTCATTAAAGCCGATGGACTTGCGGCTGGTAAAGGCGTTATTGTTGCCATGACACTAAAAGAGGCCGAAGACGCCGTTCGTGATATGTTAGCTGGAAATGCCTTTGGTGATGCAGGTCACCGAGTAGTGATTGAAGAGTTTCTCGATGGTGAAGAAGCTAGCTTTATTGTTATGGTAGATGGCAAAAATGTCGAACCCATGGCAACTAGCCAAGATCATAAACGTGTTGGCGATGGCGATACAGGTTTAAATACAGGTGGCATGGGCGCGTATTCGCCAGCTCCTGTTGTAACTGATGCGGTTTTTGCAAAAGTAATGGATAAGATCATCTACCCAACCGTTAACGGCATGGCGCAAGAAGGCAACGTCTATGTCGGCTTTTTATATGCTGGCTTAATGATTGACAAAGACGGCAATCCCAAAGTTATTGAATTCAACTGCCGATTTGGCGATCCCGAAACACAACCCATTATGATGCGAATGCAATCCGATCTGGCCGAACTCTGCCTTGCAGCAGTAGATGGCAAATTAGACACCGTCAAATCAAAATGGGATCCAAGATCAGCATTAGGTGTGGTGCTTGCTGCTGGCGGTTACCCCGGCAAATATAATACCAAAGATGTCATCCTTGGTATTCCTAGTGAATCAAGCGAAGATTGCAAAATCTTCCATGCGGGTACTAGCTTTGAAAAAGGGCGTGTCTACACTAATGGTGGACGAGTATTGTGCATAACCGCACTTGGCAACACAGTGCTTGAAGCACAACAACGTGCTTATCAGCAAGCCAAAGGCATCTATTGGCATGGTTGTTTTTATCGCCATGATATTGGTTACCGTGCAATTGAGCGAGAGCAAAACGGCCACAAATCTTAATTTCTAAAGTTAATTAATTATGGCGTTTAATGACGCCATAATAGGTATGAACGAATAATTAACGCAATGGTCATCAATTCTTATTAAATTTTTAATAAAAAAATGGGGGAAGGGAGTGAACAAATTATTAGCAGTGTTGGGCGATGATACGACAACAGGTGGTAAAGTGATTTCTGCATCAAATAGTGGTTTTTCTCAAGGTCAAGGCATTGCATGCTTAGGCGATTACGCAAGTTGTCCTAAATGTACAAAAGGATATGGTTCCATTATTGAAGGAACATATGATTGTATTGTAGATGGTAAACCAGCTGCCTATGATGATTGCATTGTAGCTTGTGGATGCCCAATAGGCGATAATCAAATTATCGCCACTAAAAGCTTTGCTTATGTTAATGTTGCAAGAAGTTATTCATTAGCGAAAAGCTCAAGTTTTATAGCTCTTCAGAAACCTCATTACCTATTTTTCAAAACCTGATGTATACGCAAAGTGACTCATCACTTGAAATGAGTGACGACACTTCAAAAATTCAATTGGATGCCAAGCGCTTAATGGACTGCGCCCACGAAGTATGCGAAAAACATCTTTATTATAACGAAATAAAACAAGCTTTTATTGATGAAGTTGATACATATGCCATGAATATTGTCAATAAAGTTGAAAGTGGTGAAATGAGTTATGAGGAAGGCGCAAAGAAAATAAAGACTGAAGAAAATAATTTATGGGAACAAAGTGTTATATGGTTGAAAAATGGTTTGTCTATTTTTGGTGGTGTAGGAATGATTCAAACTGGGGTAGCACTTTGTTCTGCGGGATGGTCATGTCTTATTGGTGCCCCTATGATAGCGCATGGAGTAAATGGAATATATGAAGGAGGATCTGGTATTGTTAATGGTGTTATGAACGAGATTGATGGAGGCAACAGAAGTATGGAAGTTGATGGGCCTTTAAGAAGTTGGTATAAAGATGCTGCCGAGTCTTTAGGTTTTGATTCTTCAATTGGTGATATTGCTTATGATAGTTTAGATTTAAGTATGTCAGTAGGGACTAAGTTGAAATTAGTGCCGAAACTGAATAAGTTTGGTGATCCAAGATTTAAATTATTTAAATATGGTCGCCGTGATTTAGAAAGCGCTTACAAACTAAAGATACCAACCAAGTGAGTATGGTTGTTAAAGAGCCAGAAACAATTATTAATACAGGACAAATTGTTGAGAATTGTTCATTGATAATCACAATAGGTAATGATGATGCACCAGATTATTATAGCTGTGAAAGTAGTGATGGTTCAACATATAGAAAAGATAGAGACGGTAATATTATAAAATAAGGAGATTTGCATGGCTGTTGAAATGTGGGTTAGCTATTATTTTTTTGCTATTGTTGGGTGTTTTATTCGGCGCTATTTTTCGGAATATATTGCAATGGACTACGATAATGACAAAACTTTAAATCGTAAACGACGTTTAGCTCTTTTTTATTTTTATTTTATTTTTTTATATAGCCTGTTTATGATAAGTCAGCCAGGAGAAGGGCTTTTTTTAGAACTTATTTTTTTCTGGACGGCTGTTTTTATTTTTATATTGTATGTATTTTTTATTAGCTTTCTTGAAACACCACGCAGATACATAAAAAGGAAAAAATGGAAATAACCTAAATGAATTATGAAAAGCCTAAATAATGATAAAGGAGAATATAATAGCTATGGTATGTTTTATAACAGTCAGTTTTTGTATATGTGCATTTTTTTGTTTTTACATTCGTTACTATTTTTCAGGTTATATACTTACAGATTATCAGCAGAATAAAAGTTTAAATAATAAAAGAATCTGTGCGATTATATATTATTATTCTATTAATTTATATAGTATTTTTATTCTTGTTCCCCATGGAGATTTATCAATAACAAGTTTAACCTTTTTTTGGTTTGTGGCTTTTATAATGATTTTAAACGTTTTTTTTATTAGTTTTCTCGAAACCCCACGTAGATACAAAAAAAGAAAAAAATGGAAATGATTAATTGAAGTGAAATAAAGATCCTATCCCAAGTAGGAACAATAACTATAATTACTGATAATAAAAAAATATATTGTGCTAAGGAATCTGAAGGATGGAATATTGATTTTGAACCGGAAACGTTAGCTTATTTAAATCTTTATTTTAAAAATGATTTAGTAATAAAAGCAGTATTAAGAGATAGAAAACAAACTTTTTTAGATAAAATTGAATCATTATTAAGTGAAGATCCAATAATATCTGAGCAAGAATATAAAATAAAATTGGTATGGAATGCAAAAAAATGAATAAAATAATACTATTAGTAATATTCATATCAATAGTAGTATTAACCAGTTGCAACACCCCCCCCTTAGAAAAAGTTTTAAAAGATGTAAAAAGTGTAACTATCCCCTAAAATAGTACAGCAAAAAAGTAGAAAATTCTCTATGATAAAAGTAAAGGGGATTTAATTATGAAAAAAATGACTGAACATC
>NZ_FMBA01000003.1:0-93353 GCF_900094935.1 Gilliamella intestini
TTTTTTTAGCATAGAAGAATTCCTCTTATAATGGACTCCTCTCTATTAGATCAAAGAACTCGCCAAAAAGCGAGTTCTTTGTCATCAATCTGAAATGGAAACAAGATGTTTCCATTTTTATAATTATTAGAGCTAATTTAAAATTATTGTTGTTTTGCTTTTTTCTCGTCACTTAAAGTAAATATAGCTATTATCGAAGTAATCAAAACAACCCCAGCAAGCACATAAAATGTTGTCGCATATCCTGTATTATCAAATAATTTACCCACAAACCATGACAACACAATAACGCCAAGATTTGATGAAATATTAAAACCAACTAAATAAAGTGTAGCAGATAACCTTGCATCAAAATTACCTACAATATATTTAAACATCGCCAAAATAAATAATGGAATTTCAATTGCATGAAATAACTTAACGAATGATATCAGATAAATATTATCTAACGTTGCAGATAATGCAATTCGGCAAATCATGACTAATGCAGCAACTAATAACGATTTTTTAGCTCCCATTTTGTTAATAAAATAAGGCGCAATAACCATACACGCTGCTTCTAAAAAGACTTGGAAGGAATTTAAATAACCGTAAATTTTATCCCCATCTTCTGTTTTTTTAAAAAAACTCGTATAAAAATTAGGGAATAACTGCTGATCATAGATGGTATAAAAACTATAAGTACCAATAACAAACAATACAAATAACCAAAATTTTTGTAATCCAAACAGCGAGAAAATTTCAGCCATTGTTGGTATAGTCGTTGTTTTTTCTGTTAAAGCAGTATTGTTATTTCCAATCGGTAATGTTTGATAGTGTTTTGGTTTAAATACAATATTAATAGTAAAAAAGATAACCGCAACAACCGACGCCATCCAAAAGTTAATATGAGGATCAATGCTAAATAAAATACCTGCAACAAACGTTGCAGCAGCATAACCAAATGATCCCCAAAAACGAGCAGAACCAAATTTAAAGCCAAATAATCGACTAATACGTTCAATAAAAGAGTCAATCAAAGCACTACCCGAAATAAAGCTGGCACTTAAAACAGGTGCACCAATACAAACTCCCCAAATAAAATTATTTTGTAATAAAGGCTCATATACATAAATTAAAAATGGACCAATAAGTATCATAACAATACTTTGAAAAGTAACAACTGCCTTACCTATTTGTAATTTATCTTGGATAATGCCATAGAAAATCATAAAAAACATGGCTGCAGCAGAATTGGCCGCATAAACAATACCTAACTGCTCACCCGATAAACCAATTTTACTTTTTAGCCAAATTGCATAAAAAGACCACCACAGTGACCACGCAGCATAAAAAGTAATAAGGTAACCAGACGAGAACCAATAGTTTCTATTTTTTATCATATTCATGTTTATTACTCTATTATATTGTTGAAAATCGATGATGTTTAACGTTAACATTATTGCCATATTTGATACGAAATAGATAGAACCAATTATCATAAATGTTACTTACCTCACACTTTTTATCATTTCTATTTGTGATATCATCATGCATAGTAATGGCTGATAATCATTTTTTATCTTGTTAAACAAAAGGATTTAACTATGGCTTCACTTAAGGATGTTGCAAAGCTAGCATCTGTTTCATTGATGACGGTTTCACGCGCAATAAATAACCCTGAAAAATTAAATAAAGAAACTTATAATCGAGTCAAACAAGCTATTGATCAGCTTAATTATGTTCCCGACTTGTCAGCACGTAAAATTAGAGGTGATAATTCAGGACCACGTGCTATTGGGGTGCTAGCCTTAGAAACAGCAATGACGCCTTTTTCGGTTGAATTACTACAAGCCATAGAAAAGACCGCACAAGATCATGGCTGGAATACCTTTATAGTTAATTTATTTGATGATAAAGATCCCGATCATGCAATAAATACACTGCTATCATATCGCCCTAATGGTATTATCTATACCACAATGGGATTAAGAAAAGTTGAACTTCCTGAAAAGTTATTAGATAAAAATGTTGTATTAGCCAACTGTATAAGTGATTCAAAACAACTAGCTTGCTACATTCCAAACGACTATTTAGGTCAATATCAAGCTATGCAGCAAGTAATTAAAAAAGGTTATAAAAAACCTTTATGTATCTACCTATCAGATAAAACATTGGCAGGTAATACTCGACGTAAAGCAGTTGAACAAGCATGGCAAGATGCTGGCAAAGACATAAAAGATCTAACAAGTTACCATATATCTCATTTGCCAAGTAATATTAAACAAGAATATATGATGACAGTTGATATATTGAAACAACATTGTAATAAAAAACCGGATTTTGATGTGCTAATTTGTGGCAATGACCGCATTGCTTTTGTTGCTTATCAATTTTTACTTAGCAAAGGATTAAAAATTCCAAATGATATTGCGGTATTAGGTTACGATAATATGGTGGGCACAGGTGAACTATTTTACCCACCACTGACAACAGTTCAGTTACCTCATTATGAGATCGGTAAACAAGCAGCATTACATATTATCACTAATCAACCCCAAAAAGAGATAGTACATGTGGCATCGCCTTATTTAGAAAGGGAATCTTTATAAAAATTATTATTGTCTTTGGCTATAATAAAAAATTAATCTTGTACAATTGCTTAAACTTTATTAGTATAAAAATATAAATTTATTCTGGAGTATACCTGTGTAGTTTATTGCGAGTTCTTTTTATCAATCATAATTATAATTACTCGCGTGATGCACAGACTTCATGTTTGTTCCTATCAAATTTTGCTAGCCTTATAAATGCATTGCTTCACGCTGTAATTTTCTTTTACTTTTTCAGATGGTGATTTAATTCAATGCAATCTTTATATAAAGAATGGTTTTCAAATATCAGAAATGATGTTCTGTCCGGTGTCGTTGTGGCGCTAGCTCTTATTCCCGAAGCAATTGCTTTTTCAATTATTGCTGGCGTTGATCCCAAAATGGGGCTATATGCAGCCTTTTGTATAGCGGTTGTTACTGCTTTTACTGGTGGCCGTCCAGGTATGATTTCTGCTGCTACTGGTGCAATGGCGTTAGTTATTGCAGGGTTGGTTAAAAATCATGGAGTTGAATATTTACTGATCGCAACAATCTTATGCGGTATTTTTCAAATTATTGCCGGATTTCTTAAATTAGGAAACTTAATGCGCTTTGTTTCTCGCTCTGTGGTAACGGGATTCGTTAATGCCTTAGCTATCTTGATCTTTTTAGCGCAACTTCCAGAATTGACTAATGTAACATGGCACGTTTATGTAATGACTATTGCAGGACTTGGTATTATTTACCTTTTTCCTTATGTTCCTAAAGTAGGAAAAATACTTCCTTCACCGCTACTCTGCATTCTTACTCTTACTGGTATTTATATGTATCTGGGAATGGATATAAGAACGGTCGGCGATATGGGAACACTTCCTACAAGTTTGCCTACGTTTTTACTCCCAAATGTTCCTTTTAATTTTGATACTCTATTGATTATTCTTCCTTATTCCATTTCATTAGCCATTGTTGGCTTATTAGAGTCAATGATGACCGCAACCATTGTAGATGATATAACCGATACGCCGAGTGATAAAAACCGAGAATGCAAGGGACAAGGTATCGCCAATATCGTTACGGGCTTCTTTGGTGGTATGGCTGGTTGTGCAATGATTGGACAATCAATTATTAATATGAAATCAGGAGGACGAACGCGTCTATCCTCATTTATTGCCGGAATTGTACTATTATTATTAGTTGTTTTTTTACAAGACTGGGTAAGCCAAATTCCTATGGCTGCATTAGTAGCTGTGATGATTATGGTTTCCATTGGTACCTTTAGCTGGGACTCAATTAAGAACCTTAAATCGTACCCACTTTCAACCAATATTGTGATGCTCGCAACTGTAATTGTTGTCGTATTTACCCATAACCTTGCTTACGGTGTATTTGTTGGGGTATTACTGGCATCACTGTTTTATGCCAATAAAGTTGCTCATTATCTGCAAATTAAGACTGAACAACCCAATAAAACACAACGTATCTATATAGTTTATGGGCAAGTATTTTTTGCATCATCCTCAAAATTTGTTAGTTCATTTGATTTTAAAGAGGTTGTACAAACGGTAACCATTGATCTTACTCAAGCACATTTTTGGGATATAACCGCTGTAGCGGCTTTAGATAAAGTTGTGATTAAATTCCGTAAAGAAGGTGTACAAGTAGAAGTTTTAGGTCTAAATACGGCTAGTAGCACAATTGTAGACCATTTTGGGGTTTATAATAAACCTGATGTAAAACAAAAGCTAAATAGCCACTAAGTAAATATGGCAATGAAAAACAAAGTTCTGCATTTATTATTTAGGATCATTTGACATATGTTAATAATAAATACAATGTTTTTATTAAGCTTGATAGTATAAAAAATTGCATTACCAAAGAAACAATTTGTAGCATTCCTGAAAAGTTTCAATAAAAATCCAATTTTTGTACAAGAAAAACTTCACTGCCTATTGGCAGTGAATAAATATTAAGCATAAATGGATTTCAATTGCCAACTGTCTAATTTAGTAACTTTAGCTTGCCCATTTTCAGCAAATAAATTAACTACTCGCTCTGCTGGTAATTTTGGATAGATACGGCTTGAAAGGCTATATAAATCACCATTAACAAATACTTCTACAGATGAAGCATCAATAAAAACATGCAAGGTTAATTTATCCGTTTCTGGTAACGGTACGCTGCGGTAACCTGTTAATTCAAGACCGGATAAGCTCCGATCAAGCACAAGGCGATTCGATTGCAGATCAACAAACAGTAATGTAGCTTGTTTACCATCTTCGGTTGCAGCTAGTTGCAAGCCAAAACGCTCAGCATCACTTTCTTTTAAATCAAATTCAACACAAAGTTCACAACAAATTAACTCAATATTGGTATTTTTAAGTTCACTATTAAGCATTATTTCATCAAATGATTTTGGCTTTTCGCGCAATGCTTCAAGTTCTTTTACAGGGCGATTTCTGACTTTATTATCTTGATCTAAAATGAGTTCACGTGGAAGCGTAAACGCACCTGCCCATTTATCTTTTTTGCTCGGCATGGCTGACTGCCACATATCCATCCAAGCAAAAATAATACGACGCCCATCAGCAGCAAGGAATGATTGTGGTGCATAAAAATCATGTCCAAAATCCATTTCTTGGAACGGTTTAATGATTGAAAATCGCTCACCAGGTTGCCAGTTACCCACAATATAACCCGACTGAAATAAATTGCGATATTGATAGCCCTTTGCTTTCATACCTTGTGGTGAAAACATCAAAACCCATTTATCACCAAGTGGAAAAAAGTCTGGGCATTCAAGCATATAGACATTAGGATCAATATCACTGACAACAACCTGATCAAATATCCAATTTCTTAAATCATCAGAGCGATAAAGTAAGACCTCACCCACATCATTAGGTGTTCGTTGACCAACGACCATCCACCATTTACCGTCTTGCTGCCAAACTTTAGGATCCCGAAAATGCATAATTCCATCTTTAGGAACAAGTACTGTGCCTTGTTTTTCAAAATGAATGCCATCATTACTTGTTGCAAGGCATTGGGTTTGGCTAATTTGCTCATCGTTACCTTCACCGTTTAACCAAATGTGACCTGTGTAAAGCAGACACAGTTCGCCATGGTTATCAACAGCGGAACCCGAAAAGCACCCACTTTTATCAAAATCTTGATCAGGTGCAATAGCTATTGGTAATCTACGCCATGTTACCAAATCATCACTTATCATATGCCCCCAATGCATAGGTCCCCAATTTTCATTATAGGGATGATGTTGATAAAAAGCATGATATTGCCCTTTAAAATAGATTAACCCATTAGGATCATTCAACCAACCAGCTTGTGGTGCTAAATGAAAATGTGGGTAGTATTGTTTGTTCATTTGTTTTTCTAAATTTTCAATAGCTCGATTAGCTTTATCGATAGCACTAGACATAAAATCCCCTTTATTCACTCAATATTAGATTGGTATAATTACATAGTACCTGAATTTATTTGTTAACGTTAACTCACACTAAAATAACAAGCAAAATATGTGATAAATGTCACACATTTTTAATGTTAACCATGATTTTTTTAATAAATGATTTAGTCTATTATTAGTCTTTGATAACAATATATCAAATAATAAAAACCTAACTCATTTATAGAAAAATAGTGATATATTCATCAAATTTAAACATAACTAACTACAAATTGAGTCGTAACATGAATAATACTAAAGTTTGGTCCCTTGGGGATGCCGTTATTGATTTATTGCCATTTGGTGATATGAATTATAAAGCATGTGCTGGTGGTGCACCTGCGAATGTTGCAATCGGAGTTGCAAAATTAGGACTACCTTCAGCGTTTATTGGTCGAGTTGGGAATGATCCTTTTGGCCATTTTATGGAAAAGACTTTTTGTGAATATCATGTTGATTGTCAATGCCTTGAAAAAGATGAACACTACAAAACAAGTACCGTTGTTGTTGATTTAGGTCAAAATGGGGAACGAAGTTTTACTTTTTTGGTTTCACCTTCAGCCGATCAATTTTTGTCTCAGCAAGCGATTCCTGATTTTAGCCAAGATATTTTACATTTTTGCTCTTTGGCACTAGTCGGACACACCTGCCGCCAAACACTTAAAATGGCTATTGAACAACTTACAACTAAAAATGGGTTAATCAGCTTTGATGTTAACTTGCGCGAACAGATGTGGGCCAATAAAGACGAAATGCGCACCATTATTACCCAATTTTGTCATGATGCTGATATCCTCAAGCTATCAGACGAAGAACTATTTTGGTTAACTCAAAGCAATGATTGGAGTGAAGCATTAAACAAACTACAACAACATTATGAAGCACCATTAAAATTAATTACCAAAGGTAAAGATGGCAGCATTGTATTATGGCAAGGTAAAACATTTTCGTTTGATTCCTACCATGTAAATAGTGTTGATACAACCGGTGCAGGTGATGCTTTTGTGGCTGGATTACTTAGCAGTATTGCGTCATCTGGAATGCCTGAAGATAAACTAATGTTAGAAAGCATGATGACTATAGCTAGTGCTTGCGGTGCCTTAGCTACAACCAAAAAAGGCGCATTAACTGCACTACCTGATAGTACATTTTTACAATCATTTATTAGCGATAATCCAACATTAACAGCAAAACAAATGGCATAGTAAAATGACAGAAAAAGAAAAAATGTTAGCTGGTTTATTATATGATTCTTGTATCGACTTACTTGTTAATGAGCGGCTTTATGCGCAAGATATCTGCTTTCAATTAAATCAATTATCACCATTAGCGGTTAACCAAAGGCTACAACTGTTTCAAAAGCTATTAGGTAAAACAGGCAAACTATTTACGATTATGCCAGGATTTCAATGTGATTATGGCTACAATATAGAAATTGGCGAAAATTTTTTCGCTAATTTTAACTGTATCATGTTAGATGCGGCCAAAATAACATTTGGTGATAACGTACTTGTAGCACCAAATTGCGGATTTTATACATCAGGACATCCAACTGATAGCCAAACACGATCTAGTGGTCTTGAATTTGCAAAACCAATTACCATAGGTAATAACGTTTGGATTGGCGGTAATGTAGTTATACTGCCAAATGTCACTATTGGCGATAATGCGGTTATTGCTGCTGGCAGTATTGTTGATCAAGATATACCAAGTAATGTGGTGGCAATGGGTACACCTTGCCGTGTCTATAAAACACTACTATAAAATTATTTTATGCATTATAATTTGCTAAATTGTTTTCTAGCCCACTTATCAATAGTAAAAACATCATCAATGGTCGAAGGTTCCGGCAAATTAAGTTTATCTAACACTGTTGCGACCTGTTTGGCAATATCCATAAAACTAATTTTATGTTGCAAAAAATTTTCTACCGCAATTTCATTAGCAGCATTAAGTGCCGTTGTGGCAGATTGCCCTTGATTAAAGGCATCGATTGCCAATTTTAAACATGGATAACGGTCAAAGTTTGGTTGTTTAAATGTTAACGACGAAATTTGCGTAAAATCTAAAGGTGGTACGCTTGAAGGCACACGATCGGGGTAAGACATGGCATAAGCAATTGGTGTGCACATATCAGGCACACCAAGTTCAGCCACCACACTACCATCTTGATAACGCACCATGGAATGGATGATTGATTGCGGATGAATAATAATTTCCATTTCATCGGCACTAGCATTAAATAACCAACGAGCTTCAATATATTCAAGGCCTTTATTCATCATCGTTGCCGAATCGACAGATATTTTTTTACCCATCGACCAATTAGGATGAGCAACCGCTTGCTCGGGGGTGACATGCGCAAGTTTAGCTAAATCCCAATCGCGAAATGGTCCGCCAGATCCTGTTAACACGATTTTAGTAATACCATGTTCAGCAAGATTAGCAAAACCTAAATTATGCTGTACCGCCGTTGGCAAACTTTGAAAAATAGCGTTATGTTCACTATCCACTGGTAACAACTCAGCATCATACTCTTTAACCGCTTGCATAAATAAATGCCCACAGGTTACTAGCGATTCTTTATTGGCCAGCAAAATACGCTTACCCTTTTTAATTGCAGCAAGGGTTGGTTTTAGCCCTGCGGCTCCAACGATTGCAGCCATAACCTGATCGACCTCAGGCAACTGCGCTAAGTCGCAAATGGCTTGTTCACCACTTAACACTTCAATATCCAATTTTAAATTAGCAAGATTTGCTTTTAACTCTGTCGCGGCTTGCGCTGTTGCCATGGCAACGTATTTAGGTTTAAAAGTCAAACATTGCTCAGTCATTTTGGCAACATTATTACCTCCTACTAAAGCATAAGCTTTAAATAGATGTGGATTTTGAGCAATAACCGCTAGCGTACTGCAACCAATTGAGCCAGTCGAACCTAAAATTGTGATGTTTTTCATATTAATAAATTAACGTTATCTTATGGTTATTAAAAAAAGTAATAAACTCATTACTCGGCGCTTTATCTGTAATAATTTGATTAAACAGAGTTAACTCACCAATAAAAGCCGGTTTAACTTGATTAAATTTAGTATGATCAGCAATTAAAATAGTTTGACCTGAACGTTGTATTGCTGCACGCTTCATATTAAGCTCATCAAAATGATAACAAGTTACGCCTTGCTTAATATCAATCCCTGCGGCCGAAATAAATGCTTTATTTGGGCAAATCGAATTTAATTCACTATGCTGACCAATAGCACTAAAAATCGCATTATTCGCCTGATAATGACCACCACATAAAATTGTCTTACAATTGGGTTTATTTTGTAATGCTAAAAATGCGTTTAATGAATAACAGATCGCAGTAAAAGTTATTTCATCATCAATGGCATCAATAATAAAAGGAATAGTGGTACCACAATCAAAAAAAACGGTATCGTTTTCTACAATGTATTTACTAGCTATATTGGCAATATATTGTTTTTCATAAACCTGTTTATCTTGTTGGTCTGACAAAAAATACGGGGTAATTTGATGACGAGCATCACTAACAACATAGCCACCCAAAACACTTAGGGAACAGCCAACATTGCTCAAATCTCGGCGAATAGTCATTTCTGAAACAGCCAACAACTTAGCGGCTTGTTTTAAATGAATCTTATCTGTTTTTTTTAAAAGTTGAATAAGATCATTCACTCTTTTTTGTGATTGTGTTTCCATGCTGATCCCATAAATCAATAATAACAAGCTACATAAGTAGCTTATTAATTGATATCATTGATTAATAATCACTGGTCGAAGTTGCATCGCCAGAAACAATCGCAATACCAGCACTAGCCCCTAAACGCGAAGCCCCCGCTTGAACCATTTTTTCAGCCGTTTGACGATCACGAATACCGCCCGATGCCTTAACACCCATCGCATTACCAACGGTATCACGCATCAACTTAACATCCTCAACCGTTGCACCAGATACACTAAACCCTGTTGAGGTTTTAACAAAAGCAACGCCGATTTGCTTACAGATTTCACAGACTTTAACAATTTCGTCTTTAGTTAATAAACAAGTTTCTAAAATCACTTTTAATGGCACAGCGCCACAAGCATTAAATACCGCCTCAATATCTTGTTTAACCGCATCCCAATCATTGCTTTTTAACCAACCCACATTAATAACCATATCGATTTCTTGCGCACCTGCTTTAACCGCCATTTCGGTTTCAAAGGCTTTAGCGCTAGTTAGCATTGCACCTAACGGAAAGCCAACTACAGAACACACTTTTACATCGCTACCTTTCAGTAAACTAGCCACTAAAGGAACATAGCCTGAATTTACACAAACTGAATAAAAATGGTATTGTTTAGCTTCTTCACAAAGTTTAGTGATTTGGTCTTTTGTTGCGTTCATTGCCAGTAAAGTATGATCGATATACTTTGCATAATTCATAGTAATGTCCTTAAGTTTTTTAGTTTTGATGTCTAATATAATGAATTTATTAGTTGTAAATGTTATTTTAATAACAGATATAGGGTGATAATGTTATTATAGTAACATTATGGGGGATTGTAGAAAATAGTACAAATAAAAATAGTATTAAACGGTTTGATTCATTTCTGACTCTCCTTTTTGTGTTATAAAATAGCTCAAATGTCAGATTAAGTGAAGACTATTATATGCTTTTGGTTTTTTAAATCCCCAAACGGTATACACTCCTGAATATTTTTTACAAAATAACTAGCAAAATAAACCAATAAACAGCCTACTTTTAAGTTGTAGGAAAACAGCGAATTATTCTTTGTTATGATTAAAATAATCCATCATAAATGCACCTGTGTTTTTAAAATTATTTATATAATTTTAAATAGTTAAATACTTTAATATCGATTAATGACGCGCTATTTCAATTAAAGTGCCTATCACACTTTTGGGTTTTTAAATGCCCAAACGGTATAGACTCCTGAATATTTTTTACAAAATAACCTTCAAAATGCACCAATAAACAGCCCCACTTGATGTGGGGCGGCTGTTTTTTATTGCTTGGCTGTCTTATATAACTTTAAAGATTAATAACTAAAAACTAAGGAGTGGTGCAAACAGCATAAAAGTGGGTGCTGGGGCTTTCGCTGGGAATGGCAACGTTGCCACCGCCCGCGTAAACATTGTACCGAATTCTATCTGCCTCTATCCCGTCACTTGTCCAATAGTAGAGGAAGGAAAAGTTCGCACCATAGTAGTCTTGCATGTAGCCCCACTCCGTAAAAAATCCAGCGCCAATTCGACGTTGTAATGAACTATCTCCTGACGACGGCTTGGCGCCATCTATGCCATTCCTACAGGGGAAATAATAATGTTTACCACACTTCGCATTGGTTAAATCTTTTACCTTCGGCATGCGATAACCCAAACTATTACACCATGCTAACTGGTCACTATAAGGTTCAAATTGATGACCACGATTGACGAACCACTTTTGTAGCACAAATCCATAGACTACTTCATTGCCATCATTATCTCTACCCACTAACTCAAACGTCTGCGGTAACTTTGGCTTAGCAATTGGGCTAGGATGAGGATTGTTCCATTCATTTCTTGCCTCTGGACCGGTTAGTGTTACGCGAGCTACCACTGCTCCTCTCTCCTCATAATCAGGAGTCCACAAAGTAGTATTTACAACATTTGTCACTGTTGCAGTAATTCCCTCATGCGTGACTGGTTGCCATGTCAATTTATTTATATCTACCCCACTTATAAGTAAATCAAAAGATAAATTATGCGCGCCTGTGGTCGGGAAATTGAGGTAGTATGATTCAGAATTGATTGATTGAACTAAAAAGCCTTTATTCGAATTCCATATGTCAGCAGGGCCTGCATAACCAAACCTTAGAGTTGGCCTTGCATAATTAATAACTTCTGACGGTGGTAGTATTATTGCATCACTACGCTTATCCGTTTGATTAGTGTTATTATTTGCTGCCTGCAATTGCCACGAATATGACAATAACGGCAGTGCCAGTAACACAATTTTTGAAAATGATTTTAGTGATAATTTAAGCGATAATATCGAGGATATAAGCGAGAAAAATCTAAAAACGTGCCTAATGGCGTTATTTGATAAGCTTAAGGCATAGGTTTGCCAGTGTTGGTGCTTGGTGCTTTACATGGTACTGCATCACATCTTCCTTGTCAAGTAATATCTTTTTTATTTGATATTTTATAATTTTCTGGTTATTAAATAATCTATTTTGTTTTTAATTGTAATCGTTTGAAAACTATTTGACTAGCATTTTTGAAAACTTTTTTAAGATTTTTTTCGTTTTATTAAGGGTTTTGCTAATTGAGTTGTAAAAAACAGCAATTATTCTTTGTTATGATTAAAATAATCCGCCATAAATGCACCTGTGTTTTTTTAAATTGTTGAGCAAGCCATTGCCAATGGTTGATAAATGGTCGGGTTTTATATACGGACAGTAGCTTTATGCATCGGGAAGGCAAGCCTAAAGGGTTCTTCTACTTAGATCACCGAACGGTTGATGGCAAACATAATTTAATTACCGATGCCTATGTTATAGCCGGAAATGTCTATGATTCCTAGCCTTATATGACTCGATTAAAACGCCAGTTAGGGCGGTTTGGCTTTAATCCAGTGTTGGGTTATCGTCGCCCACTCATGATGAGAATCCCAAACAATACCACGAACATCGCCATGCACGATTTAGGGGGAAGAGCGCAGGTTCAAATGCACTGTTTATTGGCCGTAACGGCTCAAAATATCAAGAAAATAGCGATAAAGCTAGTTTTGTTACGTTTTTTAGGCTGTTTTTTAATTTATTTAATAAAATCCAAATTAAAAATCCTGTTTATGGTTTAAATAAAAAAATAAACCCCGAATTATATCGAGGTTTGTCAGCAATCTGAAAACTCGCTTTTTGGCGAGTTTTTTGTCTAAATTAAAGTTTAGTAAAGGGCGAGTATTTCTAAGTTTTTGAATAGACTGTTAAATTTTAGTTGTAAACGTACGAGCAATAACGTCACGTTGTTGTTCTGCTGTTAATGAGTTAAAACGTACTGCATAACCAGAAACACGAATTGTTAATTGTGGGTATTTTTCTGGGTGTTTTACAGCGTCTTCTAAAGTTTCACGACGAAGAACGTTCACATTTAAATGTTGACCACCTTCAACTTTTACAGTTGGAGCAACATCTAATGGAACTTCGCGATATTCGAATTGACCAAGTTCTGCAGTTGGAATAATTTGATCTTCTTTATAAACTGATTTAGCAGCTACACAACGAGCTTCTTTTGTAGAGTCGTCTAATAACCAGAAAGAATTTAGAAGTGCTGAGTTGTCTGCTTTAGTAATTTGGATACCTGTAATCATTTTAAATCCTCCTAACGGGGCCTTATTGCCCTAAAATAATTAGGGTTAATATAGCACTTTAAAAATTTGATAAAAGTCAAAAAAAACTATTGCTTCGATAAGTAATACCTTTAGTTTTAATTTTTGCTTTTGTTGGGTTATTATGTCTTAAGCTAAATTAGCTTTTGCTAAGCAACACAGGCATTATTAATGAGTGGTATAAAATATGACGACAAATTTAACTTGGCATGATGTTATTGGTGGTGAAAAAGAAAAGCCTTATTTTCAACAAATAATGCAATTTGTGGCTTCAGAGCGAGCCAATGGCAAAGTTATTTATCCTCCTCAGCATGATGTGTTTAATGCGTTTCGTTTTACGCCATTTGATCAAATTAAAGTGGTGATTTTAGGGCAAGATCCTTATCATGGTCCTAATCAAGCTCACGGTCTTTCTTTTTCTGTTTTACCCGGAGTTAAGACACCACCATCGTTAGTTAATATTTATAAAGAACTGGCAACCGATATTGATGGTTTTACAATTCCTTCTCATGGCTATTTAGCTTCTTGGGCTGCTCAAGGTGTATTACTATTAAATAATGTGTTGACTGTTGAAGCTGGGCAAGCGCATTCTCATGCAAAAATAGGTTGGGAAACTTTTACTGATAATGTGATAGCAGTAATCGATGAGTATCTTGAAGGTGTGGTTTTTTTATTGTGGGGATCTCCTGCACAAAAAAAAGGGCAGTTTATTAATCGCCAAAAACATCATGTATTAACATCGGTGCATCCATCACCGTTATCTGCTCATCGTGGTTTTTTTGGCTGTAAGCACTTTTCCAAAGCGAATGACCTTATTATGCAACAAGGTAAAAAAGCAATAGATTGGCAACCAAGACTAGCGGAAAAACAAACATGAGTAATAATAAAAGACGTCGAACAAGTTTGCAGGAAATTGCAAATTTAATCGGGATTAGTAAAATGACAGTGAGTCGTTTTTTACGTGATCCCAATCTTGTATCTAAACCACTTCAATTACAAATTTCAGCCGCAATAGATAAGCTAGGATATATTCCTAATAAAGCTCCCGATATGCTGTCTAATGCTAAAAGCAATGCCATTGGTATTGTGTTCCCTTCTTTAACTAATCAAGTTTTTGCCGATATTTTAAAAGGTATTGAAATGGTGACTGATGCTAGCGGATATCAAACCATGATTACCCATACTGGATACAGCGCAGAAAAAGAAGAGTCTCGTTTGCGTTCGTTGCTTTCATATAATATTGATGGATTGATTTTAACCGAAAGAACACATACCCCTGCAACATTAAAGATGATCGAAATGGCTGGTGTACCAGTGGTTGAAATTATGGATAGTGTTTCGCCTTGTCTTGATATGGCTGTCGGATTTGATAATTTTACTGCAACCAGAAATATGATTGATAAAATGATAGATAAAGGTCGCCGAAATATTGTCTATTTTAGTGCAAGGCAAGATCAGCGAAGTATTATTCGTCAACAAGGTTATGAAAAGGCTATGGAAGAAGCTGGATTGACACCTCGGACGCTAGCGACTAAAGAAGCATCATCTTATGAATTAGGGGCAAGATTTTTGCATCAAATTTTAAAAGAGTTTCCTTGTGTTGATGGTATTTTTAGTACCAATGATGATTTGGCTTTAGGGGTATTACTTGAATGTCAACGGTTGCATATTGATGTCCCTAAAAAGATAGCTATTGTCGGGTTTCATGGGCATAAAATTGGTCAATATATGAATCCAAAATTGGCTTCTATACATACACCAAGAATTGAGATGGGGAAAATTGCGGCTGAACTGCTATTAAAACGAATCAACGGCGAGAAGGTTGAGCAAAAAGTGATTGATTTGCCGGTTGAGTATCTAGATGGAGAAAGTATTTAGAAGATAGGGGATAATATTGTTAATGATTTAACCTTACCACCTTTGGTGATAAGGTTATTAGTAAATTATAATCCTTTAGGGTTTTCACCGTATTGGTTGCTGCCTGGTGTTGAGTCCATGCATGCGAAAACCAATAACACAATTGCGCCAATCAATGGAACCAAAGCAATTAATACCCACCAACCAGATCTATCTGTATCATGTAAACGTCGTACTGCAACAGCCAAACTTGGAAGAAATAATGCTGCCCAAACAACAAAACTAATAATATTTGTTACTGACACTAAAGAGGTACTAATTGAAATAAGGATCACTCCAACAATACTCAAAGCAAGATTTAAAAGAAAACCGAAAAGAGTAAACATCCAATATTCTTGACGGCGAGCTCGCCCATTAAAATTTGCATAATTTTGTGTAATACAACTAATAAACCAATTCATCCTTATATATATCCTTTTTTGATAAGTTTTAAAAAATAATTTAGGTTTTGTTATTTTAATGAAAAAAAATCGAAAATAAAACTGATTTTTATCATTGAATTAAATATTTTTTATTTTTTATCAAAATTTAATTGCCATTGACTTGTTGATTTCCAGTTTTTATAAAGTGGATATCTATTTTTAAAATTACCGCTCAGTGGTTATTTATACCAACTAATGCCATAAAATTGGCTTAATGTGTGAACAGGATATTAGTACCAAAAGCGTTTTGCGATCTTGATATAGTGAAGTTGGTTGTTTGCTAACGATAAAGCAACAGTAGGTCTACCAAAAAATAACGGTAGTTTGGTGACTAGGCTAATTAACAAACTACATCCCTTTAGGGTTTTCGCCATATTGGTTAGGACCAGGAGTTGAATCGGTACACATAAGTTTTAATAGCGTATAAGGTGTTGCAGTCCAAAAGTACCGACCCGGTTTATCAACATCATGCAAACGGCGTACTGTAACTGCGAAATTAGGAACAAATAAAGTCAACACCAAGCTCAAAGTTAAAACGAGGTTATTTTTCATCATATTATCAATAATTATCATCAAAATAATTAGAACAATATAGATCGAAGAGAACATCCAATATTCTTTACGGCAAGCTCGCCCATTAAAATTTGCATAATTTATTGTAATACAATCAATAAACCAATTCATTCCCTATCCCTTTTTATTTAATAACTGATAACGATTCTAATGAAAATAAAACGAAAATTAAACTGATTTTTATTGTTGATATTTTTACTAATATTTACACTGTCGATAAACCTGTTGATTTCAGGTTTTCATAAAGTAGGTATCTGTGTTAGAATTACCGCTCAGTGGTTATTTATACCAACTAACAGATTATAGAAAATAACACTGAGGTTCCCTCCATGAAAATAGTTGAAGTTAAACACCCCCTCGTCCGTCATAAAATTGGTTTAATGCGTGAACACGATATTAGCACCAAAGACTTCCGCGATCTTGCCAGTGAAGTTGGTAGTTTATTAACTTATGAAGCAACAGCTGATCTCCCTACTGAAAAAGTCACCATAAATGGTTGGTGTGGGCCTGTTGAAGTTGAGCAAATTAAAGGTAAAAAAATTACGGTTGTGCCTATTTTGCGTGCGGGTTTAGGTATGATGGATGGTGTGCTTAAGCATATTCCAAGTGCGCGTATTAGTGTTGTCGGTTTTTACCGTAACGAAGAAACGTTAGAACCTGTTCCTTATTTCCAGAAATTAACCTCGGATATTGAAGAGCGAATGGCTTTAGTTGTTGATCCAATGTTAGCAACGGGTGGTTCAATGGTGGCGACAATCGATTTACTTAAAAAAGCAGGTTGTAAAAATATTAAAGTATTGGTTTTAGTTGCTGCACCAGAAGGCATTAAAGTACTTGAACAAGCTCACCCAGATGTTGAACTTTATACTGCATCGATTGATGAGAGGTTGAACGAGAAAGGCTACATATTACCAGGACTTGGTGATGCTGGAGACAAAATCTTCGGCACAAAATAAAATCTCAAATTTTAGACCGGTTTATCCGGTTTTTTTATGCTTGTAAATCAAGCAAGTTATACAACAAACTTAGTTAAATAAGAGAGGCGAGATGTGAGCAATATCACAACAGATAAAACAAAAAATATAACATCACAGCATAAACATTCATGGCAAGATATTTTTACTGGTGCACAGATGTTATTTGTCGCCTTTGGGGCTTTGGTATTAGTTCCAATGCTTACAAAATTAGACCCAAATGTAGCTCTTTTTACTGCTGGTGTTGGTACGTTGTTATTTCAATTGACAACCAAAGGTAAAGTTCCTGTATTTTTAGCGTCATCGTTTGCTTTTATTGCCCCTATCTCATTTGGTGTTGCACAATGGGGCATTCCTGCTACTTTAGGCGGTTTAGTGGCTGCAGGTTTTGTTTTTATGTTTTTTGCTTTTTTAGTAAAAATTAATGGTAGCCATGTTATTGACCGTATATTACCGCCAGTTGTAACTGGTCCAATTATTATGGTTATTGGTTTATCACTTGCACCTGTTGCGGTAGGAATGGCAATGGGTAAAGACATTAATGTGCCAGTCGAACATTATAAATTGATTATAATATCAATGGTTTCACTATTAACGACTTTAATTGTGGCAATTTGGGCAAAAGGATTTCTAAAATTATTACCTATTATTTCAGGTATTTTGGTGGGATATATATTGTCTTGTTTATTTGGCATTGTCGATTTTCAACCTGTTATTAATGCGCCATGGTTTAAAGTGCCAGATTTCACGTTCCCTGAGTTTCATTGGCAAGCCATTTTATATATGATTCCAATTGTTATCGCACCAACCATTGAACATGTTGGTGATATTATGGCAATTGGTTCGGTAACAGGTAAAGACTATACACGCGATCCTGGTTTGCAACGCACATTATTAGGTGATGGGCTTGCAACTTCGGCTGCCGGTCTTTTTGGTGGACCGCCTTGTATTACTTATGCTGAAGTGATTGGCGCTGTAACCTTAACCCGAAATTTTAAAACGCGAGTAATGACATGGGCAGCTGTTTGGGCTATTTTAATGTCTTTTGTCGGTAAGATCGGAGCATTTTTAAGCTCAATTCCAACGGTTGTTATGGGTGGAATTATGGTGCTGCTATTTGGTTCTATTGCATCAGTGGGTATTAATATTTTAATCAAACATAAGGTCGATCTGTCTGTATCGCGTAATATGTGTATTGTTTCATTAGTTTTGGTGTTTGGTATTGGTGGTATGGTTTTTGACTTTGGTTCATATGCATTACAAGGTATAAGCTTGTGCGGAATTTTAGCCATTGTGTTAAACCTGATCTTACCTCGTCAAGAAAAGTCGACAGATACTCATTAAATTCCTTATATATTGTTGGGTATTTTTATAGCCAACAATATTTATAATAAATTGCGAAACGGTATAGAATCCTGAATATTTTTTACAAAAAAATAATCTAAAAAACAGCTAGCTGTTTGTTAAAAACTTTCAGGAAAGTATGTGTTTCAGTATAAAAACACACTTATCCAAAAATAAGTGTGTTTTTAATGATAAACCGTTTTTATTTGATTGGACGCATGGTAGGGAATAAAATAACATCACGAATCGTATGACTATTAGTAAATAGCATCACGGTACGGTCAATACCTATCCCAAGTCCTGCTGTAGGTGGTAAACCGTGCTCTAGCGCTGTAATATAATCTTCATCATAAAACATCGCTTCATCATCACCCGCATCTTTTTGTGATACTTGATCAGCAAAGCGTTGAGCTTGATCTTCAGCATCGTTAAGTTCTGAGAATCCATTGCCAATTTCACGACCACCAATAAAAAACTCGAATCGGTCTGTTACAAATGGGTTTTCGTCGTTACGGCGAGCAAGCGGTGATACTTCTGCTGGGTATTCGGTAATAAAAGTTGGTTGAATTAAGTTTGATTCAGCTACTTCTTCAAAAATTTCAGTTACAACTCGACCAAGTCCCCAACTTTTTTCAATTTTTATACCAACTGATTGTGCTATGGCACAAGCTTTATCAAAGTCATCTAAATCAGCATTATTGGTTTCGGGGCGGTAATGGCAAATGGCTTCACGCATGGTCATTTTTATAAATGGTTTACCAAAATCGAACGTATGTTCACCATATTGCACAACAGTATCACCTGTTACCGCAATAGCTAAACGACGGAATAATGTTTCTGTTAATACGATCAGATCTTTGTAATCAGCATAAGCCATGTACATTTCCATCATGGTAAATTCTGGGTTATGCCTTGGTGATACACCTTCGTTTCGGAAGTTGCGATTAATTTCAAATACACGCTCAAAGCCGCCTACAACTAATCGTTTTAGATAAAGTTCTGGCGCAATACGCATATACATATCTAAATCAAGCGCATTGTGATGCGTAATAAATGGTTTAGCTGATGCACCACCCGGAATGACCTGCATCATTGGCGTTTCGACTTCCATAAAGTGGTTTTCAATCATAAAGTTGCGGATTTCACTGACAACTTTGGAACGCGCTTTAAAAGTCTCTCTTGATTCTTGATTTGTGATAAGATCCAAGTAACGTTGACGGTAACGCATTTCTTGGTCGGCAAGTCCATGAAACTTATCAGGTAATGGGCGAAGAGCTTTAGTTAATAAACGAATTTCTTCACAGTGGATAGAAAGCTCACCAGTTTTAGTCTTAAATAGGTAACCTTTAGCGCCGACAATATCTCCCAAATCCCATTTTTTAAATTGCTCGTTATAAAAACCTTCAGGGAGATCATCACGAGTAACATAAAGTTGGATTTGTCCAGCAACATCTTGTAGAGAAACAAAAGAGGCTTTACCCATAATACGACGCATCATCATACGGCCAGCCACAGTTACGGTAATTTTCTGTTCAATAAGCTCTTCATTGGTTTTATCGCCATATTGTTTATGGAGATCACTAGAAGTCGCATCACGGCGAAAATCATTAGGGAAAGCAATACCTTGATTGCGAAGATTAGCCAGCTTTTCGCGACGTACTTTTAGTTCGTTATTTAACTCTTCAATTTGGTTTTGTTGATCTTGCTGCTCTGTTGACATAATTTTACCTTTTATTTATAACCAAGCAGTTTATAAACCTGCTTTTAAGCTTTCTTCAATAAATTGATCTAAATCGCCATCTAATACGGCCTGTGTATTACGAGTTTCAACGCCAGTACGCAAATCCTTGATACGCGAATCATCAAGCACGTAAGAGCGAATTTGGCTCCCCCAACCAATGTCAGATTTAGTTTCTTCCATTTGTTGTTTTTCAGCATTCTTTTTTTGCATCTCAAGCTCATACAGTTTCGCTTTTAACTGTTTCATTGCTTGATCTTTATTGCTGTGTTGTGAACGGTTATTTTGACATTGAGTAACAATGCCTGTTGGAATATGAGTGATTCGTACCGCCGACTCGGTTTTATTAATGTGCTGACCACCAGCGCCCGATGCTCGGTAAACATCAATACGAAGATCAGCTGGGTTAATGTCGATATCAATATCATCATCAATTTCAGGATAAACAAATACTGAAGCAAACGAGGTATGGCGTCGATTGCCTGAGTCAAATGGGCTTTTGCGAACTAGGCGGTGTACGCCAGTTTCTGTGCGTAACCAACCATAAGCATAATCACCCGATACTTTAATCGTTGCTGATTTGATGCCAGCAACATCGCCATCTGAAACTTCCATTACTTCGGTTGTAAAGCCTTTTGATTCAGCCCAACGCAAATACATTCTGAGTAACATTTCTGCCCAGTCTTGTGCTTCAGTTCCCCCTGAGCCTGATTGGATATCTAAATAACAATCTGCACTATCATATTTACCAGAAAACATTCGTCGAAACTCAAGCCCTGCCAGTTTTTTTTCTAGCTGTTCAAGTTCAAAATTAGTTTCATCGAAAGTATCTTGATCTTCAGCTTCAATGGCAAGTTCAAGCAAGCCTTCAACATCGTCAAGACCTTGAGTTAATGAGTGAATGGTATTGATGATTTCATCAAGTGCAACGCGTTCTTTACCTAACGCTTGTGCTTTTTCTGGATCTGCCCATACTTCCGATTGCTCTAGCTCGGCATTGACTTCTTCGAGCCGTTCTTTTTTTAGATCATAGTCAAAGATACCCCCGAATCACGGCTGTGCGTTCGGTAAGTTCTGCTATCTTTGATTTAACAGGATTAATTTCAAACATGATTTAAATTGGTTTGCTCAGTTTTATGATTGTTTTAAACAAGCGTTCATTGTAGCGGATTTAGGCATAATTTAGCAATTGCCAATTACTATTTTTGACTTTGACTCAGTAAATAAAGTATTGTTCGAAAAGAAAAGATGGCGCACAAGGCGCCATTTTTTAAAGTGAAAAGAATATGAGTACGATCAAGTTATTTTTTTGCTTCAGCGTATAGCTCAGCAACTTTATCCCAGTTAACTACATTCCAAAATGCACCAATATAATCAACACGGCGATTTTGATATTTCAAATAATAAGCATGTTCCCAAACATCAAGCGTTAAAATTGGCGTACCAGACACACCAGCAAATTTTTCGCCCATTATCGGTGAATCTTGATTGGCTGTAGAAACAACTTCAAGTTTACCATTTTGTAATACTAACCAAGCCCAACCTGAACCAAAGCGAGTTGCTGCCGCTGCTGCAAATTTTTCTTTAAAGGCGTCAACTGAACCAAAATCCTTTTCGATTGCAGTTTTAAGCTCGCCTTTAAATTCAGTACCGACTTTTAAAAGTTCCCAGAAAAAGGTGTGATTAACATGTCCACCCACATTATTTTTGATAGCGGTTAATTTGTCAGCGGGGACTTTATCTAAATTTTTTAATAATTCGCTTGGGCATAACTGTTTTAGTTCAGCAGACAATGACTCAATCGCCGCATTAGCATTATTCACATAAGTTTGATGATGCTTATCATGATGAAGATGCATAGTTTCTGAATCGATATAAGGTTCTAATGCATCATAAGCATAAGGTAGGGGCGGTAAAGTATAAGTCATGGTATTGTTCCTTTCATATTATTAACTACTTTATCTTAGTAGTATACGGGCTATTAATATTACTAACAATCTATTAGATAGATAGTTAATGACTATCTATTTTATTAATCGTCATTATTTTTTAGATAAGGGATATACATCATAATAGCGTGATTTTCACTAATTAACTTTTCTTCAACGTGATTATCAATTAAATGTGTTTTACGTTGCCATATTTTATTATGTCGGGTATAGCCTCCCCACCATTGTTGTTCAATGCGGTGATCGGTTTCAAAGACTTCATAAGTATAAGATAAAGGCGTATCAGCAAGTAATTCGCCATGTAAATATTCATCATCAAGCCAAAGATTAAGGCGATAAGTGGTATTGGTTTTGTTTAGTAATTGTAAATCCACATAGTTATACGATAAAGTTGCGCCACAAGCGAATGGAATGGTACGGTTAACATCAGGAAAAACATCAAAGCTATGTCGCCAACGCTCTACTATAGTTAAATCAGAATGTAATACAATCCAATAAATTAAGTTACCTAATTGGCACAAACCGCCGCCAATATCTTTACCTATTTGTCCATTATGCAGCGATAGTCCTTCAAGAAATCCTCGCCGTTTGGATGGGCGTCCTACTTTTTGCCAGATCGAAAAACGTTGATTAGGCTTAATGATTGAGCCATTAAGTTTTTCAATTGCTAATCTAAGATTAGTGATTTTGTTATATTGTAAATACATATCAACATCTTTTAGTTGTCTTAATAAAACAGACTGATGTTTTTTGTGTGAATAACAACATGTATTATTATTTATGTCGACAGTGCAATATGCGTTACGATGTCGCCACCAATCAAATTTTCGTTTTAAGATAAAATATTCTTTGCCTAATTTTAGCCTTAATTTACTACGTTTTATCGGTTTATCGATAATAATATCCTGCATATTTTCCATTCCCTTATCGACAAGATATAATCAGTTATTTTTCTAAAGGTGACAGATAGCGTTGGCTTAACTTGTCGAGAAAAGCAAAAAGTGTTTGATTCATTTCAGTGTAATCATGAGAGCGAAGCTTATCAGGTGTATCGACAAAGCGGTATTTTTCAGCTTGGCTAAGTTCTTTTTGTGAATGGGCAATTAATAATTCAACGACTTCAGGTGTTAACTCCATATGGCATTGGAAACCATAAACAAATTTACTGTATGCAATAATTTGACGAGGACATCCTTCACTATACGCAATAATTTGAGCATCTTTGGTTAAACCTGGCATATCATTGTGCCAATGACCAACGTCTAAAGTATGTCCAAAATCGGTAAATAAAAGATTATCTTTGCCGATTTGCGTTAATGTAATCGGGAATTTGCCAATTTCTTTTTCGGGACTTTGAGTATGACTTGCACCTAATGCCTCACCAATTAATTGTGCTCCTAAACACACACCAATAACCATTTTACCCGCATTTATTGCCGATAAAATAACAGCTTGTTCGGCCTGTGAATTAAAATAAGCACACTCTTGTTTGGTTGTCGATGGTGACTGTGGCCCCCCCATAATAATAAGAAAGTCGATATTATCAATGCTACTAGGAAGTGGTTCATTAAGGTAAACACGAGAATAAGTTATTGTGTGATGTTGATCTATTGCCCATTGCTCATAAGCACCCGGTGTTTCAAAAGCCTCGTGAATAATAAAATGGATATGCATGAGTAAAATTTCCTTTGATAAAAAATGTACTACTTTTTTCTTACTATATTATTTTAGGATGATATAATTATACTTTTAAATTTTGCTGATTATGCCACATTACTATGAAAGTGCATATTATACTTTCTGTTTTTCTATTGATTTATTGGATAGAAAAATTAGATACGAGCAATTCCTACAATTGAAGTAATGTAGGTTGCAGTAATGTGAATATGGTGGCAAGTAGAACCATTCACCGACCTAATAAGTCGGTGAATGGTTGAGTTAAATTAGGCTTCGTTCCAGCTATCTCTTAACCCTACGGTTCGGTTAAACACTAGCTTATCGTCGGTTGCATATTTGCTATCTAAACAGAAGTAGCCTTCACGTTCAAATTGATAAGCCATTCCAACCTCGGCATTTTGTAAGCTTGCTTCAACAAAACCTTGTTTAATGATTAAAGATGTTGGATTGATGGTTGCTAAGAAGTCCTCGGCAGCACCTGGATTTGGTGTGTTAAATAGGCGATCATATAAGCGAATTTCAGCAGATTTTGCAAACTTAGCCGAAACCCAATGAATCACGCCTTTCACTTTACGTCCGTCTTCTGGGTTTTTATTTAATGTAGCCGGATCGTAGCTACAATAGATTGTTTGGATATTGCCTTCGGCGTCTTTTTCAACACGATCAGCACGAATTACATAGGCATTACGCAAACGCACTTCTTTACCAAGTACTAGGCGCTTGTAGTTTTTGTTGGCTTCTTCCCTAAAATCGGCTCGGTCGATATAGATTTCACGGGTGAAGGTCGCTTCACGCGTGCCTAATTCTGGACGATTTGGGTGATTTGGCATGCTAAGTATTTCATCAATATTGTCTGAAAAGTTTTCAATCACAACCTTGACAGGATCGAGCACCGCCATTGCGCGAGGTGCGTTTTCGTTCAAGTCTTCACGAATGCAAAACTCAAGCGTGCTCATTTCAACGGTATTTTCTTGCTTGGTAACACCAATTCGGCGACAAAATTCACGGATCGACGCTGGTGTGTAGCCACGGCGACGCAACCCCGATATAGTTGGCATGCGTGGATCGTCCCAACCATCGACAATTTTTTCTGATACTAATAGATTTAATTTACGTTTAGAGGTAATGGCATACTCTAAATTTAATCTTGAAAATTCATATTGATGTGGGCGTGCTTCGATAGTGATATTATCTAATACCCAATCATATAAACGACGGTTGTCTTGGAATTCAAGCGTACAGAGTGAATGTGTGATGTTTTCGATCGCATCAGAAATGCAATGCGTAAAGTCATACATTGGGTAAATGCACCATTTGTTACCTGTTTGATGGTGCTCAGCAAACTTAATACGGTATATCACAGGATCACGCATAACGATAAATGGCGATGCCATGTCAATTTTAGCTCTTAGGCAGGCTTTTCCTTCAGCAAATTTACCCGCTTTCATTTGCTCAAACAGTGCTAAGTTTTCGTCAATAGGACGATCACGATAAGGGCTGTTTTTACCTGGTTGAGTTAATGTGCCCCGATATTCGCGAATTTCATCAGCTGATAGCTCGTCAACATAGGCAAGTCCTTTTTTGATAAGCTCAATGGCATATTCATATAATCGGTCAAAATAATCAGACGAATAGCAAATGTCGCCATCCCATTCAAATCCTAACCAACGAACATCTTGTTTGATCGATTCAACATATTCAACATCTTCTTTAGCTGGGTTGGTATCATCAAAACGTAAATTACATTTACCCTGATAGTCTTGTGCAATGCCAAAGTTTAAACAGATTGATTTAGCATGACCAATATGTAAATAGCCGTTTGGTTCTGGCGGAAAACGAGTATGCGTTGTTTTATATTTGCCAGCAGCAAGATCCGCATCAATAATTTGACGGATAAAGTTTGTTGGACGAGTTTCAGTCTCAGTCGGTAGTGAACCGCTCATAAAAAACCTCTGATGATATATTTATTAATAACAAATTAAGAATATTTGCTTGCCATTATTTTTGTGTTAGTGGATGAATATAACAAATTTTTGTTATTTCTGAAACGGAAAACAGGCTATTTGTATCGACAAAATTGGCTTTTGATTAAGCAATGCTATTTTTTAATAAAATAACCAATGCATTAGCTGTAGAAATTCTTCGCGTTGTTTACAGTAATTTGAGAAACTACTGTAATGAATATACAAAAACAAAACTAACGCCTTATCACAGACAAGCGATAGAGCGCTGATATCAAAAAGAAAAATAACGGTCACCAATTTTTGGCTAAACGCTTTATAGTCAGTTGTCCTACCATTTATAACGTACTAAAAAAAGCCCGATTGAAAATAAATTAAGACGGCAAGCTAAAGGCGATAACAAAACCTTTCTGAACGAAATACGACAGGTTGATACCAAAGGTTTACCTTTACTTAAAAATGAAACGAAGCAGCAAACTAGAGAATATTTGCTTGAGATTATATATTTGATTTTTAATGTTTTTATACATAAACGTAGTACACTCCTGAAACTTTTTAACAAAAATAATACTGTATTGATTTATTTAGATAAACTGTGTGATAACCGGTATATCAAGCAAAAATCACCTGCCCATAAACTAATGGAAAAGCCGAAAGCGTGATACGAATTTTGAATTGAGATGCAGCATAATCAGCGAATATTTGACGACTCAAAAGAGTGAAAACAAAATTTAAATGCTTTATTAATTTTTATCATACCGTTATGACCGCATAAAGCGATTTCAGGAAAAACATCTTATGATTTTTAGCGGATTATTTTAATCATGAAGTGTAAACAATTCGGTGTTTTTGACCACATTGACCTATAAATATAGCCGCTATTCATCACCTGATTTTAATGAAACCACAAATCTTGCACCACCTAATGGGCTTGTGACAACAAACGCTTTGCCGTCATGAAATTCAGCCATTAATTTTACATAAGCTAAACCTAGGCCGTATCCGCCTGTTGAGCGAGTACGGCTGGTATCAAGTCTAGCAAAAGGCATGAAGATCTTTTCTCGTGCTTCAAAGGGGATGCCTGCACCATCATCATCAATTTCAATAATGACTCGATTTTCTTGTTTGCTAATGTTTAATACGGCTTTATGGGTGGCATATTTAAAGGCATTGAGCAAAAGATTTTTGACGATCGTTTCAGCTAAATTGGTGTCAATGGTTGCTTGGACATTTTGGCTATTGCAAGTAAGTTCAAAGTCTTTGGGTTTAAATAATATTAACGATTGACAGATTCTTTCTCCCCACTGTTTTAGCGATATACGCGTTAAGTTGAGTTCAATATTACTTTGTTGCATTTTAAAGTAATTTAAACTGGCGTTGATTAATGTTTCAAGTTCGTTAATATCATCACCCATGCCTTTTTGTAACAATAAGCGTTCTTGTTCGTCGTTAGATTCTTCAAGCATGCTAAGTTCAAATCGCATTCTAGCCAGTGGTGTACGCAGTTCGTGTGCCATTGCGTGGGAGATGGTTTGATTGGTGCTGACTAAGTGTTCAATGTGCATGCCCATGTTATTTAGTACGTTGGCAAGCGGCTTAAATAACCAGCCTTTTACGTTTACTGTCCGTGCTTTTAAATTACCTTGTCCTAGCTGTTCAGCTGTTTGTCTGATATTGAGTAAATCTTTCCAAACAGCACTAAAAGCCATATAAATTAAAATAAAAAAGATAATCGCGCTGAACAAAGCCCAGATAATTAAAAACACAGATAATGACATCGTATTGGATTTTAAAATATCTCGCATTACCATTGGACCTAGTTGCAACAAATGGCCGTCTTTTAGAGCAATATAGATGACCTCTTCATCACTATCATATGAAAATCCTAACTTTTCTAACTCTTGGTGCACGGTTTTAGATAGTGGTGTATTGGCAGGTAGCACAATAATAGGATAACCAAAATAAGGCTGTAATTCGTCAACAACTTCTTGAATAGGACGATCTTTGTTTTCATCAATGCGCATACGAATCAAGTTAACCGTGCCTCGTTGTGATTCTCGAAAGACAATATGATCATCGGGCATATCAGTTAATGATGAAGGTAACGAATCAAATACTAGTAATGCACCATAGGCAATAATGCATTGCAATGATAGTAAAATAACGAGGTAAAAGACAATTCGGCGATTAAAAAATAGCGGCTTAGCAAGTAATTGTCTCAATGGTTTTCCCCTTCTCGCATAAATAAATAGCCCTTGCCTCGAACGGTTTTGATTCGTGACGGATTATCGGGATCATCAAGTAATTTTCGGCGAAGTCTTGAGACTCGCGCATCAATGGAACGATCACTGCCATCAAAATCAATACCGCGAACTTGTGAAAATATATCATCTCGAGACAAAATACTTCCTGCATTAATAGCTAATAGCCAAAGCAGATCAAACTCGGCGGTGGTTAAATCAATCTCATGTTCTTGCAATAGGACTTTGCGATTTTCGCCATCGATAGCTAATTGGTCGAAGATTAATGTTTTATTATTCTGAGGTATAATATGTTCTTTTGTGTTGTCTTTGTCGGTTTCTATTTGTTTTCGACGTAATAGTGCTCGAATTCGGGCAAGCAGTAGTCTTGGTTCAACAGGCTTTGCCAAGTAGTCATCAGCGCCTAGTTCAAGCCCTACAATTTCATCAATATTATCTTCGCTAGCAGTCATAATTAGGATATAGTTAGTAAACCATGAGCGAATATCTCGGCAGATATCAAAACCCGATTTTTCAGGTAGCATGACATCTAATATGACTAAATCAGGGTTTAGTTGTTGGATCTTTTCTTCAGCGCCAGCACCGCTATTATGCCACTCAACAAGATAGCCTTGTCGAATAAGATAAACTTGAATTAAGTTGGCTAACCGTTGATCATCCTCGATGATTAATATACGTTCACTCATTATCTGTTTTTAGTTACCACTGCTTGTACTGAAGATACTTCATTATACAGACAATTTATTCTCCGTTACAAAATATATACAAAGAGCCTACAAAGTTTATTGCCACTCTATGAGAGAATTTGCGCCAATATCTATAATTAGACTATTTTTATATTAAAAATGAACACTTTTTCGTCGATAACAAACACGGTCTTTCACCCATCTTATACCCAGCATCACTCACCAATTGTTTTGTGTGATTTTGATGGCACAATTAGTGTAAAAGATGTGACTGATACGTTACTTAGCCACTTTGGTCAAGATGGTTGTGATGAGCTTGAAGAATTATGGGTTAATGGCAAAATTGGCTCTCAAGAGTGTATGAGCAAACAAATTGCTTTAATGGACGCCAGCTTAGAGGAGCTTAATTGCGTTTTATCACAAATTGAGATTGATCCTGCTTTTAAAGCTTTTATTCATTACGCCGAACAAAATAGTATTCCCGTTCACGTGGTGAGTGATGGGTTAGATTATGCCATTGAGTTTATTTTAAAGCGTCATGGTATTGAGAATTTACCTATTTTTGCCAATAAACTGATGCATAATAATGCGCGTAGTTGGCGTCTTGAATTCCCTTACGCAAATAAAAGCTGTATTAAGCAAAGTGGTAACTGCAAATGTAACCATGTTAAAAAACAACAGCACTTTACGCAGATTCTTTATGTTGGCGATGGTACGTCAGACTATTGCGTATCACATAATGTTGATTTTGTTTTTGCCAAAGATAAGCTCGTTAATTATTGTGAAAAAAATAAAATAGTACACCGTAAAATCACCAGCTTTGCTGATGTAACTAACGCATTAAAACAGGCACAACAAAGGGTTATTCCTGTCATGATGGTAAAAGAATAAGGAATTTTAATGAGTAAAATTGAAGATTTATCTTACTTTCTACCTGGTAATAAAAACGGCGTGTTATTGATTCATGGTTTAACTGGCACTCCGAATGAAATGCGAATTTTAGCTAATGGTTTAAATAAAGCAGGGTTTACCGTTTATGCCATTCAATTAGCTGGGCATTGTGGTACTGAAGAAGATCTGTGTAAAACAACATGGCAAGATTGGTATAAAAGCGTGCAAGATGGGGCTGATTATTTAGCACAGCATGTAGAGAATATGTTTGTAGCAGGTTTATCAATGGGGGCATTATTGGCACTAAAATTGGCCGCAGACAGACCTGAACAAATTAAAGGCGTTGGCGTGTTAGCACCGACATTTTGTTATGATGGTTGGAGTATGCCATTTTGGGCAAAAAAACTGTTTTTCTTACTGGTTTATTTTAAGAAATTGGGTATTTTCCAAAAGAAAGTGTTTATTGAAAAACCACCTTACGGGCTTAAAGACGAGCGTATTCGGGCTGTGGTTTCTGAAAGTATGTTAAGTGGCGATGCGGCATCAGCAGGGCTTGCTGGTAACCCGTTTCCTGCACTTGCCGAAATGCAATTACTGGCAAAAGAGATGCGTCAGCAATTACCTAAAGTGACATCACCCTGTTTAATTATGCATTCAGGTAATGATGATATTGCTAATATAGAAACCAATGCCAAATTAGTTGAAAAATCGGTATCAGGTCCAACAAAATTAGTGGTATTAAATGATAGTTATCATTTAATTACCATTGATAGCCAACGCCGTGAAGTAATCAAAGAGTGCGCGTCGTTTTTTGATAATATTGCAGAAGGAATCAAAGCATAATGTCGCCATTAGTTATCATTCTTTGGGTTAGTAATATCTGTTTTGATACATTAGGACAAGTTGCTTTTAAATTTGCCGCCATTGCTCCCAATAACCGCGATGGTTGGTACTATTGGTTAGATTTAGCTAAAAATAAGTGGATTTGGGTTGGCATTATCGCTTATGTAGCTGAATTTTTATTATGGTTGGCTTTTTTAACATTAGTACCGCTTTCGCAAGGCGTATTACTTGCTTCATTTAATATCATTACTATCATGCTAGTAGGTCGAGTAATTTTTAAGGAATTGCTAACCATTTATCGCTTAATTGGCATGCTATTAATCACAGCAGGCGTTATTTTTGTAGGAATGTCTTAATATGGCCAGATTTTATATCATTGGATTTACCGTATTGTTGTTTTTTGACACTATTGCACAGTGTAGTTTTAAATTAACTGCAATACATGCAGAACCATTAGCTATGAGCGTTGATTGGTTAGTTCGTGTATTTACTAATCCATGGATTTATATCTCAATAGCTGGGTATATTTTAACTTTTTTTACTTGGATGACGTTACTAAAAAAAGCCCCTGTAGGCCCTGCTTTTGCAGCATCTCACTTTGAGGTTGTAACTGTTATGGTTGTTTCAATCTGGCTATTTCACGAACCAATTACATTATTCAAGTTAATTGGCACAATACTAATTATTTCTGGCATTCTTTTTTTAGCGTTAGCAGAAAGTAAATTATCTAAACAAGAGTCAAACAATCTTCAACGTTAAATTCCAATATAGCAAGGAAAGTAGGTGATTTTTATACTTAAACGCGTACTTTCCTGAAAATTTTTTACAAAAATTTATACTGCTAATGCCTTTAATAACGTCAAATTAAGCTGATGTTGCTCTTGTTGCCAATTAACAAGGTTATTTGGTGATATGGTAGGTTGTTTATCAAGCGAACTAAGCAAACGCTTAAACCAATTTGCTGGCTGCCATATTGATAGTTCCCCCGTAATATCGCTACCGACAATTCTAGATTTAATTGAAGAAATAGTATCAAGTAGGTGGTAAGTTTGTAATCTACCTTGATCCCAGTTGGTGTGAATAACCTCTTCACTCAATACATCTTTATCAATCGAGACATAAACAGGCTGTGCGCTATGATATTGTTCTGATAGAAAGTTAGCAATAAGATCATCTGGTGTTGCAAAATGTCGAAAAGCATGCCCTAAACCTATTTTTTTGGCCCATGTGACATTGACATCTAAGCTCCAATAGGTCAACTTTTTATGAAACAGTGGCGCCCATCGATTTTCCCAAAAATGAGCAAGCCCAATATCATGAGAGGTAATACCAAGCACATGTACATGGCTCACAAAAGGCAAACTTGCCACATAACTTACCCATGATCCACAATGGATACCGAACAAATAACGCATATTGTCAGGATGATTATCAAAAATCACAACTTGAATCGGGTTATCAGCAGAATATTGCTTTGCTAAACGTTCAATAAGCAATAATGAAATATGATGAAAATCACCACTCCCCATTAGTACCGTACCATAACTTTCTGGTAAAAATTGCTGTAACACATTGTTAAATTGGTTAAACGTCTTTTTAGTACAGCCAAAACGAATTGTATCTTGCCACTGGGTAACATCAATTGTGTTAGCATAATCGATTTTACCAACACTTTGATCAAAGTTGAGAATAATAGGGCATGTCATGCTACTTTCTCCTTGTCACTTTCAAAATGACTAATCAATCTTCGTAATACAGCTCTTAATAATGGATTGCGAATATAAACTAAATGTTTTGTAAAGGTAAATTTTGCACCTAACGAAGCTTTTACTTCGGGATCAGTCCAACCTGCAATATAGTGACTAAAACCTTGCTGTAAAGCATATTCAAGATTAACAAACCAACTTACAAAATAGAGATTAAGCGCTCTAGCCTGTGGATAAACCATACCAATATATTTATCAACTAGCATATTATTAACCACAAAACAAATATTATATCCAACCAATTTATCATCATGATAATAAGTTACAATATGCGCATTTTGGGTTTTGTTTTGTAATAGCTGAGTAAAAAAAGATTTAGTCAATAAATCAAAATGTATTTCGCTTTGCTGATAGACATTAAGATAAAGTTGGTAATACTCATCTATAACCGCTTGTTGGTAAAAACAATCATCACCACTATGCAAAATATGAATGGCTAGCTTGTTGCGTGATTTTAGTTTTCGTCTAAAATTTTTACGTCGACTATACGAAAAACGAGAAAAAACTTCATCCATATCACTAAAATCAATCGGTACCCAAGCCAATGCTTGCCCTTCAACTTCGATAAAACCATTTTCTTTTAATGACGAAATAAAATGCATTGAATAATGGTTGTCTTTTTCGTTTAGTAAAGGGGATGCAACAGGAATATCTTTAACAATAAAAAAAGAATACTGCTTAGCATAAGCTGCTTTAAGGTGAGCAGCCAATTGATTCGCATCAACGTTATCAGTTAATAATGCATATTCCGAAACAGTAGCACCAACAAAACAAGTATGGGGCTGTAAATAACGCCGCCATTTATTATAAAAAGGAAGTTTTTGAATTTTATGTCTGAAATCATCATCGGCAGTGGTCAAAAGATCAAACTTTGCTGAAAAAACAGGCACACCATCTACGCTAAGCCATGCTGAAAAACCTTGTGGAGGGTGCTCTAGAAAATTGCCTATTAATTCATTAGGTTCTAACTGATTGATGTATTTCATAATGTTCAAATATATAATTGGCTGTAACACGCAAGCCCGCCAATAGATGTGGCGGGGACTTAAAATGAATGATTAAAGTTCTTTTTTAGCTCGTGTAATTAATTGATCAAGAAGCTCAATACCTTGATCAATCTCTTGACGAGAAATATGTAATGATGGCGCAAAAGTAATCACATTTTTATAGTAACCACCAATATCAAGCACCAAACCCATTTTGGTACCTTTCCAATCAAGATCACCTGACATACCAATATCAACCATTTTGTCAACAAGTGCTTTATTGGCTGTAAAACCATCTTCTGTACAAATTTCTGCACGAAGCGCTAAACCTAAACCATCAACTTCACCGATCTCTTTGTGTTTTTTCTCAAGTGTTTTTAAGCCTTCAAGGAAATAAGCACCACTATCCATTACCATTTTTTCGTAATCAGTTTCAGAAGTCATTTTTAATACTTCAAGACCAACTGCCGTACCTAATGGGTTTGATGCAAATGTTGAATGTGTTGAACCAACTGGGAATACCTCAGGGTTAATTAATTCTTCACGCGCCCATAAACCACCAAGCGGGTTAAGACCATTAGTTAACGCTTTAGCAAAAACCACCACATCAGGCTTAACATCAAAGTGTTCAATTGACCAAAGCTTACCAGTACGATAAAAGCCCATTTGGATTTCATCAACCACCAATAAAATACCATACTGATCTAAAACCTTTTTAAGGCCTTTAAAATAATTACGAGGAGGAACTATATAACCACCTGTTGCTTGTAAAGGCTCAGCATAGAATGCAGCGTATTCTGCTTGCCCAACTTTTGGATCCCAAACACCATGGTATTCAGTTTCAAACAGGCGTGCAAACTCAGCGACTAAATGTTCGCCATATTCTTCAGCAGTCATACCTTTAGGACGACGGAAAGGATATGGGAACGGAACAAACATCGCTCGATCACCAAAATGACCATAACGACGACGGTAACGATAACTTGATGTGATTGATGAGGCGCCAAGTGTACGGCCGTGGTATCCACCTTGGAAAGCAAACATTAGTGATTTACCACCTGTTGCATTACGCACTACTTTTAACGAGTCTTCAATACACTGTGAACCCCCTACATTGAAATGTACCCGCCCTTCATAACCAAATCGCTTTTCCATACCTTGGGCAATGGTTTTGGCTAATTCAATTTTTGTAGGATGTAAATATTGGCTAGCGCATTGTGGTAAGGTATCAATTTGCTTTTTAAGAACATTGTTTAAGCGTTCATTGGCATAACCAAAGTTACATGCTGAGTACCACATTTGTAGATCAAGGAAAGCTTTACCTTCTTTGTCATACATGTAGCTACCTTCACAACCGTCAAAGATTTTTGGTGGCTCAACATAATGTACGGTATCACCAAAAGAGCAATATTTCGCTTCATCAGCTAACAATGTAGCATCATTAGGACGACTGTTAGTCATTTCTAAAGTTGGTTTACTCATAATTTATCTCACTAATCAATATTCAAATACAATAAAATGTGGCATTATTATTCAAGAAATTTGCTTGTTACAATGTACAGTTAATGTATAGATTGTGTGACGATTAGCTAAACAATTAAATCTTATTAATTTGTAATAAACATTCACTTTTTATATAAGCATAAAAAAATGAAAAAAATACTTTGTGGACTTTCTATTTTATCTATAACCACTTTAGGAACTGCACAGTTTGCATTAGCTGAGCCAACTTCCCTTGGTTTAGGCATGGGTTGGGCAAATTCACCTTATAAAAATTATAATGATAATTATTACCCTATTCCTCATATCGATTATAACAATGGGCTATTTTTTATTGATGATTTATCTGCTGGCGTTTATGCTTATAATACTGATAATCAAAGCGTCTCAATTGGTGCTCGCTACTTATCTAATGAATTTAAACCACACAATTCAGATAATCACCAATTAAGGCAACTTAATAGCCGTCACTCAACATTACTGGCAGAAATAGAATATTCTATTGTGACCAATTGGGGAGTGGTTTCTAGTAGTATCGGCGCTGATGTATTAAACGAAAGTGATAGTGTTTTAGCTAATGCCGATTATACTGTCCCTTATATGCAGGGTAATTTAATTATAGCACCGTCTATTGGTATAAATTGGGCTAATAGTAAACATAATGATTATTATTATGGCGTTTCGTATAAAGAATCGTCTCGTTCAAAATTACAATACTTTAATGCAGGCAGTTCATTAACACCTTATGCCGAAATAGCTGCGCAATATTCATTAACCAAAAATATAGCGACTTTTGGCGGTATTCATATCGACAAATTAACTGGTGATGCGGCAAGTAGTCCTATGGTTGACAATAGTGCTATCACTTCGGTTTATATGGGGTTATCTTATAACTTTTAATTAATATTGATTGATACTCAATATCAAAATCATAATAGCAACACTTACAATAATCAGTAATTGCTGTTTAAATGAAATAAAATCTTTATTACAAAAAATTCAGGAAATAGAAAAGTATGCTTTGGTTTAAAAATGCCATAATTTACCAACTTAATAACGACACGTTACTTAATAAAGATGCAATAGAAAAAGCACTAAAGTCTCACCCTTTTACTCCATGTGGTAATTTAGACACCACAAAAATGGGCTGGGTTTCGCCTTATCATGATAATAATCAAGAGGATTTTATAGTTGATATGCAAGGGCATTTATTATTACGGATAAAAAAAGAAACAAAAATATTACCCGCCCCCGTAATAAAACAAGCTTTACTAGAAAAAATCGATAAACAAGAACAAGCACTAAGCAGAAAACTAACTAAAAATGAAAAAGCCACTTTAAAAGATGAAGTTATGATTGATCTAATGCCTAGGGCTTTTAGTAAATATAATCACTATTGGTTATGGCTCGACACCAATAATAAACGCATTGTTGTTGATTGCAGTAGCTTTAAACAATCAGAAGATATCTTAGCTATTTTGCGTAAAGAGCTTGGCTCGCTTGCATTAACGCCGTTATCTATTGATAAACCACTTGAACAAATCATGACGACTTGGGTTAAAGAAAATCTGAATTTTCCACCCTTTATATTAGGCGATCAAGCCGAACTAAAAGATCCTCTTGAAGGAAATGGAATTATCAGCTGCAAAAATCAAGAAATCACCAGTGATGAAATGCGTGTTCATTTCGATTCTGGCAAATGGATCACTAAAATTAAAATTATCGATGAAAGAGGCGTCAGCTTTATTGTTAATAGTGATTTAACTTTTAAACGAATTAAATTTGATTCGGTTATTTTAGATGAAAATGAAGATATCGGTTCAGATGAGTTTGATAAAAGACTTGAAGCTGACTTCTTTATTATGGCTAATTCATTAGCCAATACCATTAATGACTTTTATATAACCATTAACAAAATGATTTGATAAAATTATTTAAATATTTTTTATTAGATAGCAATAACTATAGATTTGCCTATTATCTATGCTATACTACGCAACAGATTATGGGTAACATAATTATATAAAAATAAGTAATTGTTCTTTTTATTTAAAGTAAATTTTAAACAATAAAGAAATTAAACATCGTCTATAACAACATTTAAGTTGAGGCAATAAAATGAAAAAAACTACTCTAGCTCTAGCGATTGCAGTTGCAAGTTTAACAGCTAATGCGGCATATGAAAATAACTCTTTTTATGCAGGTGCTAAATTAGGTTGGTCAGAACTTTATCGTTTAGATGCAAATAGAGTTCGCGTATGGGATAACGTCGGAGTCAGCACTTCAGATCGCAGCAATGTCGCTGGAGGTGCTTTCCTTGGTTTCCAAGCAAACCCTTATTTAGCATTTGAATTAGGCTACGATTGGTTAGGATCTGCTAAATATAAAAGATCTTTCCATTATGCAGGTAAAAACTATGATCTAGGTCATAGCAAAGTATCTGCTCAAGGCGTATCTTTAACTGGTAAATTGAGCTACCCTATCATTGACGGTCTAGATATCTATGGCCGTGCAGGTGGTATGGTCACTATCGCTAAATGGAAAAATGGCGGTTTAGTAAAAAAATACGAAAAACTTGATCATGGTTCAAAAACAGACGTTTCTCCTGTTTATGCTTTAGGTGTTGATTATCGTTTAACTGACGATTTATCAACTCGTTTAGAATACCAATACGTGCAACATATTCACACTAAAACTGACGCATCTCCAGATGCGGGTACTGTAAGCTTAGGTGTTACTTACCGTTTAGCAACATTAGATACACCAGCTCCAGTTGAATTAAAAACTGAAGTAAAACGTTATGTATTAAATGAAGACGTGCTATTTGCTTATGCAAAAGCTGACTTAAAAGCTGAAGGTCGTCAAGCATTAGATAACTTATTAACAAATCTTATTAAAATCAACCCAACTGAAAGCGCAGTAGTGGTAATTGGCCATACTGACCGTATTGGTTCAGAGAGCTATAACCAAAAATTATCAGAACAACGGGCTCACTCAGTAATGAAATACTTAGTTGAAAAAGGTGTTCCTGCTAATCTAATTAGTGCTCGTGGTGTGGGTAAATCTCAACCTGTTACTGGTACTAAATGTAATGCACTTCGTGGCGCTAACTTAAAAGCATGTTTAGCACCAGATCGTCGTGTTGAAATTGAAGTTAAAGCACGTAACATTCAAGAAGTTCAAGTAACTAATTCAACAAAATAATCTTTGTTTTTAGTTATTCATTAAGACCCGGTTAAAAGCCGGGTTTTTTATCTCTTTTTTGTTAACAACTAAATTATATATTGACTTAGATCTACAAATTATCCACAAAAGATATTATAATGCTTCTCAGTATTGTTAGTAAGAAAAGTTGAAGGAGTTGCCGTGCCTACCGCAATTTGGCAAGATTGCCTTTCTCAGTTACAAGAAGAAATCCCTACGACAGAATTTAATTTATGGATTCGCCCGTTGCAAGCGGAAATGGTTGATAATAAACTCTATATTTATGCACCAAATAGATTTGTGCTAGATTGGGTAAAAAATAAATATTTAACTACGATATCCCAATTGCTAAATAAGCTTTTCAATGACGATTCTTTAAAACTATTTCTTGAAGTTGGTTCAACCGTATCCAAAGATAAAAAAACGCAAAATAATCAACGTAAAGAAGAAGTTTTACCTGCTTGGCAAACAACAAAAGAAACAAATCACAATCATACTTATCGTTCGGGTATTAATCATAAACACACTTTTAATAGTTTTGTTGAAGGTAAATCAAATCAACTTGCTGCTGCTGCAGCCAAACAAGTAGCTGAAAACCCAGGCAAAGCTTATAACCCTTTATTTTTATATGGTTCGACGGGTTTAGGTAAAACGCATTTATTACATGCAGTAGGTAACCAAATAATGGCATCAAAAACCAATGCCAAAGTGGTTTACATGCACTCGGAGCGTTTTGTCCAAGATATGGTAAAAGCACTGCAAAACAATGCGATAGAAGAGTTTAAAAATTACTATCGTTCAGTCGATGCCTTACTGATTGATGATATTCAATTTTTTGCCAATAAAGAGCGATCCCAAGAAGAATTTTTTCACACTTTTAACTCGTTATTAGAAGGTAATCAACAAATTATTTTAACATCAGATCGTTACCCTAAAGAGATTGATGGTGTTGAAGATCGTCTAAAATCACGTTTTGGTTGGGGGTTAACCATCGCAATCGAACCTCCTGAACTTGAAACACGGGTTGCGATTTTAATGAAAAAAGCCGAAGAAAATCATATCAAATTACCTGAAGAGGTCGCTTTTTTTATTGCTAAACGACTACGTTCGAATGTTCGTGAGTTGGAAGGCGCACTTAATCGGGTTATTGCTAATGCCAATTTTACTGGTAAAGCTATTACCATAGATTTTGTTAAAGATGCTTTAAAAGATTTACTCGCTTTACAAGAAAAACTTGTCACTATTGAAAATATACAAAAGACAGTTGCGGAATATTATAAAATTAAAGTATCTGATTTACTTTCTAAACGCCGTTCTCGTTCAGTTGCAAGACCACGACAAGTCGCGATGGCGCTTGCCAAAGAGCTTACGAACAAAAGTCTGCCTGAGATCGGTGACGGCTTTGGTGGACGAGACCACACCACCGTATTACATGCATGCAGAAAGATTGCCGAATTAAAAGAAGAAAGCAATGCAATTAAAGAAGATTACTCCAATTTAATTAGAACATTATCAACTTAAAAAAGAATCAATACCATGAAATTTATTATAGATCGTGAAAAACTGATAAAACCATTGCAACTTGTCAGCGCCCCATTGAGTAATCGCCCGACGTTACCTATTTTGGGGAATTTATTATTACAAGTTAATGACAACACATTATCAATGACAGGAACGGATCTTGAAATAGAGATGATATCTCATTTACCATTAATTGAGCCAAGTGAACCTGGCGCAACTACCGTACCGGCAAGAAAATTTCTTGATATCTGTCGAAACCTACCTAATGATGCAAAGATATCGATAAGTGTTGACGATAATCGATTAATGATTCAATCGGGTCGTAGTAAATTTTCTTTAGCAACGCTACCTGCTAACGATTTTCCTAATTTAGAAAATTGGCAAAGTGATGTTGATCTTTCAGTACCACAAAGAACAATAAAACGACTTATTGATGCGGTACAATTTTCAATGGCAAATCAAGATGTCAGATATTACTTAAATGGCATGCTATTTGAAATTGAAGATAACCTATTAAAAACTGTCGCAACCGATGGACACCGACTAGCGTTATGCGCACAGCCCATTGAGCAAAATATAAAAAATCACCACGCAGTCATTTTACCAAGAAAAGGGGTGCTTGAACTGGCAAAATTGGTTAGTGATAACGACGAACTTATCACAATGCAAATTGGTCATAATAACTTACGAGTTAATCTTGGTGATTTCACATTTACATCAAAACTTATTGATGGCAGATTTCCTGACTATAAAAGGGTATTACCGCGTAATCCAGATAAACCACTTGAAGTCGCCTGCGAAGAGCTAAGAAATGCCCTGTCACGGGTTGCTATCTTATCTAATGAAAAATTCCGTGGAATTCGACTTCATGCCCATAACAATCAAATAAAGATTACAGCAAACAACCCTGAACAAGAAGAAGCAGAAGAAGTTATTGACGTAAAATATGAATCAGCAGAGCTTGAAATTGGCTTCAATGTAACCTATTTACTTGATATATTAAATACATTGAAATGTGATAGAGTACAACTATTATTAACCGATGCAACATCAAGTGTACAAATAGAAGATATCAATAATCAGACAGCAACTTATGTTGTTATGCCAATGCGCTTATAATCAAATCTTATTTAATTTTCCGGCTTCGGTCGGAATAATTGACAGTATATGACTCTATCAACCATCAACGTTCACCACTTCCGCAATATTGATTATGCGAAACTTGCTTTATCGCCGCATTTCAACTTTATTGTTGGTGATAATGGCAGTGGCAAAACCAGTCTACTTGAAGCTATTTATATGCTTGGTCATGGGCGAGCATTTAGGCACGCCCAATCAAATCGAATTATTCAGCATGAACAACCTGAGCTTGTATTATTCAGTGAGATAAAAAATACCAATCAGCAAGTCCATTCAATAGGTCTTTCAAAATCACGAAATAATGAAAATAAAATAAAAATAGATGGAGACGAAGGCTTTCGATTAGCTGATTTAGCCAAGTTATTACCAATACAATTAGTGACACCTGAGGGATTTGATTTATTGAGTGGTGGCCCCAAATATCGCCGTGCATTTACCGATTGGGGATGTTTTCATCATCACCCTGAATTTGTTCAGTTATGGAACAATTTAAAACGCCTATTTAAACAACGTAATGCACTTTTAAAACAAGCCCATAGCTATAAACAATTATTACCTTGGGACAAAGAGATTGCCCCACTTGCCGAAAAAATTAGCCAAATTCGAGCCGATTATTTACAACATATTTTTCCTCAAATTATTCAGACTTGCCGTGATTTTTTACCCGAATATCAACTTAATTGCCAATATTATCAAGGTTGGGATCATGGAATTAATTACTCCGAACAGTTACAAAAACAGTACGATCGCGATAAGCTCCTTAATTACACCACCCTTGGACCACATAAAGCAGATATAAAATTACGTATTGATAATATCCCTGTTGAAGATCTCTTATCCAGGGGTCAGCTAAAACTAATGATGTGTGCTTTACGGTTGTCTCAAGGTGAATATTATTCAAAACAAAATTCACAATCTTGTATTTACTTGATTGATGATTTTGCTTCAGAACTAGACCACAATAAACGTGATTTGCTAGCAAAGCGATTAAAATTAGCAAATTCACAAGTGTTTATTACCGCAGTTAACCAAGATCAAATTACCCATATGATCGATGAAAATGATAAGATTTTTCACATAAAATCTGGTATAATTTCGTAAATATACAGAACGATATAAACAATCAAAAAAGTCGAGAAATCCATGTCTAATTCTTATGATTCTTCTAGCATTAAAGTACTCAAAGGACTTGATGCTGTCCGTAAACGTCCAGGTATGTATATTGGTGATACTGATGATGGTACAGGACTTCACCATATGGTTTTTGAAGTTGTTGATAATGCCATAGATGAAGCATTAGCTGGATATTGTCACCATATTGAAGTAACAATCCACCCTGATAACTCTGTTTCTGTACGTGACGATGGTCGCGGTATTCCAACAGGTATTCATGAAGAAGAAGGTATTTCAGCAGCAGAAGTTATCATGACCGTATTACATGCCGGCGGTAAATTTGATGACAACTCATACAAAGTTTCTGGCGGGTTACATGGCGTTGGGGTTTCAGTTGTTAATGCCTTATCCGATAAATTAGAACTTATCATTTATCGTGATGGAAAAATTCACCAACAAATTTACAATTTAGGGGTACCACAAGCACCACTTAATGTCATTGGTCAAACCACAGAATCAGGCACCTATGTACGCTTCTGGCCAAGCCCAGAAACATTTACCAATATTGAGTTTGTCTACGAAATATTAGCAAAACGACTACGAGAATTATCATTCTTAAACTCAGGCGTATCAATAAAATTACTTGATGAGCGCACAGGCAAAAATGAACATTATCATTACGAAGGTGGCATTCAAGCGTTTGTTGAATACTTAAACAAAAATAAAAACCCTATTCATCCTAAAATATTTTATTTCAGCACAGAAAAAGACGGTATTGGTGTTGAAGTAGCACTACAATGGAACGATGGTTACCAAGAAAACATCTATTGCTTTACTAACAACATTCCACAACGAGATGGTGGTACTCACTTGGCGGGTTTCCGAGGTGCAATGACGCGCACATTAAATAACTATATGGAAGCAGAAGGATACAGCAAAAAAGCCAAAATCAGCGCCACAGGAGATGATGCTCGTGAGGGTTTAATTGCGGTAGTATCAGTTAAAGTACCTGACCCTAAATTTTCATCACAAACCAAAGACAAATTGGTATCATCAGAAGTAAAATCCGCAGTTGAATCCGTAATGGGCGAAAAGTTAACAGAATATCTACTTGAAAACCCAAGTGATGCCAAAATTGTTGTCGGAAAAATCATCGATGCCGCAAGAGCACGAGAAGCCGCCCGTAAAGCGCGCGAAATGACACGTCGAAAAGGCGCTTTAGACTTAGGCGGATTACCTGGTAAACTTGCTGATTGCCAAGAAAAAGACCCAGCTTTATCTGAATTATACTTAGTGGAAGGGGACTCTGCGGGTGGCTCTGCAAAACAGGGGCGCAATCGCAAAAATCAAGCAATCTTACCGCTTAAAGGTAAAATTTTAAATGTCGAAAAAGCCCGCTTTGACAAAATGCTCTCATCTCAAGAAGTCGGAACGCTAATTACAGCATTAGGTTGTGGTATTGGTCGTGATGAATATAACCCAGACAAAATGCGTTACCACAGCATTATTATCATGACCGATGCCGACGTTGATGGCTCGCATATTCGAACGTTATTATTAACATTCTTCTACCGACAAATGCCAGAAATCATTGAGCGAGGTTATGTCTATATTGCACAGCCACCTTTATACAAAGTCAAAAAAGGCAAGCAAGAACAATATATCAAAGATGATGAGGCAATGACGCAATTTCAAATTGCCTTAGCGCTTGAAGATGCATCGTTACATGTCAATGACCATGCACCTGCACTTGCAGGCGAAGCATTAGAAAGACTAATTGCTGAATATCAAAAAGTCGAAAAACTTATTACAAAAATGGAACGTCGCTATCCAAAAGCGTTGCTATCGGAATTGGTTTATCATGATGTATTAAACGAAAGTATTTTACAAAACCAACAACAAGCCGAAAATTGGGCAAAAACCCTTGTTGAAAAACTATCAAATAAAGAACAACATGGTAGCAGCTACCTTTATTCAGCTGAATATAATGAAAAAGCACAGCTATATGTGCCAATCATTAAAGTAAAAACTCATGGTGTAGATACTAATTATCCATTAGATCAAGTATTCATCCATAGTAATGAATACCGTAATATCTGTCACCTTGGTGCACAATTAAAAGATCTACTTGAATACAGCGCCTTTATTCAACGTGGAGAACGCAAACAACCCGTAGAATCTTTTGATGAAGCTGTTGATTGGTTAATTAAAGAATCACGTCGTGGATTAACTATTCAGCGTTATAAAGGACTAGGTGAAATGAACCCAGAACAGTTATGGGAAACCACAATGGATCCAACCAGTCGTCGTATGTTGCAAGTCACCATAAAAGATGCAATTGAAGCGGATCAATTATTTACCACATTAATGGGTGATGAAGTTGAGCCACGCCGACTATTTATTGAAGAAAATGCCCTTAAAGCAGTGAATTTAGATTTCTAAATATACAATAACAAAAAGCAAAAAAACCAGAAACAATGTCTGGTTTTTTATTGAGAATAATGATTGTGAGAAAGTTGTTTTTTTTTGAAAACGAAAAATTTAATAAAATCAATGCATTTACTGATTGATTTTTGATGAAAGATAATATCTTTTTTATTTTAAGTCTATAAAATGTGTTTTTATTGTTTTAAATTCCAAAGTGTTCAAATGTGCCAACCAAAAAAACTAGCTTAGTGCGCCGAACAAATAATTTGGCGCAGTTTGTTTTTTTATTGGCAGGTTGGTCTGTTGATTTTTAAGCTTGATACCGCTTTATTCATCTGTTTTATCATATCTTTAGAGCTTTGGGCTATGTAAACCTTGCCACCTGTGGCATTAGCAATGCAATCAATTTTGTGTTCGCCAGCAATATCGACAATATTAATTTTTAACCGTGGCTTTTGTGATGCAATATAATTAACTAGTGTACAGATGTTATTTCTTGAACAGTTGTCTTCGCCATCACTGATTATCAGAATATAATCATCACGTTTTACACCATCAAGCATTTGGCTAGCTTTTTGTAGCCCACTGTACAAAGGCGTTCCACCACCACCTGCCGCTGTTGGTGTTAGTCGTTTTATTTTTCGTTTTAGCGTTCCTCGATTTGTGTAATTATAAAATGGCGAAACATCGGCCGCTGGGCAACTTGTTAAGGTGACAAGCGAAATATCGATATTTTGTTGTATTTTATCAATACTTGAGGTTGCTACATTCTTACTACTCGATAAACGAGTTGGTAAACGTGTCATGCGTTTTTCATAATTGATTCTGTCTTGTTCTGACATGTTACGACCATAATCATAGGACATATATTGGAAGTATTTTTCAACCTCTTGTGGTGGTTCATTTAAGGTGACGGTCATTGATAATGAGTTGTCAAAAATCATAACCATTTTTGAAGGATTAGAATTTTTTTTAATCTCTTCTTTGGTTATGCAGTTAGGCGGATTTTTTACCTTAGGCACTGCTGCTGGTGTTAACGCTGGTTCAGATTTTGCAATAGGCTCAGACACCAACGGTGGCTCGGACTGTTGTAGTATTGTTGCTGGCTCTGGCACAGGTTCTGGCTGTTTTTCTTCAACAGGTGCCGAAATAACTGGCTTCGATACTGGCTCAGCAGGCACAATTTTAGGTTTTGCAAGCGGACAAAATAAGTACCAAAGTAAACCAAGTAGTCCAACTAAAAATAAGGCTAAAAGTAAAAAATGCCACCAATGCCAAAATGGTATTGGCGCAAAAATTGGCGCAGGTGCAGGTTGCACACCTTCTTGAAAAGTATTAACAATGACAGGTTCATCATTGATGACATAAATTAAGTTACTTGAGCTTTTAATTTTAGGAAGCCATATTGAAACTAAATTTTGCTCTTCATTACTTAATGACATAAGGTTTACTGCAGTTTCAATGTCATTAAGGCGCGTTTGTAATTTTTTGGTAATCTCGCCTTTTTGCAATTGGTTAATAATGTTATCAAGTAAAAGCGGTTGCCCTTCAAGATCAGTATACCAACCTACATATTGCTGATTATCAATTAACTTTGGTGTGGCTAAAATTGAAAAAGTACGTTCAGTTAAATAAGGTTTTAATAATAATAGTAAAGAATGATATTGTTCTAATAGGAGTATTGTATCGGGGTTATTGGAATCAAAGGCTATCCTTGTTATTCGTTGCATGGTCTTTTTATTCCTTATATTGCATTATTTTGACGATTAAAAATATCTTTTATTACCATTTTGTATATAAATAGCAATAAATATAATATTTGCTTGTGGCGTATTATTTAAAAGCCATTATTCACATATCGGTTTGCTGATCTTCATCGTTGAAAGGGCATTATTCATCTGTTCAACAATTGCAGTTGGGCTTTGAGCTATATAAACTTTACCACCTGTTTTTTCAGCAATACAGTCAATTTTGTGCTGTCCTGCAATATCAACAATATTTATTTTTAGGCGTGGTTGTTGGGTGGAAATTTTATTTGCTAAGATACAAATGTTGGCTTTGGTGCAGTTATCTTCGCCGTCGCTAATGACTAAAATGTAATCATCACGATTGACGCCGTCAAGCATTTTGCTGGCTTGTTTTATACCATTATATAAAGGCGTTGCACTATTGTACTCTAATGGCTTTAATCTGTTAATTTTGTTTTTTAATTTATCTCTATTTTCATAACTATAAAACGATGTCTTATGTGCCGCAGGGCAAGACGAAAGTGTTACTAAAGCGATGTTAACTTCTGGTTGTATTTTATCAATGGCCCATAACGCGACCTTTTTGCTGCTTGATAAGCGGTTAGGTAAACGTGTCATGCGCTTTTCATAAGCATCGGCTTGTTTTTGTGTCATTGAATAAAAGTCAGCATTTAAGAATTTTTTTATCTCCGCTTGGGATTCTATTAAAGTGATCGTCATGGATGCAGAATTGTCAAATACCATAACCATTTTGGAATGATCGGTTATATTGGCAATCTCTTCGTGCGTAATACACTGTTTAGTGGTGTTTTCCAATGTTATCGGTTCAGGTTCTAATTTTACCGTAGGATTGATTTCTGTCAGCGGTTCAATTGGCTGTGTGATGAGTGGTTTTACAGCAGAAACAACTGTTTTGGGTTTTGCAAATGAGCAAAATAGATACCAAAGTAAACCCAATAGTCCTATTAGGAATAAAGCTAACAGTAAAAAGTGCCACCAACGCAAAAATGGTGTTGGTGTAACAATAGGAACTGGTGTGGTAATAGACAATATGGGCCCTTCAAAAGTATTAACAATAACAGGATCATCATTAATGACATAAATAGGGTTATCCGCATTTTTGAACCTAGGTAACCATGATAAAATAAGTGCCCGTTCATCATCGGTAACTGAAATTAATTTAACCGCATCTTCGATATCGTTAATGCGGTTTTGTAGGGTGTTTCTTATTTCAGTTTGCTGCAATGGATTACTGATATTGCTCAATAAGATTGGTTGCCCCTCTAACGGAGTATGCCAAGCAATATATTGATTATTATCAATTAATTTTGGTATAGCTAAAATTGAAAACGTACGTTCAGTTAAATGAGGTTTTAGCAATGCTAATAAAGAATAATATTGTTCTAATAAAGACTTCTTTTCAATATTATTATGATCAAACACAATTCTTATTATTCGTTGCATTGCTAATGCTCTTCTCTTTACTTAGGTGCTTATTTAACTTTTTCTGTTTTTATTTCAGCTGTTATTGAACAAGCAATATAGTTATATATTGAGTGCTTTTTGTAATTGTTGTAGTTTTTTGTTTAGCTTGTCTAACTCAACTTGTTTTTCAAGCTCTGAACTACTTGAACTATTCACTTTTTTAAGTTGTTGCTCAATATCCGCTACTTGGGCTTGTAAGTCATTACGACCTTGGGCTTTTTGTTTAATTTCGTTAGTGAGTTTAGTTAAATCAGTTTTCAGTTTTTGTTGTTGTGCCTGTTTTTGTTTAATACTTAATGCACTATCATTTTTTTGTTTTTCAATAGCGGCATAAATTTCTTTAAACTGCTGATTGGCTCTTTTTTCATTTTCAAGAATTTGTTGTTTACGATCAACCCGAGATTGGTAATTTCCTGAATAATTACAGCTAATTTTATCCATAATACCAATATCTGTATTTTTGGGATCGCACTGTTCAAGTGTTGTTGAACAACCCGCTAAAAAAACAAGCGGGCTGAGTAATAAAAGATATCTTTTTTTCATAATTAGCTAACCTTAACTGCTGAACGTTGTTTTGTAACAAGAGTAATTTGATTTTCAAGTACTGAAATTTGTTTATGTAATTGATTTATTTGTTTATCAAGTTTTGATACTTTTACACCAGATTGTTGTTCTTGGGATGATATTAAAATCCAATCATTTTCAACTTTCTTCATACTCTGTAACTTATCTGTCAAATAGGCAATATTGGCATCAATTTGTGCTAAATCGGTTTGAGCTTGTTTTTTATTCAATGTGTCTTTTTTGATTTGATTATTTAGTATCTTAAGTGTTGCTAAATTCTTATCTAATACAGCTTTAGCTGTTTCGGTCACAGCTTGCACTTCGTAGGTATTTTTTTGAATGTCTTGGATATAAACATCAAGACGTGTTTCGGCATCAGCGTACTCAGCACGTTTAGAATCAAGATAATAGTTTGCGCCCATCATCACACCACAACCAACTGCCGCAGATGCAAGGCATACCTTAGTTTTTCCACCAGCTAATACACAGCCAATACCACCTAAACCCGCACCAATAGCACAAGATTGCCATGCTGATTTGCTGAAAAATTTGGCTGTATTGCTTTTAGTTAATGCAGGATCGACGTTTCTAGAGCTTACTCCACCAGAACCTTGGCATCCTGTTAGAATAAGCGATACACATAAAGTGAGTGTTACAATAATTTTATTCATCATTTGTTTCCTTTTATCTCATTACATGTTTGTAACCAAGCCGCTCTCTCAATTTTTCCCGATTCAATATATTGATTAATATGTTTGAAGTAGAGTTTTAAGTAATCACTCATATTAGCTTTTCCACTATTCTCTAGAATAAATTGAGTCGATTTTGCTTGATCATTAATCGTATTCTTTTCATAATTTGAAGCAGTATTAACGATTGTGTCAGAATAGTATTTCAATATAAAATCCCGCGCACTTTTAGACTCATCAACAACCTGTTTTAAATTATCTAACTTCGCTTTTGAGCACATATTGCCATCTTCCAATGTGTCTGTTTCTTTTGGATCACAAACTTCATTGGTCATTGTTTTATATAAATTGTTATTATACTCAAATTTACTATTTAAATCGGAAACATTAGCGCACAAAAATGCACCTAGCTGTAATGCTGATTGAATGGAACGATCTCGTTGTTCATCTCGAGCTTGGTTAGCGCTTCTTAAAAGCGTATTTAGTTTATTTAATTCTTTTTTTGTTCTTTCATCTTCAACTTGTTTGGTGATTTTTTCAAGCTCATTAACGACATTACCATTTTTTGCGCTGTCTGTTTCGTTACCTAATTGACTCCATTCTTTATCTAACTCTTTGATCTTGTTATTCGAATTCATCACCTCGGTTGTATAAACTAAACGAAATCCAACATCTTTACTTTTATACGCACCTTTATCATCATAAAAAGGTTTTTCGGTACGAAAAGCACTGGTAGTTGATGATTCTGGTGTTAAATAGCTCCCACCACGAACAATTACTCCACCTTGTTGACCATGGTAGCGATCCAGTTTATTCATTCGAAAAGAATCAAACATCATTTCACTTGCATTACCTAAAATATCATAAAGATCTAGCGGGTTAGGTTCTAACCTACCAATCAGTTGTAATTTACCATTAGCAGATTTTGCACCAGAAAACCACGCATAGCTTTCGAGATTACTCTTCATAGGGAATCGTGATTCTCGAAACTCTGATTCTGTCACTTTTGACCCACCACGTGCGGCATACTCCCATTCGGTATTATTGGGTAGACGAACATAACCATTAGGCAAATTAATTGATTTTATTTTTGACTGGTTTTCAATTAACCAACGATTATATTTATCCGTGAAGGCAATAGCATCAAACCAGCTAATATCAGTAATGGGAAAGGAAAGATTCACTTTAGGAGTTGGGCAAGTATCATTCATGACGGATTGATATTGCAATGTGGTAATCTCATATTTACCTATCAAATAATAGCGCTCTTTACCTGAGTCAGAAAAACTACCAGCAATATAATTGGGTGTTGCATATTCAGCAAAACCGAGTTCTTTTTGGTTACTACCTAAAATAATTTTAATATCATCTAACGGTTTATTAGTTGGGGTAAAAACCTTTTTCATCACTAAACTACCGTCACATGGCATAGGTAAAATTACGTCATCTTTTGCGGGCTTTGGGTTGTAAAATTTGCTGTCCCAAGGTTCTGCAAAACTTAATGACGGAATAAAACAGATTGCTACCAATCCAAAACATGCTAATTGAGTATAATTATGCTTCACGCAGGCTTTCTGCTGGTTGGATCTTAATAGCACGTCGACCTCCTATGGCTACAACTAGAGCTGAAATAAATAGGATCAGCATAAATGCAATAATAAAATGATAAAATTGTAATCGACTTACAACAGGTTGTGAAACTAAATTTTCACCTAAAATCGTATTAAACGCATAATTTCCTAATAAAAATAGCACAAAAGAGATAAAAAATGCCAAGCAACTTAATGTAATCACTTGATTGATTAAATAAAACATAATTTCTTTAGATTGAAAACCAATTAGTCGCATGAAAGCGATATCCTTGCGCTTACGTTCTATGTTGGATAAAAATGAGCCAGAAAATGATAAAATACAACCAATCCCTGCCGTGATCGCAATAACACTAAAAATAAAATTAAGTACACGATCGATCGCTTTTACGTTTTCGATTGCATTAGATTGCGTTCGAGTTTCAATATGCTTTTCTCGTAATTTAAAGGCCAATGGCGCAACATTATCTAGTTCGTTAGCATAAATACGTGCGCGAGCAAACGATGTGTGGTTAAGTCGGTTTAATTGTCCTGTGGATGTTTTGAATATGTCACTTTGATAACCATCATAAAAATCTTCCATCGCAATAAGTAAATCTAAAGAGACAAAAGCCGCAGCTCGGTTATAACGATTTTCGGGGATAATGCCCACAACTTCTAATACTGTTATTCCTTTTTCAAGTTTTCCATCAAGCTGCCTAGTAATTGCCATTTTTATATGGCTACCTACGCTAGCCTGCATTTTTTCGGCCGATAATGCACTTAATAGGATCTGATTTTTACTCAATAATACTAATCCATATGTTATTGGATCGCCTTTATCGGTGGGAATGATTTCGGCATTATTGACAAAATGGCTAGCGTCTTTGATTAAATCAGCTTGCGTGTTTAACGAGCGTGTAAGTGGGATCACAAAAGCGGTTTCAGGTTGCTTTTTTATCCAATTAAACATTTCGTCATTAAGTTGTAAATTACCAACAATTTTGATTTCTAAATTTTGTGGATCGTTTACTAATTGCTCACGAAGTTGCGAAACTATGCCATATTTTAAACTAAATAGTAATAATAGTGGTGTAATCACTGAGATCACTGAGGCGATAATACAAAATGATACTTTTTTATCATACCATAAGTCTGCTAAAGATAAACGAGTAATAAGTAACCATTTTGATAATGCTTTAGTCATCTTTTAAGCCTTATCTTGTTGTGGTAAAAATTCTGATGATTGTGATGAAGTTAACTTAGCTGATAAGGTAAATAAGCCTTTATCAGCTATACGTTGCCAATCATGAGTGACTATCATCGCTGCTATATTATCTTGCTGGGCTTGTTCAATTATTAGATCAAACAATAAATTCGCATTATAAGGATCTAATGCCGAAGTTGGCTCATCGGCAAGTAATAATGCAGGTTTATGAATAATTGAGCGAATAAAAGAGGCTCGTTGCCTTTCACCAATTGATAGTTGTTTGGGGTATTTATTGATTAAATGCGCTATATTGAGTTTTTGCACTAAATAATCAAACCGATTGTTATCCACTTTTTTTTGTAATAACTTTAATGATAATAAAATGTTGTCACGAACCGTTAAAAATGGCAATAATCCACCTGTTTGTAGCATAAAACCTAAATATTTAGCTCGAATATTAGCTAATTGATCGATCTTATTTTGCTTAATTAGCGTTGCAATATCGATATCACAATGATCTATAGCCATGTTATAGCTATCAATTTTATCTGGTTTTAAAATCATTCCTACCATTTCAAGTAAGGTACTTTTACCTGCACCACTATCGCCTTGAATAACAACGACTTCACCCGCTTTTACAGTTAGATTTGGCAGGCAAACACTAAAAAAGGATTTGCCTGTTGAGCGTGAAATTGCAATTTGATTGATGGTTAACATATTTTCTAACAAAACAACTTTATGGCAACATTTCTAATGGGATAGGATACACATTCTCACGCGGATCGCTACCTTCAGCTAATGAAATCCAACGATCTACATCTGCATTACATTTTTGATAATAGCGAATTTTACTATTTAAATTACGAATAAATTTTTCTTGTTCAAGCCCACTCATACTTTTCCATGTATCTTGATCAAGCCCCGTTACATCGCTCTTATAAGGGATATTATCTAAATATTCACCAAGTAAACCCAAATCTGCAATTTTTGTGACAGAATCTGATTTTAATTTACTTGGATCTTGTCCCATTGCGGCAGCAACAGAGCGAAGTTGCGAAAACATATCATCGGCAGAAATCAATCCATCATTAGCTGCATTAGCGATCTTACTAACAATATCGCTTAGATCACTTAATTGAGACTTAGTTAATAAAATGCGCGGTTCAGCCGTTGGTATGGTCGGTTTAACAAAATCTTTATCAGCAATCCAAGCTTTAAAAACTGACGGTGCTTTAGTACCGTTAACATCCCCCAAATAGGCAAGCTGCATTGCTTTACCAAGTAATAATGCATCTTTCAACATGTCTGTGTCACTATCTTTTGCATTAAGCGCATTACCAACAGACGCTTCGCCTTGATAAGCAAGTTTGACTTGTTCAGATAGTGCTTGCGCTAATGAATCTACTTTTTTACCAAATTCATTCACATCTCCTGCATTGACTGGGTAATAAAGTGATTTATGAATGAAATCATTATAAGTTAAGTCTGAATATTGTGCTGCCGCTACTTGATGATCTTTTGCTCCACTTGGCGTTTTTAAATGGAGTGCGTAAATGGCAACACCTTTATGCTGAGCTTCAAGTCTTAGCTGCGCTGCATCCATACCAGTACTAGAAAGCTTATCATCACCTGGAATCGCACTAGCATCTGTTATTAAAATCATATAACGTGCGCCAAAACTATTCCAATTGATATCATTTAATGCCTGAGCAACCCCCGCATAAGAATCTTCAGCAAAATACGAGGTAGAAACAGAAGCTTGTTTAAGTGAAGCACTTAACTTTTTAAAGTCTTCTTTATCTTTAACTTTATTTGGGTCAGCAAAAACTTTGGTGACAAATTCGAGCTTATCCGATGCTTTTAAACTTGATCGAAATGATATCAATCCAAATTTTACTTGCTCCTGTAAGTTTTCTTTTTCAATATGCTGATAAACTCGCTCTACCGCCTCTTTAGTTCTTGAAATATAAGGATCCATAGAAATAGTAGAATCAATAACAAACACAATAGCCGCTTTAAATGGTACTACTTGGTTTGCACTATCATCAGTGGTTTGAGCAGTGGTTGGCTTTGGGTTATTTTTTATCAATGACTCTTGTTTACTTACTGATGCGACCTCTAGCACTCTCTCATAAAACCCTTGTCCATTCATTACTTCTTCACCTTGTAAAATAGGTAATAAATAGAAATTGCTTTTAAAATCTACAAATTCTTTAGGTTCTTGAGCAAGCACCTCTGAAGCTGGTTTGTTCGCTTTTAGAGCTTCACGAATAGGTTTTAATAAAGTTTCAGGTTTATCGGCATCAACAATCGCAGTCAATGCAGCCTTATCTTTGAAAAATAGCAAAGGATCACGATCAACTGGATTAGTAAAAACTAATGTCATTTGCATATTCCAAGCAATAGTACATGAATCATTAATCCAACCAATAGTTTTTCCATAAGAATCTGGTCCTACATTAAGCCATTGCTGATTATTCTGATTTTTGCGCTCATAAACATAATAACGTGAAAATGCAGGTAAAGATTTACCAGTAGGATCAGCAATATTACTTTTTAATTCGCATGTTGGCGTACTTAGTACACGCTGATATAGCGTTTTTTTACCTACCTGCTTAAGTGGCTCTGCGGCAAAACCAATTAATGGTAAACATGTTAAACCTATTGTGGAAATCAGTTTTGAGATAGCTAGTTTATTCATTCTTGCTCCTCACTATTTTTGTAATTGGGTTAAACGATCTTTAACGAAGGTATTCTTTGGATCGTTAGTCAAAGATGTTTCATACCAATAAATAGCCGTTTCTTTATCAGCTTTAAAACAATTATTTGCTTCATAAAATTTTTCGTCATATTCTTTTGCATATAACATAGCAATGTTAGCATTTGTTTGTGCTTGGTTTGCGTATAAACGTTGAGCTATATTACATTTTTCTGCTTTTTTAGCTTCAGTAATTATCTGAATAATTGCTTCCGTTTCAGGTTTGGTTTGTAAACATTGTTGAATAAATGTTAAATCATCAGTTGAAGTGTTGTTTAAACTACATTGTCCACTAATTTCCACTGTTGGGTTAGGTTGCAATTGATTTTTGAAAAATAAAAAATACCACGCCGTAAAACCTAGCCCGATTAGCATCATACATCCAACAACAATAGAAACAATTAATCCTAGATGGCTTTTCGATTTAACTGGTTCCACTGGTGTTATTTCGGATTCAGATTTAGGTTCAGGGTCGGTGGTTTCAATAGGTTCGACTAATGTTTCCTTTTGAGAGGTAATATTAGATTCTTCAATTAATGGCGGTTCATCTTCAACAATAGGATCATTAACTGGCTCAGGATGTTCTATAACTTGTTCTTCATTAGATAAAGTTGTTTGTGCGTTTAATGCTGCAGAGGCAAAAACAGTTTCTGCAATACTAACAACACCACCATCAACATAACTTTGATTTTGCTTATCACGAATTTGTATAAGAAATCGGAGCTGACTTTCTTGTGTCACCAAAGAGTCAACCAACCATTCACCAACGTATCCCGTTAATTTTTCATTTTCAACTGACATATTTTCAAGAGTATGCCAATTTTTTTCGGGGTTCCATTGATTCAAACCAGATAAGTAATAGCCATCCTGATTGCGTTGTACAAGTATATCAATTTGAGAACTACCACTCCATTTTTGAGCTAAAAACTTCGCAATACCGGGTTTATAACTATCTAATTCAATTCTTAATGCCATCATATCCTCTATTTTTATACTCAAATACGTGAGTATTGTTCATCCGTTCTATTGAATAGAGAAGCATTTTTCAGCCAAATAAAACTTCCCTATTACTCTGTTTTTTATTTAATTTTAATTAATCTGCGATTGCTTGAAAAAATTAAGAATTTCACCCAATCGGCTATTTTGCTCTTGGCTAATTTCTCGTCCTGCATGATGCCCAACATTTTCTTGGGCAAGCATTGCAAATGCAACAAACCAATCAAATATCGCATATTGAGAATAGTTTTTAGTTTTTTCGTCCAGTTTCGGTAATGAATGTGATGATTGAACATTTAATTCACTTAGCGGTGAAGAAAATATCGGTTTCCCTTGATTAACTTTACTCATTGGTATATCACTTCCCTGTCCTTGAATAAAACCAAGCCATGCAATAAAGTCGGCTAGTAAAGTGTGAATAGTACTAATTTGTCTAGACTCTAGATCATCACGCTTACTACCTGTATTTTCGTTATTCAAAATATGCTCGGTTAAACTTGCTTCAAGTTTCATTCGATTAGCTGCAGTAATAAGTTCTTCTACAATAAAAGAGAGTGATTTTTGATTGATACCAAAAAACTGCAAAATATGCTTATCTAATACAATATTCCTTAAATGCTCTAACCATGCTGAAAAAACAGTTTTGGCAAACTTTGATTCGGTTGGTAATGTGGTAACTTGTTTAGTGGTCAATGATGAATTCTCATCAGAAAATAAATCGAAATCAGCATTTAAACCAAAATCATTCGATAAATTATCTAACAAATTATCATTGCTATCTTGCTGTGTTTCATTTTCTATTGTGTTGGAATGATAGAGTGCTCTAATTGTTTGATCTGGCAATTCAAACACTTTAAGTAGTTCACCCAATAATAGTGCTTTACTTTGCAATTCTTTAATTGCATCAGCAATTACTTGCTTTTTCTTAACTAGCTCTTCATCACTATCCGCTTGATACCAAGTATCAAAACGCATATTAATAATGTAATCAATTTTTTCATTAAGCTGTTCAACAATACATTGTTGTTTTACTTCCGTGATGGCAACTTGCTCCAAGTATTGGCTAATTCGCCCTATACCACCATCATTAAGTTTTAACATGGCATCCCATGCTTCTTCTGGCTGGAACACATATTCTTTAATATCACTATTTTGCACAAATGTACTTCTTAATACATTCATTTTATCTTGATAATTTTCTCTATAATTAATCTCTTGGCTAGTGCTTGGTTCGACATTTAAAAATGGCACATCAAATCCAGGTTTTCGAACTAGAAAAATATTATTAAATTTGTGGTTGTTTGACCAATTACTTAACCAATCATAACTACCAAAACGTTCTAAGATAGTTTGTTGTAGCAAACCTCCTTTGCCCCAGCTATTTTTTAGATTATCTTCAGATAGTGTTAATGATGTACCAATACGTTTATCAAACATGGTTATTGCCCATAATAAACCCGCTTTTTTAGTGGCTCTTTTCTCAGCTGTTTCACCTTGGGTTTTATCAATCCAGCGCTCAAGCACTGGACCTACATCATTAACATCAGATTGTTTATCTGATGGTGTACAAACAACTAGCACATTCATTTCTTGGCTGTCAGTATATTTTTCAAAAAGATAAGCAACTTTACCACGCAATAAAAGCTGAGCAATTGGATTACCTTCCTTAACATCAGAAATCGATATCAAGTTTAAACGACCCCGATATCCGGGGAAATCAAGTAAATCTACATTTTCAAATGTCGGTACTCTGGTTTTATTGACTAATGGAAAAATTAATTCTGTAGTTAAAAAAGCTAATTGTGCTAAAGATATAGTTGTTGGTGCACCATTTAATGGCGTTATAGTGACAGATGAATCTTTGTCGGTATTTAATCGCTCAAGAATATCAACATTCATAATACTGTCAATCTGTGACTTAGTACCGTTATTATCTTTGATTAAGACAGAAAGCGGTGCATATACCGTTTCAGCATGACTAAAACTTGATAAGGTCGTCGCTAGTTGGGTATAGATTGTAGTAAGTTCAGAAATACCTCCCCATAAAACAGAAATCAGTTCACCACGATCAGATACAGACAAATAAGGAAGAAGGTGCGTTGCTTTTTCCCAGTATCCTCCTTTCAAACCTTCAAGCGAGTTACCGAAGTTTTCAGATAAATAATCATAAAGATCAACAACATCATCTTCAATAATACCGCCGACATAGCTTATTTGTTTTTTATTTTCTAAACGTTGAATTAACTGATTTAGCTGTGAAAACTCAATTTTATTGGATACTTTTTGTTGATCAAAATCTTTAAAATAAGCATTTATTAAGATTTTTACAATTTCTATCTCTTTAAATAATTTTAATTCTAACGGATAGTTAGCTATACCACCTTTAGCAATACGGCTAAAACGAGTAACAAGACCTGTCGCTTCTTTACCACTACCTACCGGGTTCACATGATCAATAAAGTCTAAAACTTCGTTATCAACAACCGTTTCAAGCTTACCATTTTCACCCGCAGCTAGCGCTGAAATAAGATAAGATTTACCTGCTTGTGATAATCCAAAAAAACCAACTGCAACAGATTTAGTTGATACATCCCCCAATCGTTTTGCACTATTACGTAAACGACGTAAATCTAAAATTAAATTATCCGCTTCACTATCTAAACGTTTAGATGAATAGCGTGTTTGATCTACCCACTCAATGGCCTTTGCTGATGCTTGATAGACCTGTTCCCAAGATTTAGGAAGTTGTTCTTTTAAGTTTTTCATCGTTTTATCATTCCACTATCAAGCCAATATTGCGTACTTATTAAACCAGAGTTAACCATTGTGTTTAAACTTAGTTTAATATCCTGATTTTTATTACAGGCTCTTCCATCAGAGGCTTTTACATCCTTAATATAAAAATTTTCGACCGTTTTTTGTTTGTTTTTTATACCCAGAGTGACTTTTAACACAACTCCTTGAGCACTTAATCGTTTGGCCACTTCACTATTTTCAATTGTTAAAATATAAATAGGCGATGCAGGCCACCTTTCAACTTCAAGTTGCCTAAAACCAAGTCTTGTGGTACCTCTAATTTCAAACGAGAGTTCAGGAAAATTATAATCAGGATTATCTAAGTCAATATCTTGATAATAAACATTTTCTTTTTTAATCATATTAAGATTATCTAAAAGTCCAATGTATCTAACTGTTGAATATAAATCCATATTAGAAGATCTAAAATAGAAATTAGGTAATCGTAAATTTTTGCTTAAAAAACAAAGCATAGCACCCACAGCTGCCGTTGTTTTAGGGTCATCAATGCGTTCTTGTTTATGGAAAGGATACCAACCACCAGTATGATAGCCATGTAAGGGTAAAATTCGCCCAGCAGGCATGGATAAGCGTGATCGGAAATAACTTTGAATACCCGGTAATCGAGAAGGGCGACCGGTTAATAAAAGAACATCACACTGATAACAACTAATAATTTCGGATAACGCTTCAAACGTTTTACAGATGTTGTAATAATCACCACGAATAAACAAATAATGTATACGTTTAAGGTTAATATCGATACTTAAATCAAGTACCGAAAACTCAGGATTATTTAAGGCACGCCTAATAGGTTCATTTATAAAATCAAGCACATTATCAGTCATAGAGCTATGTTGTAATAATTCACCAAAGGTAGAACGATAATCATGTTGCTCTGAATGTAATGGGTCATAAAGTTCATAAGCTTTTAATATTTGTAATCCAACTGGAGTAAATAGCTGTAAAGTAAGTTGTTGCCGCAATACCGAATCTTGAATTGACAGTTGCTGAGAGCCAATAATGGTAGACAAAATTGGGTTAGGATCGACAATACCTGCTTGTTTTAAACCATTTGTTAAAGCGGTTAACACCGTATCTTGGATGATATCAAGTAAGATATCATCCCCAGCGACTTTAAATCCATCACGAAAACGCTGTGTTGGTTTAATATAGACATTACTACTATTAGTTTGCCCATTTTCGCCGTAGTCTAATTGATAATCGTTAATCACTAAATCCGTTGTTCCACCACCAATATCAACAGTTGCAATAGTTAGTTTTTGTTTATCTGCTTTGCTTGGACGCACCATTGAAGCAATAAATTCTTCACAACGGCCATTATAATTATTTTGTGTTTCATTAAATAAGTAAACCACCTGACCACAAGTTGCTTCGTCCCATTGAATATGGACTTCAGGAATATTTGGCCATACACTTTTTAGCTGTTCTGGGTTGTTAAAATCAATATTATCATCTAAGCCATCCCAACCTAGGCTTTTCCAAACTAAACCTATTGCTTGATATACGCAACTTTTAAATATTGCTTGTTCGGGTTTTGGCATGGCCGGCGGAATAGTTAAAATAATAGATCTTAAATTACGTGGCGTTTTAGCATGCTCAAGTTTATTACGCTGAGCAACACTATTTATTTGCATTAATGCATGCATTAATACTTCACATAGCATAAAAGTCATCAAAGAACTACGCGAGTATTTGGGGTGGAAAACCGGCATTTTACGGTCATACTCTTCTTCAATATCATCACTTAAAATATGTAATGCTTCACCGTATTCATTAATTAAGCTTGAAAAAGGTTCTGCTGTTGCAAACGGTTCATGATCACTTTTTACATAATGAGAATTAAAACGCCAACCTTGTTCATATTTATCTTGATCCCATAAATAACGTTTAGGGCTTGAAAGACCCGTTGCACCTTCATTACCCTCTCGCCGACTTGCAAGACGACTTGCTTCTTGACCAACACGGACAATACTAGGCCACCGAAAAGTATCTCTTCGACCACTTTGTAATGAAAAATGTTCTTTACCAAAAAAAGTTTGGGCAAATTCTACTCGACTTTCAAACGGTTCATCGTAAATATGCTCTGGCTGAGTTAAGTCTCGAATTTCAAGCTCATAACGATGATTTAAACTATCTTTATCTTGGGCATGATCTTCAATTAAAATACCACAAGTACGTGAATTACCCACATCTAAAATCATATCAACAGGAATTGATTTAACAACATCATCCTTATTGTTTGACACAATTTTAATTGTTGGTAATTGCAAAGAATCAGCAAGTAAATGGATGATATTTAGATAGTGTCCATAATAAGACTTACATTTAATCTCTTGATTAATATCATCTTTATGTATATTTAAACGCTCAGGTTGTGGTGCAAGTTCTTGAAAGAGATCAATTAACCAACTAGTTATCCATTTGAGTTCTAAATACCATGAAACGTGATCTGAGCGATGTGCTAAACTAAATACTGCACCAGTCATCACATCGTTTTCGGTTGGTGCAAGATAAGCAACATCTTGTAAGTTGGCAAATACTTTTGTATCGAAAGCAAAAGTGATTCGATGTGTATTACCATCAGGATCTTCACCTTCAGGAACACTAACGATTCGAACTCGGCTCCAGTTATGTGGTCCTTTATCAAAACGATTTGAAGGTATTGAACGTAACATAGGAACTGGTAACCAAATACCGTCGTATAGTTTTAAGGACTGTTCAACACTAATTTCCTGTGTTGGATTAACAGCAAATGTGGGATTATCTGGTGTAAAAAATTGACCATTTTCCACATCTTCAATCAACCTAATTAACGTACCACTCTCAGAGGGATCAATAAAGCATCCATTAACTTTACTGCGCCATTTATTATCTTTCCAATCGATTTTAAGTGCAAAGTCAAGAAACTGAATACCACTGTTCATAATAAGTGTCACTTCTTGACCATAATTGCGTAATTCTGGAAGCATATACAACCTTTATTGTTTTTTCATTGTTATTGGGAATGAAGTCCCATTATTATAAATTCCCTGACAATTAGCTTTATTATTGTTGCCTGGCGTACATTGAATCTTTGGTAATTGATATTTGGTATTGTCACTACAAATAGCCTCAGTGTTACCCGCTATATCTAAATTAGCATTTTTAATGTTAGTACCCACATTACCCGTACATTTCACACCGTCACTACGTGTTACAGTAACTTCGCCATTTCCATCATTAAAGTTATAACTTAATTGTAATGGTTTACCAGTGGCTTTATCTTGAATACCACCATTTACAGACCATTGACCATTTAAGAATTTTGTTGATCCTTGTTTAATTGCATCAGCAGGTAGCGCTAAATTATTTGTTTGATCAACAGCAGGAGTAGCGTTATCTTTACCTGATGGTGTAGATGTTGGATCAGTGCTATTTTGCTCATTTTTATCATCTTGAGCATCAGGGCTTGGTGTATTATTGCCCTCGTTATTGCCAAGCAGCATAGAATGGTCAGCTGAATCACTAGCAACATTAGTATTATTAGGGATAGTGTTAGCATCGCCAGAAATCGCACCATTTACTATGCCGTTACCAGCAACACCTAACCGATTATCTACCACAACATTTTCAGTTTTTAACTCTCGTTCTGGTTCTTTTTCAACCTTTTTATCATCATTAACAACAGGTAAGCTGACATTACCATTTTCAGGTAACGATAATGACGGATTAACCGATATTTTAGGATTTAACCAACAGCCTCGTAATAAAAAGAAGGCTAAAAGAAGCAATAACAAAGGTAACAAGCCTAATAACCATACCCACCAACGTTTCCACCATGGTTTGGTATTGATTAGTTTTGGCATCGGTGGTGGAGTAACAGTCGCTGCTGGTGTGACTTTTCTTACTGGTTCTAAACAATAGAATGGTGAATTAACTTGAGGCGTTTGAGGATGTACAAATCCCCAAAAAGTAATGACAGGTTGACCATTAACAATGTAAACAAACTGATTACTTGGAAAACGGATTGCCATCAAATTAGATTCAGCATTATCGACGCTATTTTGGGGATCATAAATAAGTCGACTAAAAAGCAGTTGATCACCATCTAAATTTGGGTTGCTAGCTAATTGCTTACCCAAATTCATGACTTTATGTTCAAATTCTTTAAGCAAAATCAGCGCTGATTCCTGCTCTGATTCGCTAGCGGATGTCCAAGGAATAATATCATATTGACCATCAGGCTGATTTGAATCAAAAGGAATATACCAATCAATAATATTACCTTGATCATTACGCTGAGGAATGGCTAAATAATCGGCATACTGCTTACCCAGTTTAACTCTAAACATTTCACGAATTTGAGTCGCTACCAAATAAGCTGCTTTACCATCATATCCCAACATTTTGAAATCTTTGATATCGCCACTTCTAAGTAATGTATTTGCCATATATTCCTTTCTATTTTTTACATTATTTTTATTTCTTAACATTTTTTTACAACAAAAACAAGTTTAACAGAAAACACCATTATTGTAATTGATATCATTATAGACATTATGAGTGTTAAGCATATTTTTGTTAGGTTGTGTCATAAATAGACCAACTTGTATAAATTATAAATAAATACTAATAATCAATTGATTTATATTTATTTTATAATCAATTAGCAATAACTAACAAGTCCTTTTTTATACTTAAACAAGTACTTTTCCTGAAGCTTTTTCACAAGATTGTTTCAAAAACTCATCATCTGTTAATACACGCAACGGTTGCATATCACTTTCACCTTTTATAACTAAAGAAGGATCGGAGCGTAAGCAAGTTCCACCATAATGTCCACCAACAGTAAAAGTACATAGCTGTAGGTAACGATCTTCGACTTTTGGTAAACACCATAGCTCTTGGTAAATGTTTTCTTGTTTAGCAAAACGTCCAACTGTTTTATCAAGGATCTGTTCTTGATTACTGACTAATTGAATATCACTTCCACGGCGTCCTGCTATTGGTTTAACAGCATAACCTTTTTTAATTAAGCTTTCATTGAGTTCAAATGTGGATTCTAATAAATAACGGTGATTTGGAAACAGTGACCATAATACAGGTAAAATAGCTTTATTACTTGGAATTACCGTCCATAATGGCTCAAAAACTGAGATTTCTGGTCGCAATAATACATCAATTAACCTGACTGTATTTTCTGGATGCCAAGTGCGAATTGGTATGCCTGCAATTTGCGCTTCACTTTCCTCACGAAGTTGCTCTAATACCGTTTCCCAAGCCCATGTTTTCCAAACGCAGGTCACTTGACGGTCTTCATCATCCACAAGTTGACCACGTTTATCCCATCTTAACCCATTGAGTCCTCGCAAGATTTTGCTATCAAATCCGGCCTGAGTAAGCGCTGTTTGCATAAATAATGCATGGTAATTTTCTTCACTATCATTATCTTGCATGATATGGACAAAAGGTTGGGCATCGCTATGTCGCCAACAGTTAGCTAAGGCGTTGAGTAAACCACTGCTAGGGTTAGTTCCTCGATTTAATCCAGCTTGAATAGCCCATTTTTGTAAAATATCTCCCGCTTCAGTATGGCACGAGGCAGAATCGGCATTATATTCATACACTTTTAAGCCTCGTTCATCCATACAAAAATCTAATCGTCCAGTTATCATTTGGTAACGGCGTTGCTGCCATGAAAGCCTCAATCTTGGCCAAAGTATTTCGGGAATATTGAAATTCCTCAATAAATCATTATCTTTTAAAACTTTGTCGGTCGCATGTAAATACATTAAATGCAATTCATTGGTGGCTCGAATTAATTCTTGTTCAGCACTTTCCGAAATTATGAAATAACGATAATGATCATCATGACTAATAGCATGACCTGCAGCTAACACATAGGCATTATCTAAGGGTTCTAATTCATTCAGCCATTTTTTATCAAATTGCCCTTCATTTTTAAGGTGAGCGCTATGAATAGTCAGTAATGGGCTAGGCACTGCTGGTTGTGGTAAGCTATGTGCTGTATCATCAGTTTGGATCATCCACCCTAAGATTTTAGTATCATCAAACGTATCATGTAATTGATAACCTTCATTTGTTACGGTCATCTTTAGTTCTCGCGTCCATTGTTGACCAATAGGTAGTCGCATATGGATAACGTTTTGCTCTGCTACTCGTACTTTGTCTTCAAATACTTCGGTTATAACCGCAACATGACCTGTACGATCAAACACGCCACCATCATCCCATATCAATAACGAGCCCGCCTCTGGCATTTTTTCACTGCCATTAGCGTATGCTTGTAAAGGTAAAATTGCCTCATTAACAACTTGTCTTAAAAAACGAAGTGAAAAAATTTCATGTGCCATTCCCACATCAGTAAAAACAATGCCATAATTTAAAAATAAAAATCGTCTTGCAAATTCAACGCATTGCCATTTGTAGCCCATATATTCATATCCACAATAGCTACGGAATGACGCATCATTTGGATATTGATTTTTATCTAATGTTTCATAATCAGATGAATAAATAGCAACACCGCCTGGTGCATAACCTAATAATGTGCCGAAAGGTTCTTTATGATTGGAATTAGATGACATAATGTTTTAGCCTTATAGTAAATAGCAAGATACGTTTATTTCACTATGTTAGAATTTTCTTATCATAGCTCAAAATATATACTTTAAAAAGCGATGTTTATTGTTCGTTACTTGAAGAATACTAAACCGCCTATATATACTAATGATCCTTGATGCCAATATATCCAATCAGTAACTGAGAAAATAAAATTATGCAATCAACAAAATTAAATGAATTATTAGAGTTTCCATGTTCTTTTACTTATAAAGTTATGGGAGAAGCTAAACCAGAGCTTGTCGACAAAGTGGTATCTGTTATTCAGCGGCATGCTCCAGGTGATTATACGCCATCAATTAAACCGAGCAGTAAAGGTAATTACCATTCAGTTTCAATTACCATCAATGCAACGCATATTGATCAGATCGAGAATCTTTATAAAGAATTGGGCGAAATCGATATTGTAAGAATGGTTTTGTAGCGTTTTGCTTTTCTACTCAAAATGGCGTTTTATTGTTATTGATAAAGCGCTATTTTATTCAACACAACCAAAATAAAAACCTCAATAAAATCAATTGCTTTTCAGACTAACTTTTGAATAAAATTTTTCACTTTTATAGAGAAAAACAAATCAAAAAAATTGAATAAAATCAATAGCTTTCCTGAACGTTTTTTGACGGTATTTGCGTTATGGTTTCACTTTTTGTTATATAAGCATTTGCTATATAAGCAACAATGCAAACCAGTTTGAAAGGGAAAGAGCAAGATAGTTCACAGCCTTGCTCTTTTAATTAATAAACAAATTATCCTAAAATGTTAGCTAACTCTTTGGTTACATCAGCAACAGCTTGTGTGCCATCAACTCGGAAATATTGTGTACGTCCTTCTTTGGCTTCATGCTGATAATAACTAATAAGCGGTTTAGTTAGATCGTGATATTCAACAAGACGTTTACGAACGATTTCTTCGTTATCATCTTTGCGAATAGTAAGTGGTTCACCAGTCACATCATCAACATTTTCAACCTTTGGAGGATTATGGCGAATGTGATAAACACGACCTGAAGGAGCATGAATTCGACGTCCACTCATACGATCAATTATCACTGCATCAGGTACATCAAATTCAAGTACATAGTCAACATTAATACCCGCAGCTTTCATGGCATCAGCCTGTGGCACGGTGCGAGGAAATCCATCTAACAAAAAGCCATTGACGCAATCACTTTGTGCAATGCGCTCTTTAACTAACGCAATTACTAATTCGTCGGTAACAAGTTTACCGGCATCCATGAGTTCTTTAGCTTGTAAACCCAGTGGTGTGCCTGCTTTTACTGCTGCGCGTAGCATATCACCAGTTGAAATTTGGGGGATCCCATATTTTTGCATAATAAATTGTGCTTGCGTCCCCTTGCCTGCTCCTGGTGCTCCTAATAAAATAATTCGCATAAAATAACCTCTTATGGCTTTAATATAAATAAAGTCTTCTATTCTGGTAAATAATGAAATATCACCTTACTGCTGGAAATTAAACCATCAGTATGACAAATATAGTTAATTGCCCCACAGCCTTTAATTATTTGAGCAGATTGGTGACAAATAGGGCAGATGTACTGCTCAAGATAATGCTGCTGACACTGAGGGCATTGATAATGTTGTGGTGAGATGATTGTCATTTTATGATGGCATTTTGGACAAATGCCTTCTTGTCCGCTTTCAACTGTTATTTGTTGTTTTGACATAAACTATTTTCGCCCTCTCACATGTTTCATCAATCGGCGGCGTTTGCGCTGTTGTGATGCGGTTAAGCTGTTTTTTCTACCCTCAAATGGATTGTTGCCTTCTTTAAACTGAATTCGAATAGGTGAACCCATAATTTTTAACGAACGTCTAAAATAGTTCATCAAGTAACGCTTATAAGAATCTGGCAAATCTTCAACTTGGTTGCCATGAATTACAACGATAGGTGGGTTATAGCCACCTGCATGAGCATATTTTAATTTAACTCGGCGCCCTTTTACCAATGGTGGTTGGTGATCGTCTTGCGCCATTTGCATAATTTTGGTTAATAATGCCGTATTAACTCGTCGAGTTGCGCAATCATAGGCTTCTTGAATTGAGTCAAATAAGTTACCAGCGCCACTACCGTGAAGTGCAGAGATAAAGTGCACACGTGCAAAATCAATAAAATCAAGCCGATCATCAAGTGTCGTTTTAACTTGTTCTTTGATATCTTGAGACAAACCATCCCATTTATTAACTGCAATAACAAGTGAGCGCCCACTATTGATAATAAAGCCCAATAATGATAAATCTTGATCAGAAATGCCTTCTCTGGCATCAATGACTAAAATAACAACATTGGCATCTTCAATCGCTTGTAAGGTTTTGATGACAGAAAATTTTTCAACCGTTTCGGTGACCTTTCCGCGTTTACGCACACCAGCCGTGTCAATCAAGATATACTCACGTTCATCCCGCGTCATTGGTATGTAAATGCTGTCGCGCGTTGTGCCAGGCATGTCATAAACAACGACTCGCTCTTCCCCTAAAATACGATTAGTTAGTGTAGACTTACCGACATTTGGACGACCTACTATCGCTACTTTAATAGGCTGGTTGATTAATGATTCTGTATTATCAAATTCAGAATCATCACAAAACGGATCTAAGTTGTTAGGTTGTTCATCGCCATCAAAATCGCTATTTTGTTCATCATCAAACTGAAAAATAGGATCTAATACAGTTTCAATTAATGAGCTGACCCCACGACCATGACTGGCTGCTATTGGGTAGATTTCGCCTAATCCTAAACCATAAAAATCAGAGATTGCACTATCAGCGTCAATTCCGTCAATTTTATTGGCAACTAAAAAAGTGGCTTTTTGGCGAGAACGCAAGTGCTTAGCAATAGCATGATCGGCTGGCATTGCTCCAGCTCTAGCATCAACCAAAAAAAGAACAATATCAGCTTCTTCTATGGCTTGTAAGGATTGTTCAGCCATAAAGCTTTCAACCCCATCTTCAGTGCCATCAATACCGCCCGTATCAATCAAGATATACTCATGGCCCTTAATTTCTGCTCGTCCATACTTACGATCACGCGTTAATCCAGGAAAGTCCGCCACTAATGCATCTCGGGTTCTTGTTAACCGATTAAATAAAGTCGACTTTCCAACATTTGGACGACCAACAAGTGCTACAACAGGTACCATGTTTTTTCTCTAAATAACTTTTTATGTATTAATTCTTTGTAAAGGCGTAAATATCACCATTTTTGGCTTGAACAACGACTTTATTGTCTACTACCAATGGTTTAGATATTAATCCGCTACTGCTTACTTGTGTTTTTGCGACAAGCTCGCCATTTTCGGCATTTAGCCAATATAGGTAACCTTCAAAATCACCAAACACAACATAACCTTGGTAAAGAATCGGATCGGTTAACTGACGATGACTAAGATCTGATTGAGTCCAAAGCACTGCCCCACCATTTTTTGCAATAGCTTGAACGTTGTCGTTTTGATCAATAACAAATAATCGATTGGTATCAACAGCAAAGCTATGAATAGAGCCAAGATCTTTACGCCAAACTGGTTGACCATCACTTAAATCAAGTGCAACAATACTACCATTATAACCAACTGAATAAACTAAATTCCCTTCAACGACAGGAGTTGAATCAACATCATTTAATTTTGCTATTTCAGTAGAGCCCGATGGCTGCGAAATTCGTTGCTGCCAAATTAATTGACCATCATTGATGTAGTAAGCATTTACTCGCCCATTGTCATCACCAAAAATCGCAGCTCCATGCGCAATTGTTGGCGTCGAATTACCTCGTAACGATAATGCCGGAACTTCTAAGGATACATCCCACAAATTATCACCTGTATCACGATTTAGACCTTGAAGAATGCCACTTGCTGTGTGAATGATTAATTTATCTTCAGAAGATACAGGGCGAGCAAGCACTTCGCCTTTTACTGGTTTTTCCCATACTACTTTTCCGTCTTGACGATCTAATGCATACACAATAGCTCGTTCACTGCCAACATAAACATATTTATCGTCAGCACTTACGCCACCTGAAAATAGTGCTGTTTTACTACTAAAAAGCGTACTTTTTGATAGATTTACGTCCCACAATGTTTTGCCGTTTGATAAGTCAATAGCTTTAACTTGCCCACTACGACTAGCTACATAAATAACATTATCATAATTAATCGGACCTAATAATGAATAAATATGAGTATTGCCTGCAGTGCTATTTTTCCAGATTTGCTGAACAGGAAACTGATTGTTTACCTTCGGTGATGGTGAAACTTGAACAATATCTTCTTCTTTACCGAATAAAGAGCATCCAGCAAGTAAAAACATAAAAACACCAGTAAAAAAACATTTAGATAACTTCATTGTATAGCCCCTTATAGCAGCAGGATAAATTAATTTTTACTTTCTTCTGTTACAGCTTGCTTTGCTTTAGCCTCTTGTTCGACTTTTTCTTTAGCCACCTGAGCATCTTGTTCCGCCTTTTCTTTGGCGGCTTGGGCTTCTTGTTCAGCTTGTTGCTTTGTTTTTAAATATTCAGCTTGATTCAGCTTCATTTTAATGGTTTCTTTTAAATCTGGCGTTAGTGAAGAGGTTAGCGCAACGTTATAGGCATCGACAGCATCAGCATAACGCATCATTTTAACCAAGACATCGCCTCTAAGATCGTTAATTACCGCTCCCCAACTTTCGTTAGTGACATGACTTAACGAAGCTAAGCTTTCTTGATATTGACCTTGTTGATATTGTAATCGTGCGATACGAATGTTAATAATCGTTTTAATTGGTTCTGAGTTAGTTTTCTTTGATGCATCAGCCAATAAGGCTTGGGCACCATGGTAGTCTTTTAAAACTTCAACATAAAATTTAGCTGCACGCAAATAAGCAAAAACACTGTAGATCGTGTCGTTGTCTTTAGCAAAAGAGACTAATTCATTAACAGAATCTGTTTTAGTACCATCTAACTCAGCAATTAGTTGCTCGTACTTATCTGAATATTCAATTGCCTTTTCAGCTTTATATGACTGCCAATAATGCCAACCATAAAAAGCCAACAACCCGATCACCAGAACGGCAACTATAATTTTCCATCTTTTAGTAAAAAATCCTTTTATCTCTTCAAGTTGTTCTTCACTCGATAACTGATGACTCACGTTTTTCTCCTATTCTTTACTTAATCGCTAAACAAGTTTGAACAACTTCTTTTTGTGCTACTTCAACTTGTTCACCTGTTTGTAAATTTTTAACCATTACAGACTGATTAGCGAGTTCATTTTCGCCAATAATAATTGCTATTTTAGCACCTAATTTATCAGCTTTGGTAAATTGTTTTTTAAAATTACTACTACCATAATTTGTCATAATTCGCCAATTAGGTAGACTATCTCGTAATAATTCAGCAATATTTTGTGCAACTGAAATGGTCTTTTCATCACCTGATGAGATCATATACACATCAATTGAATTATTACAATTTAGTGATGGGTTAACGGCTTGAACCAATAATACTAAACGCTCAACCCCCATTGCAAAACCAACCGCCGGCGTCGGTTGTCCACCAAGTTGACTCACTAACCCATCATAACGCCCCCCTCCGCAGACAGTACCTTGTGCACCTAAGCTACTAGTTACCCATTCAAATACGGTACGGTTGTAATAATCTAAACCTCGAACTAATCGTTGGTTAATATTATATTTTATCCCTGCATTATCCAGTAGACGACATAATCCTTCAAAATGTTGTTTCGATTCTTCATCTAAATAATCAAACAATTTTGGAGCTCGATTAAGTAGCTCTTGAACAACTGGATTTTTTGAATCAAGTATGCGTAACGGGTTAGTGTACATTCTACGTAAGCAGTCTTCATCCAATTTGTCTTTATGTTGTTCAAGAAAAACAACCAACGCATTTCGATAATTGGCTCTAGCCTCAAGCGAACCAATTGAATTAAGTTCAAGAGAAGTATGCTGTTCAATACCAAGTGCTTTCCAAAAACGAGCCGTTAATAAAATAAGCTCGGCATCAATATTTGGCCCTTCAAGTCCAAAGACTTCAACACCAAATTGATGAAATTGACGATAACGCCCTTTTTGTGGTTTTTCATAACGAAAAGCTGGCCCTAAATACCAAAGGCGTTGTTCTTGATTATAAAAAAGACCGTGCTCAATTCCTGCACGAACACAACCTGCAGTAATTTCTGGGCGTAAAGTGATGCTTTCATTATTTCGATCATTGAAAGTATACATCTCTTTTTCAACAATATCGGTGACTTCCCCGACCGCTCGCTTAAATAGCGCAGTATCTTCAACAATAGGTGTTCTAATTTCGTTGTAGCCATAACTATTTAGTACACCTTTAACGATTTTTTCAATCTGTTGCCAACTTGCACTATCTGTTGGGAGTAAATCGTTCATTCCTCGTATAGATTGGATCTTTTTCTCTGTCATTTATTTATTCGCTATCTAATAAAATTATAATTCAGTTGCTGCAATTCTGTTTTTCAATATTAATGCTTTAGCACGAATTTTAGCTTCTAATTCATCAATCATTTGTTCATTATCAATACGGCCAATACGCACACCATCTTCATAAAAGCCACTTTTATTATGACCGCCAGCAACCCCCATCGTTGAAGCTAAAGCCTCGCCAGGACCGTTAACCACACAACCAATAATAGATACATCCATTGGTGTAATAATATCTTCTAATCGCTGTTCTAATGTATTGACTGTATTAATCACATCAAACTCTTGGCGAGAACAGGTTGGGCACGCAATAAAATTAATGCCACGAGACCGTATACGCAGCGATTTTAAAATATCAAATCCAACTTTTACTTCTTCTGTAGGATCAGCTGCTAAAGAAACTCGAAGTGTATCGCCAATGCCTTCTGATAGCAATAATCCCAATCCAATGGCCGATTTAATAGCACCACTTCGAACACCACCAGCTTCAGTTATACCTAGATGTAATGGTTGCTTTATTTGCTTAGCTAGCAATCGATAAGCATCAACTGCAGTAAACACATCAGATGCTTTTACACTAACTTTAAACTGTCCAAAATTAAGTCGGTCAAGTATATCGACATGACGCATCGCTGATTCAACTATCGCTTTTGGAGTAGGTTCACCATATTTTTCTTGAATATCTTTTTCAAGAGAACCAGAATTAACACCGATTCGTATCGGGATATTTTTATCTTTAGCACAATCAACAACAGAGCGAATTCTTGACTCATTACCTATATTGCCAGGATTAATTCTTAAGCAATCAACGCCATATTCGGCAACTTTTAATGCAATACGATAATCAAAATGAATATCAGCAATGAGTGGAACTTTTGCCTGCTGTTTAATAAATTTAAAAGCTTCAGCTGCATCCATTGTAGGTATGGAAATACGCACAATATCTACACCAACACGTTCAAGAGCTTGAATTTGGGCTACTGTTTTTTCTATATCTGTGGTTCGAGTATTTGTCATTGATTGAACTGCAATCGGAGCTCCGTTACCAATAGGAACATTGCCGACATAAATTCGGGTTGATTCTCGTCTAACAATTGGTGAATCTTTATGACTCATACATACTTAACCATTTTACAAAATAACTAGCCAGCGATCTTAACAAGATTTAAGACAAATGTCTGTATGAGAGTAAGAAAATTTGCTAACTATTAACACGAGTAATAGGGGCTGGAGAAATATAATGACTTACTTCAATAAAATTATTTTTATCCTCTTTATTAACATAATATAAAATTATACCAATCACACAAAGAATTATAAATATCCCCAAAAGGATAAAAGGAGTTTTTCGTCGCCTTTTTGTATTAAACGTTTGAATTTGAGTTATATTCTGGTGAGACTTAGATTGTTTAGCTAATTCATTAAGATATGGTTGATAGTGATCCACAGATAAACCAACAATTTCGGCATAAGAACGAATATAACCTTTTATAAAAACAAGGGGAACATGAGGTAATTGGTCATTTTCAATATCACTAATTACTGTCTTTCTCACATGAATTTTATTGGCAATATCATCTTGAGTTAATCCCATTTGTTCTCGTAAATCAACGAGCATCCCCCCTAATGAAATATTGTCCATCATCCCCTCATAAATTCAGCGCTAATCGTAATTTAATTAGATTTTTACATATATTTTACAATTAATCAATTACAATTAATCAATTTTTTTCGCATTAAACCACTGTGTTGGTTTCTCAATTTCATTTTGAGCAGCAACTAATTGTAATTCATATTCACCTTGTTTTAAGGTTTCAAGCATAACCGCATACACGGCTGAAGTAGTATGTTCTAAAGCTTCAACCAATGAATTTCCAAGCAAAATATTAGCTAAAAAAAGCCCGCTTGTCATATCACCAACACCTACAGGTTGTCTTACACCAAAATCAACTAGTGGACGGTCAATGTGCCATGCTTCATTACTAGTTACAAGCAACATTTCAAAGCGATCAATTTTATATCCAGCTCTACTTAAATGTTTAACTAAAACCGCTTTAGGCCCTTTTTGACATAACTCTCGACAAGCTAAAATTGCTTCATCAACATTATTAATACGTTGTTTACCATTTAGTTCTTCAAGCTCTAAAATATTCGGTGCCATCATATCGGCCATTGGCAAAGCGGTATTGCATAAAAACTCTGATACTCCGGGAGCAACAAAACAACCTTTTTCAGGATGTCCCATTACAGGATCGCAAAAATAAATCGCATTTGGATTAACAGCTTTTACCTTTTTAACAATCTCGATAATAGCATTACCTTGCTCTGGTGATCCCATATAGCCACTTAATACCGCATCACAACGTTTGAGTTCATCAATTTGATTAATTCCATCCGCGATCTCTGTTAAATGAGATGCTGACATTACCGCTCCAGTCCATTGACGATATTGAGTATGATTAGAAAATTGTACGGTGTTTAAAGGCCAAACATTAACACCTAATCGACGCATAGGAAATTCTGCCGCACTATTTCCTGCATGACCAAATACAACATGTGACTGAATCGATAAAATATTTTTCATGAGATTAACTCCAAATTAGCAAGCAATAATATTTTTTACCACGACGAAGTAAAGTATAACGATTAAAAAGCTTATCACTATCTAAAAAACGGTAATCCGTTGTTGTATTACGTTCACCATTAATTGAAATAGCATTAGATTCGATCATCGTTCTAGCCTGACCTCTTGACGGAGCAAACTGTGCATTTACGATAGCTTGTTGTAAATCAACATCACTGTCAACGGCAAGCGTTGGCATACCATCTTGAGCTAACTGCTCAAAATCTGCTTCGGATAGATCAGTTAATTTACCTGAAAACAAGCTTTCAGTAATGCGTTTTGCCGCAACAAGCCCTTCTTCACCATGAACTAGGCGAGTAACTTGTTCCGCTAGTACATATTGAGCGCGCGGTGCAACACCACTATTTTTATCTTCTTCTTCCAATGAATCAATTTCACTTAGAGGCATAAATGTGAAGAATTTTAAGAACCGATAAACATCGGCATCAGCAGTGTTGATCCAAAACTGATAGAATTTATAAGGACTTGTCTTTTTCGGATCTAACCATACTGCACCACTTTCAGTTTTGCCAAATTTAGTGCCATCTGATTTAGTGATTAACGGCACAGTCAAACCATAAACTTGTTTTTGATGTAAGCGACGAGTTAAATCAATACCAGCTGTAATATTACCCCATTGATCAGAACCACCAATTTGTAAAACAACATCATGTGATTTATTCAAACAAGCAAAATCATAAGATTGTAATAAGCTATAAGAAAATTCAGTAAATGAAATACCTACCTCATCACGATCAATACGTTGTTTAACTGACTCTTTATTGATCATTGAATTAACTGAAAAATATTTACCAACATCACGCAAAAAAGTTAGCACATTCATACCGCTAAACCAATCGTAGTTATTGGCAACAATCGCTGCATTTTCACCACAATTAAAATCTAAAAATGGAGAAACTTGTTGCTTAATTTTTTCACTCCATTCAACTACTGTCTCTTCAGTATTAAGTTTGCGTTCAACCGCTTTAAAACTCGGATCACCAATTAAACCTGTTGCACCACCAACTAAAGCAATCGGTTTATGTCCAGCTAGTTGGAAACGCTTTAAACAGAGTAATGGCACTAAATGACCAAGATGCAAACTATCGGCTGTAGGATCAAAACCACAATAAAGCGCAATAGGATTTTGTTCTATTAGTTCTATTAGAGCTTTTTCATCAGTAAGCTGAGCAATCAGCCCACGCTCTTGCAGTTGTTTGATCACATTTTTTGTCATGATATTTACCTATTAAATTTTTTACGTTTATATTCTACTTTACTTTAAAATAAGACTTATTCTGTTTTGTTATGATAACGTTTATATGCTTGTTTAAAATGATCTTCCACTATTTCGTTAGGCTTTTTATCAAAAAGACTAAAAATCACAATGGCAATAGAAGCAAATAAAAAGCCTGGAATAAGGGAATAGAGATTAAACCAATTAAAATTAATCCAAAGCAATACAGTTGCAGCTCCTACAATCATACCAGCTAATGCGCCATTACGTGTCATTCGAGACCAAAATACAGAAAAAACAATAATTGGACCAAACGCAGCACCAAAACCGGCCCAAGCATGGCTTACCAAATCAAGTACACTATTATTGGGATTTATCGCCAATAAAATAGCAATAACTGCAACCAATAACACCATAATACGACCGACCCAAACCAATTCTTTTTGTTTTGCATTTGGTCTAAAAAATGCGCGATAAAAATCTTCGGTTAGTGCACTTGAACAAACAAGCAACTGACAGCTCAATGTACTCATAACTGCCGCTAAAATAGCAGCCAACAAAACACCTGCTATCCAAGGGTTAAAAAGTAATTTTGACAATTCAATAAAAATACGTTCATGTTTACCGTCATTAATCAAATAAGCTAAATCAGGATGATGAGCAAAAAAGGCAATACCAAAAAAACCAACCGTAATTGCGCCAGCTAAACATAAAATCATCCATGTCATACTAATTCTACGGGCATTTTTCATTACATCATGCGAATCGGCAGCCATAAACCGAGCTAAAATATGTGGCTGACCAAAATAACCAAGTCCCCAACCTAATAGTGAAATAATCGCAATAAAATCCATATGGGAAAATAAATTGGTGTAATCAGAATTAAGCGATTCAATATAAATCATTGCATCAGAAAACCCGCCAGCATTCACCATAACCATAATTGGCGTTAAAATGAGGGCAAACATCATTAAGCTAGCTTGAATAGTATCAGTCCAACTTACCGCCAAAAATCCACCAATAAAAGTATAAATAATTGTTGCTCCAGCACCTGCTAACATTGCCCAACCATAACTCATACCAAATGTGCTTTCAAATAATTTAGCACCAGCAACAACACCTGATGCACAATAAATAGTAAAAAAGATAAGAATAATCACCGCTGAAATAATACGCAATAAAGAGCTTTTATCGTCGAATCGGCGAGCAAAATAGTCGGGTAATGTTAAAGAGTTATGATTAATTTCAGTAAAAACACGTAACCGTCCTGCAATAAGGAGCCAATTAAGGTAAGCACCGATTATTAAACCAATAGCAATCCAACTTTGTGAAATACCAAATAAAAAAACAGCACCTGGTAGCCCCATTAACAACCAACCACTCATATCTGAAGCACCTGCTGAAAGTGCAGTCACAACACTACCGATACGACGCCCACCTAAAATATAATCACCAAAATTTTGCGTTGATCGAAACGCAAAAAAACCTATGGCAATCATGCCTAAAATGTATATAGCAAAGGTGACAATCATTGGTAAGGACATATTTAAAAAAAACCTTGTTTAATGAAATAAAAAATAGTTAGCTAGCTTATCATAAAATCATCATGCTAAAAAGCCGATGATTAGGAATGTAAATACTCAAATTTTTAAAACCGTACAAGGTTTAAAATAAATGTCATTAATAATTTATTATGGTAATAATTCATTTTATTATTTAGTGTATATAAAAACTAAATATAATCTACAGATAAATAGTAAATAAAAGTATATAATATACAGTATGCTATTTTTAATATAATAACTTTGTGAAACAATCGACCAGAATACAAATTCTACAGAAATTAAAGGATCATATTAAAGATCCAACAACTGAGCTAGTTTATCAAACACCTTTTGAGCTACTGATCGCAGTGGTTCTTTCAGCGCAAGCAACTGATGTTAGCGTAAATAAAGCCACCAAACCATTATTTGCTATTGCAAATACTGCTGAGCAAATTCTAGCTCTTGGTGTTGATAATTTAAAAAGCTATATTCGAACAATTGGGCTTTATAATAGTAAAGCTGAAAATATAATAAAAACGTGCCAAATTTTAGTTGATAAGTATCAAGGTGAAGTACCTGAAGATTTTAATGCACTGATTGAATTACCTGGTGTTGGACGTAAAACGGCCAATGTTGTATTAAATACCGCTTTTGGTTGGCCAACTATTGCCGTTGATACTCACATATTTAGAGTAAGTAACCGTACAGGTTTTGCGCCAGGAAAAACCGTTGAAGCCGTTGAACAAAAATTGCTTAAAGTCGTTCCTGAAGAATACAAAATAAATTGTCACCATTGGTTCATTTTGCATGGTCGTTATACCTGTATTGCTAGAAAACCTCGGTGTGGTGCCTGTGTTATCGAAGACTTATGCGAATTTAAACAAAAAGTTTACCCAGAGTGAAAATCAATGCAAAACAAATTTAATTTAGACCAAGATGATATAAATTTATTCAAAAGTAGCATTGGTAATACAAAAAAACTTAAGCAAGATACCGTTATTCACAAACCATTAAAACGGTCTCAAAAAGCAATTGCTACAGAAAAACTAAAACATGAAAAGAACCATGCTGAATTTTATTTTTCAGATGACTACCAACCATTATTGCAAGAAGATCCTATTCGCTATAGTCGAGAAAATGCCGATCCATACGAAGTTAAAAAATTATATCGTGGGTTTTATGAACCTGAGTTTTTTTTAGATTTACATGGACTGACTCAAAAAGAAGCCAAAAAAGAGATCGCTGCACTTATTGCTGCTTGTTTACGAGAAAACGCACATTGTGCCTGCATCATGTATGGACATGGAAAAAATATTTTAAAAAAACAGACACCCATGTGGCTAGCTCAACATCCGAATATTATCTGTTTTCATCAAGCCCCTAAAGAATTTGGCGGCAGTGCAGCATTACTTATTTTATTTGATATTGAGAACAAATTAATAAATAGCTAGTTTTTGAAAACTTAACCAACCATCTAGGTAATCATAAAAATAATTTTTACTCTTCTTCCGCCAATTTTATCTAAACTTTTGTAACGACACTAGCATGTAGATAAAAACAATAATTAAAATAACTTTAAATTGAAGTTAATGTTTAAAAATAATTGTTAATAACACAAAACAAAAAAAACCAGCTTAGCGATACCGTCAAGCTGGTAAACATTGGAAGCAATGTGAGCAATGTCATACTTTTTCAGAAGCCTTTAAAGCTCTAACAAAGTACAATAATAATGATAATTATTATCATTAACTAAATCAAGCATTTTTTTATTTTTCTAAGCTAGATAAAAATAAACCCTTTATTCACTAATTTCATAATAAGAGAATTCATATTTAAAAATATAAAAAATAGAATTCCTCTTATAATGGACTCCTCTCTATTAGATCAAAGAACTCGCCAAAAAGCGAGTTATTTGTCATCAATCTGAAGCAGAATATTCCTATTCTGCTTTTATAAAAAATTCTATACAATGGCTAAGTTAGGCGAAATAAAACAGATTATAATACTCATCATTTTTGATAAATAAATTCAACCCCCTCTTCATCGCTTTCGTCCCAGTCATCAAAATCATCGTCATCATCAAAAGCCTCATCCATTGCTTGTTGATGGTAATCATCCCACATAAATTCCACTTTTTCAGGCGATGACTCTTCTTGTTCTGCTTCACGTGGATGCGCATTGATATATTCCATTAAGTCCCAACATAAGGTCTTTATACCTTCATAATTAAATGCTGAAATGACATAATATTTGTCAGCCCAATTAAGTGCTTTAGCGATTTCTGCCGCGCGTTTAGCACTTTCTTCTTCACCTAAAACATCCATTTTATTAAATACCAACCAACGTGGTTTATTTGCTAGTTTTTCGCTATATTGATGAAGTTCTTGAATAATCACTTTAGCATTTTCAATTGGGTCTGATCCATCAATTGGGGCAATATCAATCAAATGAACTAACACACGACAACGTTCAAGATGTTTCAGAAAACGAATACCAAGCCCTGCACCATCTGATGCTCCTTCGATTAAACCAGGAATATCAGCAACGACAAAACTTTGTTCGTTATCCATCCTAACAACACCTAAACTTGGTACTAAGGTCGTAAAAGGATAGTCCGCCACTTTAGGCTTCGCCGCTGATACAGAACGAATAAAAGTTGATTTACCAGCATTTGGTAACCCTAACATACCCACATCGGCAAGCAATAATAATTCTAACAAAACATCACGTTTTTCCCCCGGTGTACCATCTGTTTTTTGTCTTGGTGCACGATTTACCGATGATTTAAAACGCGCATTTCCAAGCCCATGAAAACCGCCCTTGGCAACCAATACTTTTTGTTGGTGATGGGTTAAATCACCAATAATTTCACCAGTATATTTGTCGGTAATTCTTGTTCCCACCGGTACTTTAACAGTAATATCTCGACCACGCTTACCCGTACAATCCGAACCCTGTCCATTTTGGCCACGCTCAGCACGGTAATTTTTTTCAAACTGAAAATCAACTAGTGTGTTTAAATTCTCATCAGCAATAAAAAAGACATCACCACCATCACCACCATCGCCACCATCTGGACCACCTTTAGGTATATACTTTTCTCGGCGAAAACCGATACAACCATTTCCACCATCTCCAGCTTCAACGCGAATTGATGCTTCATCAACAAATTTCATTATTTTTCCCCTTTATTGCGGTTAATTAGCCAGCCTTTTCTTGGATGCCAAATATAATGCCCAATGGTCGCAAACATTGCACCAGCAACTACTGACACTGCGCCAATATAACCTAAAATATTTAAATATTGCATAACAAACTTTTCAGGCCAAATTAAAGAAAACAAATCTGAAAAGATCAGCGAAAATAATGGCGTTAGAGTTGTTATTGCACTCACTTGTGCTGCTTGCCATCGTTCCATAGCCATCACTAACGCACCATAAGCAATAATAGTATTTAAACCACAAAATATGATAGCAAACAGTTGAGTTGCATCAGCATTTGTAATTTTACTTAGCGATGTAAAAGGCAACAAAAAAACAGTACAAATAAGGTAAATCAACCAAAGTAACTGTTCTGCACGTAATTTCTGTAACAGTACTTTTTGAGCAAGCGCATAGCAAGCCCATGATACCGAAGCCAGTAAACCAAGCCACACACCAATGCCATACGAAGACATATTAGAAAACAGATCTACAATATTTTTATTAAAAAATAACCCAAGCCCAACTAATAATACTAAAATACCAATAATCTGAGTCGGTCTGAGTCGCTCTCTAAAAATAAAAGCACTTGAAATCATAAAAATCACAATGCCTGTTTGCCCGACAACCTGAGCGGTTGTAGCAGAAAGGTACTGAACTGCACTAGCAAACAATGCAAAATTACCCAACAGCCCAAAACCTGCAATCATCAATAAAATAAAACGACGACGTTTTCTAAACATCATTAAATTAGGAAATTGCTTTTTATAAGCCAACCAAATGGTAATACCAAGCGCTGAAATAGCTAGTCTAGACCAAGCTAATGTCAATGGATCAACAACCATTAGCGCATATTTCATTGCAATTGGCACTATTCCCCACATCACTGCGGTTAACATGGCTAACGCAAAACCTAATTTAACATTTTGCTGCTTTATCATATCACCATCAATTTTATATTAACTTCAAGAAATGAAAAAAGCCCCACAATAATTGTGAGGCTTCTATAACTTTTGAACCGTTTATAAATTAGCTGTTAGCAACTACACTAACATAACGACGATTCTTAGGTCCTTTAACTTCAAACTTTACTTGTCCATCAATTAAGGCAAATAGCGTATGATCACGACCACAACCTACATTAGTGCCTGGGTGGAATTGAGTTCCACGTTGACGAACTAAAATGTTACCAGCAAGAACTTCTTGACTACCATAACGTTTAACACCTAAACGTTTACTTTGGGAATCACGACCATTACGTGATGAACCACCAGCCTTCTTATGTGCCATTGTTCGATACTCCTATTAAGCGATTGCAGTGATCTTCACATCAGTGAACCACTGACGGTGACCTTGTTGTTTACGATAGTGTTTACGACGACGGAATTTAACAATTTTCACTTTATCGCCACGACCATGTTCAACAATTTCTGCTTTAATTGTTGCACCTTCAACAAACGGAGCACCAACTTTGATGTCTTCACCATTTGCTACCATTAAAACTTTATCGAAAACAACTTCTGCGCCTGTTTCGACTTCAATTTTTTCCAAGCGAACGACTTGTCCTTCGCTAACTCGGTGTTGTTTACCACCACTTTGGAAAACTGCGTACATACTTAACTCCGCAATAAAAAGCAGACGATTACTTGATTAAACATATATGTCTGCGTGATTAATCTTATAGGGCGTGAATTTTACGCAAATTTTATTCTTGTTGCAAGCGCTCTTTAACAAAAGATCGCAAAAAGTTATAAAAAAGATCAGCGAGATACTCTTTTCAAGCTACAATAATCATAAATTATTATTTAGCCAGAATAAAATTATAAAATAACGTTGAGTGTTTATATGTCGAAAATAAAAATTCGCCCCACCGAATCAATTATAAATCGTTTAACACTATTACTGTTCTGTTTAGGCGCTATTGCTTTAGTCGCATTATCGTTTTCAATCCAGATCGCCAATGATACAAAAGGTGGAGCGTATATGGTTAATCAGCTAGGTTTATTGAGAATGAAAAACTACCAACTACTTAGCTTGATTCCCCTCAACAAAAAAGAGTATGACCGTTTAAATATTTTTATCGATATTTCTTCATCACAGCAACATTTAATGCTTTTGAAACGCTACGGGTTAATAAATGAATTTAATCAGTTAGAAGCTGACTGGCAAATTCAACTTGTACCTAAAATCCAACATGCAAAAAAAATTGATGATATAAAAGCAGAAATAGAAAACTATGTAGTTCGTATCAATCATCTGGTACAAAAGATTGATCAAAAAACCGAAAATAAAATTTATTATATTTCTCAGCTACAGCAATTCTTTATTGTTATCATCATATGCTTTTTAATTATCCAAATTTATTACTTACGTTACTATCTCCTTGCCCCGTGGAAAAAACTTATTGAAATGGCTGAGGCAATTTCTAATCACGATTTTAGTCAACGTGTTAATATTAAATCGAAAAAAAATGAGTTTGATCTATTAGGACATGCTTTCAATAAAATGTCAGCTCAAATCGAATCACAATATTTATTGTTAGAAAAACAAGTTGCAGAAAAAACAGATAAATTACAACAAACCAATAAAATGATTTCGTTCCAATATCAAGCAACCAAGAAACTATATACTTCAGCGCCATTATGTGAACGTTGTTTAAAAATCCTGCGAGAACTAGAAGAATTAGTCCCATTAACACAATTTCAAATACGCTTTTATGAATCAGAGGATCCTAAACATTATCAACAAATCAGTTACAATAATGAACAAAAATTACCTTATTGCCAAAACATCAAATGTAATGCTTGTTTGATCCCATCAAAAACTAATTCCCCAAATGGGGTTCAGCGTTATTGGTATCTTCAAGAAAACGAACAAAAATACGGGATATTATTTGCTTATCAGCCAACTGAAATAATACTGACTGATGAACAAGAAAACTTAATTATGGGGCTTATTGAGCAAATCACTACCGCAATAAAACTAGATAAACAAATAGAACAACAAAAACAATATTTATTAATGAACGAACGCTCAGCAATGGCTAGAGAACTACATGATTCCATAGCTCAATCATTATCTTGCTTAAAAATACACCTTAGCTGTTTACAAATACAATCTGACTTAACATCACAAAACAGTATTGAGTTACTCGCAATGATGCGCAAAGAGGTCAATATTACCTACTCTCAACTAAGAGAGCTGATCACTTCATTTCGTTTACGTTTAAGCCAAACAGGGTTTTATACCAATTTAATGGAATTAATTGAAGAATTTAATGAAAAATTACCATTCAATATTCAGTTTGAATACCAATTGCCTCTAAATATTATCAATAGTAAATATACCTTTCATTTACTACAAATTATTCGCGAAGCGCTTAATAATATATATAAACATGCTAAAGCTACACAGGCTATTGTCAGTTTAAAAATGGATGAAGATAACATTATTACTATTCACATAGAAGATAATGGCATTGGTTTACAAAATGATATTAAACAAGATAACCACTATGGGTTGATTATTATGCGAGACAGAGTTGAAATATTAAACGGTAATTTAACAATAAATAGCCTTCCTCACAAAGGAACACAAATTGTGGTAACATTTAAGGCTAATAAAACCATTCCATTTCAGATAATAGAGACAATAAAAAATGGAGCAAATATCTAGTTCAATACTTCTTATTGATGATCACCCTATGTTAAGAAATGGCGTGAAACAACTAATAAATACAGTAAACCATTTTCAAATCGTAGGAGAAACTGGCTCGGGAATAGAGGGCGTTAAATTAGCACTAGAGCTTGATCCTGATATCATTTTACTTGATATCAATATGCAAGATGTTAGTGGATTAGAAATATTACGTTATTTGCGAGAAAAGAACATATCTAGCCGCATCATTATGTTCACCGTATCAGATGCGAAAGAAGATATCATCACAGCACTAAAAACCGGTGCGGATGGCTATTTGCTAAAAGACATGGAACCAGAAGAGTTTCTCATTTCATTAAAAGAAATTTCGATTGGAAAAGTTATTATGGATAATGCGATTTCACATATTATCCTCAATTATTTACGTTATGGAGAAGAGCCAACCACCCCAAAAATCCATGATGTGAGCTTATTGACACCAAGAGAAAATGAAATTTTCAACTTATTAGTTCAAGGCTTATCAAACAAATTGATTGCCAAAGAGCTTGGCATCGTTGAAAGTACCGTAAAAGTACACATTAAAAGTATTTTTAAAAAACTTAATTTTAAATCACGAATGGAAATGACAGTATGGTATTTACAAAGTAAGGAATAAACTTACTCACCAAAAAATAAACCTTCATGTATTACCAATAGGAAAACGCCGAATTGTTTACATATCATGATTAAAATGATCTGCTAAAAACTTATAAGGCGTTTTCCTCAAAATGGAAGATAATTTCTATTACAAAATACTTTCTTTAGTAAATTTTATTTTTTCGCTTTCTTTTTTATGAATTTTTAACTTCGTTAAGTAGTTTTAACGCAATAATAATTAACACAATAGCCCCAATAACTAAACAAATCCAAATTAACCATTTTGGCAAATATGAGTTTGTCGTATTGCTATCTTTAATGGTTTGAGCCAATGCCTTTTTACCAGCTAATTTGATATTTTCACCAAGATAGGCTGCAGGCAAATCTTGTGCTGATAGCGAATCAGACAGAAGTACTTTTTCACTTAATGCTGCTGATTTAGCTTTAGCCGAACCCCAAGCCAAAATAAATGGTCCATTATTGCCACTATTAAAAATCAAGCTCATACGGCTACGGTAAGCAACTACTTGTGGTGCTTGGTCAAAGCTAGCGTTGTTAGCTTTTATCTTGAGCTGTTTTATTTGTAAATCTGGATCGTTTATTTTAATGTTTGGGCTTTGATCGGTATTTGTAACGCGTCGAATAATGTAATCGTCAAGCTTATGCCAGATTTGATCTTTATCATTGCTTTTATAATAAACGCTAATTGGCAACACCGTTCTTGAGTTTTGCAGTGAGATGGATAATTCTTTAACTGGCTGTGGTGTTGGTAACTGATAAAATGCCTCTTGCTCATCAGAAGACGCAAGTTCAAAATTGATCGGGTAAAGTGCAATTTTTGGGGGGGCCTTTCTAGAAATAAACTTAACTTTTTTAATAGTTGGGATCGTTTGTTGTTCTGATTTTAATTGTAAAATCCAATATTTAGCTTTGTAATTGGTATTTGATGGGATATCAATTACATTGACTTTAAGCGATTGCTCATTATTGTTATCAACCAAAGACATCACTGGCACGTTATTTAGTGCGGTTTGCCAATTGCTTAAATCTTGGCTATAAAGTAGTTTAGCAGTAGCTTGCCAATTTTGACTTTCAGCGGTATCAAAATCGATTGATAAGCGACTAATTGCTTGCTCTAGTTTTATTCCGTTAGGAACTTGTAATAAATAAGTTGCATAGTATTGTTCTTGACTGTTGGTATTATCTAGGGAAATTTGAACATCTTTATTATTGATATTAATATTATATTGTTCAGTACCTTGTTTACTTTGTTTTTCTTGACGGTGTTCTTGGTTTTTATCTAAATCGTAAATAGTGACCTGAAATATTTGATTGACATCATCTCGTTGATAAACATTAACTAATGCATAAGGCACAGGTTGTCCTTTATGATTAAATACACGAATATCATCTAAACGAATTGAAAGCGCTTGTGTATACACATCGCTCGTTAGATCTATGCGGCTATACATACTTGAATCATTGCTAGTTTCAATCATTGCACCATAGGCATATTGGTTGGTTTTGTCTGTTGCTTGACAAAATCCACTGATTAGCATTAAAGCACTTAATATTAATTTTTTCATAATTCATTTATCCATAAAATTTAATAGCACTTAGGCTTTATTTCTATTTTTATACTGAAAACTGAAATTAATCATCTTCTCTAAATTACTCCAAAATTTGCTTATTATTATCTTGTTTTGGTGGTAATGGCGCTAAATAGGCGATTAATAACATTAATAATGCAACACCAATAAAGGCAAATGCTCGCAGTAATCCATCAAGTTCACGAATATCGACAAAGATTAATTTTATAATAACGATCACTTGAATAATTTCACCGCTGTACCATATTTTCCGAAGTGAATAACGATGCCCGATAGTGATTAATATTACCGATGTTAACATCCAAAGCAACGAAGCAGTCATTTGAACAATATTATTGTGCCACAAAGAATAAGCCATCCAAGATATATCAAACACCTGGCTTAAGTAGCGTAATACTACACTATTTGCCCATAAAAAGGTTAGCGTGATTAATGGCACTAAAACCATATTTGGTAAGGGGATATTAAAATAAGAAGTATTGATAATTTTGTTGCCAATGTGTGAATAACTGATGGCAAACTTTAACCAGACCGTTAACATGATTAAGGCAAAAATGGCACTTTCTTCTAGCGGATTGAGAATCGGAATATATTGCCAGTAAATAATTTGTCCACTCATACCTAACCCAACAATTAAATAATAGCTAATATAAAGCACAATAGGCATTAGACCTATTATCCAATAGGATTTGATTAATGGTAACGAGGCCATTATTTGACGCTTAATCAAGAAGTAGAACAGTAAAACAATACTGCTTGCTATAGTTGCTGCAATACTCCATTTTACTACTTCATATCCCCACGGTAATGAATTAAACCAATGAACGGTTTCACGAATTAACCAGCAAAGAATCATCCAGAATAAACTAATATGCAATACAATAGGAAAAGTGTTGAACGTTGTTTCTGCTGTTTTGTTTTCAATAAGATAATTGGCAACATACAAATAATAATAACAGCTAATAAATGCAAGCACCCAAGCTAAGTTCCAAACGCCGAAGCTTGATAAATAATAATATCCAATATACGCTCTGAATAATGACAAAGGTATCACTAACCATAGTGCTAATACTGCATAACAGATTATATTCCACTTGATTTTTTGACCAACGCCATACCATAACCAAGTCGATACCGTAAAGCCCAATAAAATTGGTGCCACATTTGGCGTGCTTTCATCCAGCATAAGTGGAATGCATAATGAAATCCACAGTATCCAAACAATCGAAGCGATGACCATAAATAATATTTTAATCAGCTTATCAATATCGTCATTACGGTCATAACAGTGCCATAAACATGCATTGATAAATAAAATAATACTGGTGATACCTAAAAGCCATATGAATGACGCTGTGGTTAAGTGATTATATTCTAAAGATATACAGGTAGAAATGATTCCCAGTAGGGTAATAGCACTACCTAGTAACGCCATGCGATAATATTTTTGAGAAAGCATAATCCAACTTAATGCCGTTCCCTCAAATAACCAAAGTGTCGCAGTCAAATTAGCACTAAAGGCAAGCGGAATGGATAAGGTACTAAATGCCATACCAATGGCCAGTCCCAAAAGCGCAATTTTTTTAGCTGTTGTTGGCCACAAGCGTAAAATAATATAGGAACCAACCAGATAAAATAAACCAAAACCTAATGAAGAAAACGCAGGACCAAATTCCCATTGATGAGTGATCGCATATTGCAGGCCAAATCCTGATAATGGCGTTCCAAATAGCAAAATGAGATCGAGCACATTTTGATAAGGTTCTTTATTATTACTGCGAATCGATAATAACACCGCCAAAATACCATAAATTAGCATATTAGCGACGATAAATATCTGACATTCAATATAAAACTCAGGTAGAAAATTACTCATTCCCCATAGTAGTGATACAACAAAGGTAAATAGAAATCCTAATAAATTAAGTACTCGCCAAGATTGTGAAATACTAATCACCAAAATAGCACTAGAAATCATTAAATAATAGCTAAATAATGCAACATGATTGCCCGAATCATTAGATAATAAAATCGGTGTTAAATAGCCCCCAACACAAGCAATAATTGCCAAACTCATTGCCCTTTGCACAACGGCAAATACAACACTTGTTGAACAAATCACGAATAAAATAGCAAAAGCCAGTAACATAGGTACTAGCTCATACAGCCTATAAGCGGCAAAAATGGTTAGGTACAAAGTTGCAAATCCACCACCTTGCAAAATTAAGGCATAAATTTTGCGCTTATCTTTTAATTTCCAACCTATAGCCAATAAAGCAATGCCCAAGACTAATGCACCTAATACTCTCAACTCTGGTGAAAGAACATTATGTTCAACACTATATTTAAACAGATATGTTAACCCTAAAAACAGTATTGCAATGGCAATTTTGGCAAGAACATTGCCTTTAATAAACCAATTAAAAGCAAGTAACAATAAATTAGGGTTTGTGCTCGTAGTAGTCGGTTTTTTATATGCAGAATCAAATGGGTCTAATGTTGGTGATGTTAAGGTTTCTGCGTTTGTTATTTCAGGCTCGGTAACCTCATCGGATACTGATTCACTGACACAAGTTTGTGCTTCTTGTTCTGTTGCTACTTCTTCATATGGGGTGTTAGCTTGCGTTAAAACATCGAAATTAGTGTTTTTATCGTCAAGTGGGTTGTGGGCAAATTGTTCGGATTGAGTGAATAAGACAGGCTCATTTTGATCATTGAGTTGCAAGCAATCGGCGTTTAAATTGTAATTATTAGTGGCACAAGGAATTTGAGGTGGCGTTTCAATTTCGGTTACTGATAGATCAACTAGGTCGGCATCGTCGGATGCTTGAATGATGCCATTGGTTTGATAGTCAAATTGCTGATTGGTATTTTCAGTGTCACTATCATGTTGTTTGCTCTGTATGGTTAACTCATCCAAAGTTTGGTCAGTAGTTTCTTGAACCGTATCAGAATGGGACGAACTACTTTTTTGCTGATGAAGATGCTCTGAAAGCGATAAAACACTTTTTTGTAACTCTGTTAATTGATGCCTCAAAGCAGAAATTTGATTTCCTAAGCTAGAAAAATTAATAAACACTGCTATTAGCATACCAATAATGAGTAAATAAAAAAGAAACTCCATGCTAATTTACCCTTATATTTTCATAAGATATCATTAATTATTTTTTGTTTCTATGCAGTAAATCAGTAATTAACTAATAAATCAATATTTTTTAAATACCCACCAAAGGTAACCACTTTAAAAGCCTCCACAAATGTGATTTTCTATGTGAGCGATGTACTTACTATAGCAATAGGGTATTTATAAAGCTGTTCAGTTTTTAGGTTATATTTTTTGTAAAAAATATTCAGGATTCTATACCTTTTTAAAATTAAGAAAGTCGAAAAAAGCGATACGTACTCTTAATTGAAATTTAACATAATTAATAAATATTCTAAGATTTAAAAGATAAAAATAAACTTTTTCGCCATCACTCGATTAACTGTATTTCATATAGCCACACCGTGCGCTTTCTTTTATAATATTGGTCTATTTTTCCTTATTTTTGGCTTAAAAAGAGTAATTTTTATGAAAATTTTAGCTGGCTGCTCTGCGTTATCTCCATTTCGTATTAGTAAAATCTTATCTACTTGCTGTGAAAAATCCATCCCTGTTATTAATATTGAAGCCCAATATCTACATTTTGTTGATTTGGCAGGCGAATTGACGGCTGAACAACAGTTAACGTTAGATAAATTATTACAATACGGTCCAAAAACTGCACAAATCAATGTCGATCAAACAGCTAGCAAACAACTCTTTTTAGTGACGCCAAGAGCGGGAACGATTTCGCCTTGGTCGTCAAAAGCAACTGATATTGCGCATAATTGTGGTTTATCACAGATTCGCCGTATTGAGCGGGGAATTGCTTATTATGTGCAAGTGAGTTCAGAATTAACCGATTGCCAAAAAAACGATTTTGTAGCATTAATTCATGATCGCATGATGGAAGCGGTCTTTAGCCATGTTGATCAAGCCGAGCAGTTATTTCATGTTGAATCACCTGCGCCAGTGACAACCATTGATTTATTAGGTCAAGGGCGCGTGGCATTAGACGAGGCTAATCTTAAATTAGGTTTGGCATTAGCATCTGATGAGATTGATTATTTAGTTGAGAACTTTAAAAAACTAAATCGTAATCCTACTGATATTGAACTTTATATGTTTGCACAAGCCAATTCTGAGCATTGTCGTCACAAGATTTTTAATGCCGATTGGGTTATTGATGGGGTAAAGCAGGCTAAATCACTGTTTAAGATGATAAAAAATAGTTTTGAACACACTCCTGATTATGTTTCGTCCGCTTATAAAGATAACGCTGCAGTGATGGACGGTTCAATCGTTGGGCGCTTTTTTGCGGATAATGAGAATAAAACATACTGCTATCATCAAGAATATGCCGATATTTTAATGAAAGTTGAGACGCATAATCACCCAACAGCAATATCGCCTTGGCCAGGTGCGGCAACGGGGAGCGGTGGTGAAATTCGTGATGAGGGCGCAACAGGGCGCGGTGCTAAACCAAAAGCTGGTTTAGTCGGGTTTTCGGTTTCTAATTTGCGAATCCCTCATTTTGAACAACCTTGGGAGCAAAATTTTGGTAAGCCTGATCGCATTGTGAGTGCCTTTGATATTATGATGGATGGCCCTTTAGGTGGTGCGGCGTTTAATAATGAATTTGGTCGTCCGGCTTTGTTAGGGTATTTCCGTACTTATGAAGAAAAGGTTAATAGCCATAATGGCGAGGAGCTTCGAGGTTATCATAAACCGATTATGTTAGCTGGTGGTATGGGTAATATTCGCCGTGAACATATCCAAAAAGGTGAGTTTCCAGCTGGCTCTAAGCTGATTGTTTTAGGTGGCCCAGCTATGAATATTGGCTTAGGTGGCGGGGCGGCTTCGTCTATGGCATCGGGACAGTCTGATGCCGATTTGGATTTTGCTTCTGTTCAGCGTGATAACCCTGAAATGGAGCGCCGTTGTCAGGAAGTTATTGATCGCTGTTGGCAACTTGGTGAAGATAATCCTATCTTATTTATTCATGATGTTGGTGCTGGTGGTTTGTCTAATGCGATGCCTGAACTTGTTAGCGATGGTGGGTGTGGCGGTCAGTTTGAGCTTCGTAAAATACTTAGCGATGAACCAGGTATGTCACCACTAGAAGTTTGGTGTAATGAATCGCAAGAGCGTTATGTGCTTGCGATTCATCCCGATAAATTGGCATTATTTGCTGAACTTTGTCAGCGTGAGCGTGCACCTTATGCGGTGATTGGTGAGGCGACCGCCAATAAAGCTGTTACCTTACATGATGAGCATTTTAATAATAATCCCATCGATTTGCCATTAGATGTGCTACTTGGTAAAACGCCTAAAATGCAACGTGATGTTAAAACTCACCAAGCACATGGTGATAATTTTTCAACTTCTGAAATTAATTTATATGATGCGGTTAAACGTGTTCTACATTTGCCAACCGTTGCCGAAAAGACCTTTTTAATTACCATTGGCGATCGCTCTGTAACGGGGATGGTATCGCGCGATCAAATGGTTGGCCCATGGCAAGTGCCAGTGGCTGATTGTGCGGTGACTACAGCAAGTTTAGATAGCTATTATGGCGAAGCCATGTCAATCGGCGAGCGTGCGCCCGTTGCGTTACTTAATTTTGCCGCATCAGCAAGGCTTGCAGTTGGTGAGGCAATTACGAATATTGCTGCAACCAATATTGGTGATATCAAACGAATTAAGCTTTCGGCTAACTGGATGGCAGCAGCAGGGCATCCGGGCGAAGATGCTGGGCTTTATGAGGCCGTTAAAGCTATTGGTGAAGAGTTATGTCCAGCGTTAGGGCTTGCTATTCCTGTTGGTAAAGATTCGATGTCCATGAAAACCACTTGGCAACAAGATGGTGAGCAAAAAACCATGACTTCACCATTATCATTGGTGATTTCGGCATTTGCCCGTGTTGAAGATGTGCGTAAAACAGTGACACCACAATTGCGTACTGATCAGGATAATACATTACTGTTGATTGATTTATCGAAAGGCCATCAAGCACTAGGTGCCACCGCACTAGCCCAAGTGTATCGTCATTTAGGCCAAAAAACAGCGGATGTTCATGATCCTAAAGAACTGCTTACTTTTTATAATGCGATTCAGGCTTTAGTAAGCCAAAATGCGTTGCTTGCTTATCATGATCGTTCTGATGGTGGACTGTTTGTGACATTGGCCGAAATGGCTTTTGCAGGGCATTGTGGAATTGATATTGATATTTCTCAATTAGGTCATGATGTGATTGCTTCGTTATTTAATGAGGAGCTCGGCGCAGTTATTCAGGTAGCGAATAATCGTTTAGATGATGTGATGGAGTGCTTTAAGCAGTTTGGCTTATCCCATGCGGTTCATGTGCTTGGTAGAGCTAAAACTGGTCAACAAATTATTGTACGTGATAACTCAGCTACAGTATACAGTGAATCACGCTTAACTTTGAGAACATGGTGGGCGCAAACGACATGGCAAATGCAACGTTTACGAGATAATCCTGAATGTGCTGATCAAGAACATCAAGCTAAACAAAATGAAGATGATCCAGGATTAAATGTACACTTAACTTTTGATCTGCAAGCCGATATTGCTGCGCCTTATATTGCTAAAGGAACAAGACCAAAAGTCGCTGTTTTACGTGAGCAAGGCGTTAATTCACACGTTGAAATGGCAGCAGCATTTGATAGAGCAGGTTTTCAAGCTATTGATGTGCATATGACAGATTTACTTTCTGGTCGAATTACACTTAGTCAATTTAGTACACTAGTTGCTTGTGGTGGTTTTTCTTATGGTGATGTGTTAGGTGCGGGTGAAGGTTGGGCAAAATCGATTTTATTTAATGAACAAGTTCGTGATGAATTTGAACGATTCTTTCATCGCAAAGATACTTTATCGTTAGGGGTTTGTAACGGTTGTCAGATGATGTCGAATCTTAAGGATCTAATTCCGGGAGCCGACTTGTGGCCTCATTTTGTTCGTAATTTATCAGAACGTTTTGAAGCTCGCTTTAGTTTAGTGCAAATTCAATCAAGCCCGTCGTTGCTATTTACTGATATGGTTGGTTCGCATATGCCAATTGCTGTTTCACACGGGGAAGGGCGTGTTGAAGTGGGGGATGATACTCATCTAAACCGTTTAGAAGCATCAGGATTAATTGCCGTACGTTATATTGACCATTTTGGCAAAGTAACACAGCAATACCCTGCTAATCCAAATGGTTCGCCAAACGGTATTACTGCAGTGACATCTCAAGATGGGCGAGCAACTATTATGATGCCACATCCAGAACGGGTATTTAGAACGGTAACTAATTCATGGCATCCTGATAACTGGGGGGAAGATAGCCCTTGGATGAGAATATTCCGTAATGCTCGTAAGCAATTAGGTTAAATTGTAGTAGCTCAAACTTAATCTGACAGATACATATTACTCATCGGCTTTCATTTTAACAAAATGCGTGTCCGATGAGCAAAATAAATTCTCCAATTGCTTTTCCTTAACCAACCCCTTTGCATCATTCCA